>NZ_JAUPWM010000003.1:0-468053 GCF_032436795.1 Streptomyces sp. P9(2023)
TGTTCCACGGAGAGCTCCATACCAAGAGACCCTGCCACACAAGATCAAGTAACGCTGACGGAATCACGAGACACTAGTTCCAGCTGCCGCTCGGCGAGGGTGCAGCGATGCCGGACCCTGGTGCGGCGGTAGACACTCTGCCGGAGCCGGTCCGACTGCTCCATAGCTGCAATCGATCCCGCAATATCGCCTAGTTCGTAGCGGACTTGGCTCGTGTGGTAGAGGAGCGACGACGGGTCGTAGGAACCGAACGCCTTGGATTGCGACTCCGCCTTTTCCATGGCTACTTCGGCTTCCCGCAGGTACCCCTGCGCCTGCACACGTGCCCCTGTCTGCGCTGCCGCGTGGGCTTGCTGCCCAACGAGAAAGGCGCGCATTCGCGAGCCGGCCTTGGGCGAGGCGGCGGACGCGGCATCCGCTAGCCGCATTGCCTCCGGACCATGCCCCAAGTCGACCGCTTGGACGCTCATCCCCCGCAGTGTTGTGCAGAACGTCAGGTGATCCTCGGATGCCCCGGCCAACTCCAGCGCCTTGAGGTAGTACCGCTGTGCCAATCCGTGCAGCCCCTCGTCCACCGCCATGTAACCCGCCAGGTAGCAGAGATCCGAGACCGCGCCCATCATCGCCTTTCGGACGGATTCTGGGGCTTCCATGCCCAGATACGGGGCAGCCGTGTTCACCAGAAACGCCGCAGCCATGGGGCGCGCTGTACGCCCGCCGAACTGGTCGTCGAGATCAGAGATTCGTTCGGTCATCGCGGAGACGGCTTGAACGTCTGCCATCCCCATGCGCTGAATGTCGCCCTTCTGGGCGGCTTCCATCCTGCCGACAACGTCAGGCCAATTGGGGATGGTCAGCGCAACGGAGAAGAGGCCGACCCCGAGAATGCTTCGGCGGGACGGGTCCATATCTTGCCTCCCCAGGTTTAACAGCCCCTCCACCGTACTGGGATGGTCGGGCTGCCGGTCCCCGGGAGTCGAGGGGAACCCGGCCTCGCTGTGTGTCACAGGGCGCCCCACCTTGCGTGCCAGCGCTTCCAGGATCAGCGGGCGCACGGCCTCTTTCGGCATATGGCCCTTGAGCCACTGGTGCACCGAAGGTTCTCGGTACCGGAGGGGCGTCCCGCGTCCCGTCCCCAGGCGGTTGATCTCCTGGGCGAACTGCCGCAGCGTCCAACCACTCTCCCGGTACAGCCGCTCAAGCCCCGCGTTCGCTTTCGGATTGGGCACCGGTTCTCAACTCCCCGCGCATTGGAGGCGCTTAAAGCTCTTAAGTCCTGCCGCCGTTACAACGGTACCGCTGGACGTAGCCGGGCGGTTGCCTAGAGCGAGCAGAGACCACCGCAAGGGACGACGCCACAGCGAAGGACCCGGATATGGATCACGAACCCGCCCGCGAGACCAACGACGCGGACGCGTTGGTCGCCCTGATACGGACGGGCGGACTCTGGCACTTCGTGCCGCAGTGGGTACCCCGGACCGGCTACGCGTCGCCCACGCAGCAGCTGCTGCTCCTGGTCCGTGACGGCCTGGAGGCGAGGGCGCGCCGTGGACCGTCCTGAGAGCCCGCACGACCACCCACGAGTGTGGGAGTCGGGGGAAGTCGTCCAGGACACGAGAACGGGCCGCGTGGGGCGCGTGATGGGTCATATCGGCCCGCGCTACCAGCTTCGTCCGCTGAATGGGGGTAGGGAATGGGAAGCCGACCCGGAAGAAATGTCCCCGGCGCAGCAATCGGACGCGTTCCGGGACCGCGTGGCCGAGGCGAATCAGCGCAGTCGGGCGCATCGCCCCCGCTCGTGGTGACCGGTAGACCCATGTCCTACGGGAACACCGGTCTCACGGTGGGACTCAAGGTCTATGAGTCTTCGCACGAAATGGTTGGCGTTGTTGCCGGGTTCCGCCCCGGTGGAATCGTTCGCCTGGTTCGGCCGACCGGCTACGCGTGGTCGGCTCCCTGGACACGCGTGCGCCCTGCGAACGAGCGGGAGCGACGCCAACTCGCCGCACTCGCCAGGCTCCACCGCACGCGCTGCGCCGGGCTCGGCGCGTAGGCAGCCGGCTCACCGCTCGACTCCACATCTTCCGCTCTCAGCCCGTGAGCCCACAGGCACGGCTCCCGCGCAATTCCGGCCGGGCGGAGAGCGGGCACCACTCCCGTCCGTGGAGTGACGGCTAGGCACGGACGGGTGAGCAATGCGGCACTCCACACCCAACAGGAGGAACACAGCCATGACGGCTACTGCCAATGACCTTCGTACCGGCCGTGCGCTGGTCGAATCGGCGCTGTTCGACAGCATCGCCGAGTTCACTGTGACGCACTTCGGCTCCGACCGGGCGAAGGCGGAGCGCGCCACGGATCAGGCGCTCGCATTCCTCGCCACGGTCGGCACGGCCACGGTCAAAATGGTCCCGAGTGACGACGTGGACGGGGCGCTTCACGCGTTCATCCTGCACACCGCCGACTACCGCGCGTTCTGTGAGACGCACGCGGGGTGCTTCCTTGAGCACAACCCGCGCCCCGGTGGCGGGGGCAGGGTCCTGGAGGAGGTACAGGCCACCGCCCACGCCATGAAGGCGCAGGGGTTCCTGGTCATGGATGACCTGTGGACCGTGAACGGCGAGAACGCGGCGCAGTGTGACTCCGACTGCGGGCGCGACTACCGGGCCGTCTGACCGCCGGTACTCTCCCGCCGTGAAGTGAGTGGGGCCGACTTCCGATTCCGGGGATCGGCTCCGCCATTGGAAGGTGAACGCATGAGTTCCGAAGGACCATACGAACCGCCCGGGGGTGCGCTACTGCTCCTGAACCCCAGGGACATGAGGCTCGTTCTCAACAGGCGCGGGTCTACCGTCTGGGAGTTCACGACCGATCTCGGTCCCTACGCGGTGAAGGTGGGCCATCCCACCAAGACGCACGCTTGGACTGCGCTAGCGCCCGCACGTGAAGCCGCCATCCTTCGGCAGCTCACCCATGAGCGGATCCTCAGCGGGGAGTGGGAGCGCGGCACGTGGAGTGCTCAGCCGTGGCGGAGGGGCCTCAGCCTGTACGACCTCTGGGAGCCTCACCGCGTCCATGCGGACTCGCCCGCGCCGAATCTCGGTGAAGCGCGCTCGTGTGCCGTCGCCCTCGCTGCCCTGCACGAGAAAGGCTGGGTCCATGGGGACGTCCAGCCAGCCCACTTCATCCTTGGGCGTTCGGCCGCCGGAACGTTCCTGATCGATCTCGCGCTCGCTCGCGGCGGCACGGTTCCCCGTGGCTATGACTTCCCGTACCGGGGATGTCTCGTCCACTACGAAGCACCGGAAATCTCGGCGAGCGTCCTGGAATCCGGCACGGCCACGCCGACGCGGGAAGCCGACGTGTACGCGCTGGGAGCGGCGCTGTTCATCAGCGCCACCGGGTGGCGCCATGTCGCTTACCCGGACGACGCTCCCCGCGAGATCCAGCGGCAAGCCATCGTGGCGGGCCCTCATAGACCTGTGAACATCGCGGGCGTACTGGGGTCGCTCATCCCGCACATGCTCAGCCGCTCGCCCGCCGACCGGCCGACGAGCGCGGAAGTGTGCGAGGTCCTGAGCACCGCCCTGTAGGGCCTACGACGCCCGCCCCCGCCGCGTTCATTCCGCCGCGGGCGCCAGTGTGAGGCGGAGCACGAGGTGGGTGCTGGCGTGGGGGGTGTCGGGGGACCGGGTCCAGGCGTGGGTGGTGTAGAAGGCGCGGGCGCGTTCGTTCTTCTCGAAGACCAGCAGGCGGGCCTCCGTGAGGCCCTCCGCGCGCCAGATGGCGACGCAGGCCGTGTGCAGCTCGGTGCCGATGCCCCGGCGCCAGTGGGCGGGGTGGACGTGGAGCTGGGTGAGCGTGACCGTACCGGCGTCGCCGTCGACCCTGCTGTACGCGGCCACGCCGGCCGGCTCGCCGTCCCGTTCGGCCAGGAGCACGTCGCCCCGCGCCACGGCCCTGCTCCATCCCTCGCGGGTGCGGGCGAGTTCCTCGGGGCCGGCGTACTCGGTGTCGGGGAGGTGGCCCCGGTAGTACGTGGCGCGGGCCTCCAGGTGCAGGGCGGCGATGGCGTCGAGGTCGTCGGGCGTCGCGGTTCTGATCATGACAATGGGGACGCTCGCGGCACGGCGGGCGGTTGCGCCCCCTGCTCGCGTCGGGCCGTCCGTCTCACGCCCGCGCGGACGCCTTGCGGTACTGCCCCGGCGCCGTCCCGTACTCCCGTTTGAAGGCCTTGGCGAAGGCGAACTCCGAGGCGTATCCGGCCCGTTGGGCCACCGTACGGAGCGGCGTGTCGTCGGTCCGGAGCATCCGCCCCGCCGTCGTCATGCGCCACCACGTCAGGTACGCCAGCGGCGGGCGGCCCACCAGTGTGGTGAAGCGGCGGGCGAAGGCGGCGCGGGAGAGGCCGCCCTCGACACCGAGTTCCTCCACGGTCCACGGCCGGGCCGGGTCCGCGTGGATCGCCCGGAGGGCCGCGGTGACGGCCGGATCGCTCAGGGCGGCGGACCAGCCGGTGGTGCGGTCCGGGCGCTCGGCCAGCCACCAGGTCCGCAGCAACAGCACCAGCAGCGTGTCGAGCAGGGCGGGCACGAGCGCGTCGGAGCCCGGCTGCGGGTCGGCGAGTTCGGCGCCGAGCAGGTCGACGGCGGCGCGCAGCCGGGGATGGGCGCCGACCCGGGCGGGGATGTGCACGTACGGCGGCAGCTCGGTGAAGAGCGGATGCGCCCGGGCCCTCCTCACCTGGTACGCGCCGCACAGCAGCAGGGTCTCCGCCGCGCCGGCCGGTGCCCGGTCGGGCGGGGTGGGCCAGGAGCCGTCGGGGGCCCGTACGGCGTCCACGAGCGGGGCGTCGGGGCGGCCGGCGAGTCCGTGACCGGTGCCGTGCGGGAGGAGGACCACGTCACCGGAGCGAAGCTCGACGGGCTCCGTCCGCCCTTCGCCGCCGTCCGGCGGGACCAGCCAGGCCGTTCCCTGCACCACCACATGGAAGCCCGCACCCTCGCTCGGCGGGAAACGGACGCCCCACGAACCGGAGTTGACGGTACGTGAGGAGTGCGGGTGCCCGGTGCGCATGGCGGCTACGGCATCGCTGAGTACGTCCATGGCCCGCACCGTACCCCGCGAGACCCTGGGAAACATCGTGAGACGTACTGACATGGAGGGGAGGCTCTGGGACATGGTTCGTCTCGTCGCCCCCGCCTACTTTCGATGCCATGACGAATCAGCAGATGACACGCGCCGTGCTCTTCCACGAACTCGGCGGGCCCGAGGTCCTGACCGTGGAGGAGGTCCCGCTCCCCGCGCCCGGTCCGGGCGAGGTGCTCTTCCGCGTCGAGGCGATCGGCCTCAACCGAGCCGAGGCCCTGTTCCGCGCGGGCACGTACTACTACCAGCCGACGCTCCCCGGCTCCCGGCTCGGCTACGAGGCGGCCGGGGTGGTCGAGGCGGTCGGCGCCGGCGTCACCGCGTACGCCGTCGGCGACCCGGTCATGGCGGCCGCCAACTTCGACTTCGGGGTGCACGGGGTGTACGCGGAGCGGGTGGTGCTGCCCGAGGAGTACGTGGTGCCCCGGCCCGACGGCGTGGACGCGGTGACCGCGGCGGCAGTGTGGCTGACGTACTCGACGGCGTACGGCGGCATGGTGGAGGCGGGCGGGCTGCGCCCCGGCGAACCGGTGGTGATCACGGGGGCGTCCAGTGGCGTGGGGACGGCGGCGATCCAGGTGGCGCGGCGGATCGGGGCGGTGCCGATCGCCACCACCCGCGGCGATCGGAAGCGGCAGGGCCTGCTCGACCTGGGCGCGGCGCGGGTGATCACGACGGAGAGCGAGGACGTCGTGAAGGAGGTGCGGCGGTTCACCGACGGGCGGGGCGCGCGGGTCGTCTTCGACGCGATCGGCGGGCCGGGCTTCACCGAGCTGGGCAACGCCCTGGAGCCGGAGGGCACGGCGGTGCTGTACGGCTGGCTCGACCACCGGCCGGCCACGGTGCCGATGAACTGGCCGCTCACCGTACGGGGTTACGCCAACGGCGCGGTGGTGCGTTCGGAGGAGGGGCGGCGCCGGATGGCCGGGTTCATCGGCTCGGGCCTGCGGGACGGCTCCCTTGCGCCGGTGATCGCCGAGACCTTCGAGGGTCTGGAGCGGATCACCGACGCCCACCGGCTCATGGAGTCCGACACGCACACGGGCAAGATCGTGGTGCGGCTGTGAGCCGCACCCCGGTCCTCAACGGCGCGGCAGAACCGGCGAGTTGTCGTCGCGCAGCTCCGGCGGGAGCAGGTGCTGCGGGGTCGACTGGTACGTGACCGGGCGCAGCCAGCGCTCGATCGCGGTCGCGCCGACCGACGTGGAGGTGGAGGTGGTCGCCGGGTACGGGCCGCCGTGGTGCTGGGCGCCCGCGACGGCCACGCCCGTCGGCCAGTCGTTGACGAGCACGCGGCCCGCCAGCGGGGTGAGTTCGGCGAGCAGGGTCGCCGCCTCCGGGTCCTCGTCCGCCATCTGGAGGGTGGCGGTGAGGTTGCCGGGGAGCAGGGCGAGGACCTGCGGGATCTCCGCCGGGGAGCCGTAGCGGGCGACCACGGTCAGGGGGCCGAAGCACTCCTCCAGGAGCTCCCCGTGCCCGCCCTCCAGCAGGGTCGCGGCGTCGACGGTCAGGAAGCCCGCGGTGACGGTGTGCTCGTCGGCCGGGCCGGGCGGAACGGGCGCGGTGACGCCCGGGAGGCCGGCGCGCTCGGCGGCGCCCGCGACGAACGCGCCGCGCATGCGCGCGTCGAGCATCACGCCGGGCTCGGTCCCGCCCACGCCGTCCGCCAGGGCGGCGACGAAGCGGTCGCCGGCCTCGCCCGCGGGCGCCAGGACGAAGCCGGGCTTGGTGCAGAACTGGCCCTGCCCGAGGGTCATGGAGGCCGCGAGCCCGGCCCCGATCTCGGCGGCGCGCGCCTCTGCCGCCGCGCTGGTGATCACGACCGGGTTGAGGGAACCGAGCTCGCCGTGGAAGGGGATCGGTACCGGCCGGGCGGCCGCCGCGTCGAAGAGCGCCCGCCCGCCCCGTACCGAGCCGGTGAAGCCGGCCGCCGCGATCAGCGGGTGGCGGACCAGCTCCACGCCCGCGTCGAAGCCGTGGACCAGGCCGACGACGTCCTCGGGCAGCCCGACCTTGACGGCGGCCCGGCGGAGCAGCGACGCGCACAGTTCGGAGGTGGCCGGGTGGTCGGGGTGGGCCTTGATCACGACGGGGCAGCCGGCCGCGAGGGCGCTGGCGGTGTCGCCGCCCGGGACGGAGAAGGCGAGCGGGAAGTTGCTGGCCGAGTAGACGGCGACCACGCCGAGCGGGATCTTCCAGCGGCGCAGGTCGGGCGTGGGCGGGGTGGTCGTGGGGTTGGGCAGGTCGATCCGTACGTCGAGGAAGGCGCCCTCCTCGACCACGTCCGCGAAGGCCCGCAACTGGCCGGTGGTGCGCGCGAGTTCACCGGCCAGCCGGACCGGGCCGAGCGCCGTCTCGGCGTCGGCGGTCTCGACGACGTCCGGCCGGGCCTCGTCCAGGAGGTCGGCGGCGGTACGGAGCAGGGCGGCCCGGACCGTACGGTCGGCGAGCGCGTCGCGGGTGGCGGCCGCGGCGGTGACGGCCCGGTCCACGTCCTCGACTGTGGCCTCCACCGCAACCTGCTCCCGCGGCTTCCCCGTCCGGGGGTCCACACTCCACACTGGTTCAGCAGCCACCGCCATGCCTCTCTTCGCGCCCTGTTCGGTATTCTGAACAGAGTTCCAGTAGATGAATATGGACTCTATTGACGCGCGTGCCGACTCCACAAGAGGCACCAGGAAGAGGGGCGAGGGCAATGTCGACTGCCGACACGGGTGGGGCCCAGGTCAAGTCCGCGGTGCGCACCGTGGAGTTGCTGGAGTATTTCGCGGGGCGCCCCGGCATGCACTCACTGGCCGCCGTCCAGGAGGCGGTCGGCTACCCCAAGTCCAGCCTGTACATGCTGCTGCGGACCCTGGTCGAGCTGGGCTGGGTGGAGACGGACGCGACGGGTACGCGGTACGGCATCGGCGTCCGGGCCCTGCTGGTCGGCACCTCGTACATCGACGGCGACGAGGTGGTGGCCGCCGCCCGGCCCACGCTCGACCGGCTCTCGGACGACACCACCGAGACCATCCACATGGCGCGGCTCGACGGCATCAACGTGGTCTATCTGGCGACCCGTCAGTCCCAGCACTACCTGCGGCCGTTCACCCGTGTCGGCCGCCGGCTGCCCGCCCACTCGACCTCCCTCGGCAAGGCGCTGCTCGCCACCCACAGCGACGAGCAGGTCCGCAAGATGCTCCCGGAGACGCTGCCGCCGCTGACCGAGCACACGATCACGGACCGCGAGAAGCTCATCGAGGAGCTGCACGTGATCCGCGAGCAGGGGTACGCGGTGGACCGCGAGGAGAACACCCTCGGGCTGCGCTGCTTCGGCATCGCGATCCCCTACCGGACCCCGGCCCGCGACGCGATCAGCTGCTCGGTCCCGGTGGCCCGGCTCACCCCCGGCCACGAACAGATGATCAAGGACGCCCTCTTCGACGCCCGCGACCGCCTGACCCTGGCGACCCGCCGACTCTGATACCGCCGCCTCTGAACCGCCGACTCGGAGCCACCGACTCGGAGCCGCCGCCTCTGAACCACCGATTCCGCCGCGGCGGGAGGACCGGCTTCTCCCCCGCACGGCGGAGGCGGTTCACCGCTGGGCAGGAGGTGACGGGAGGGGTCCGCGCGGGAGCGTGGTGGCATGACACCGACCGCTTCCCTTTCCGCCGTTCACCAGACCACCGGCGGCCCGAGCGCCGCCCGTAGGATCCTGCGCGTCCTGGCGGTCCTTGCCTGCCTCCCGTACGTCTCGATCAAGGTCGCCTGGATCGCGGGGAGCGAGATCGGCATCCCGGCCGGGAGTCCGCTGCTCGACGACCGGGCGTTGATGGCCGTCGCCAACGGCGTGACGGCGCTGATGGACGCCGCCGTCGTGGTCCTCGCCCTGCTGCTCACCCAGCCGTGGGGGCTGCGGGTGCGGGCCTGGCTCCTCGCGTTCCCCCTGTGGGCCGCGACCGGCCTGCTCTCCCCGATCATGATCGGCTTCCCCGCGCAGCTCATGGTCTCCCTCGTCACCGGCCCGCCGAAGCCCGCCGGCGGCGGCGAACCGTTCCTCGACGACTGGGTCTTCGGGGTCGTCTACGGCGGCTTCATCGCCCAGGGGCTCGCGCTCGGCACCCTCTTCGTCCTCTACGTACGCGACCGTTGGGCGCACGTGTGGCGGGGCACCCTGGGCGACCTGCCCGCCCGGCTCTGCGGCACCGGTACGCGCGTCACGGCCGCCCTCGCCTCGCTGCTCGCCCTGGTGCCCGCCGCCGTCCATCTGATGTGGGCGTCCGGCTCGACACGTGGGCTCTCGCCTGCGCAGATCGCCCGGCGCACCGACGACTTCTACGTCCTGGAGTGGATGCGCGCGCTCTTCGTCGCCGTCGCCGTGGTCGGCGTGGTGTTCCTGGTCTTCCGGCGGGCCCGGTCGTTGTCGGTCCGTACGGCCCTGGGCCTGGGCTGGGTCGGCTCGGGCGGAGTCGGGTGCTGGGGCGCGTACATGACGCTCGTGACGTTCATGCCGGACACCGATCCCGACAAGGCGTTCACCGGCCTGGCGCGGCTGACCTACTCTGGCGAAATGATCACGGGGATTCTGCTGGCCGGCTGTCTGGCCGTCTTCCTGCGCCGTCGGAGCGCGGGCGCGTGAGACCTCCGCTCTCCTCGCTCCTGGGCCGGCGGGCCCGGCTCCGCTGGGTGCATCTGATCCTGGGCGGCGCCCTGTTCATGCCGTACTGGCTGGTCGGCAGCGTGGTCGTGGCCTGGCTCTTCGGCGGGCAGGCGATGTTCGGGGGCGGGCTCTCCACGCAGTTCGGGGCGTACGCGGTCGGCCTGCCGCTGGCCGCGATCACCTCGCTCTTCCCGCTGACCCGGCCCATGTCGGTGGCGGCGGCCCGGGCGCTGTGCGGGATCGCGGACGACGGCCGGCTCGCGGACGGACCAGCCCGGGGGCGGAGCGCCAAGGCCCGTACGGCGGGCTGGTTCACGCTCCACCTGGGCGTCGGCGCGCTGGTCAGCGGCGCGACGCTGGCCCTTCCGCCCTTCGCGGTCACGGTCATGGCCCTGCCGCTCTCCCCGTCGCTCCAGAAGTCCGAGCTGACCGCGTACTGGGGCCTGCACCGGCCGTGGGTCCAGTGGGCCGGGCTGCCCGCCGGGCTGCTGATGCTGCTCGCCCTTGCCGCCGTCGCGGCCGGCGCGGGGGCCTTCCTCGCCCGGCAGGCACCCCGGTTGCTCGGGCCGAGCCCGGCGGACCGCCTCGCGGCGGCCGAGCGGCGCGCCGCCGAGCTGGCGGTACGCAACCGGCTCGCCCGCGAGCTGCACGACTCGGTCGGCCACGCGCTCAGCGCGGTGACCCTCCAGGCGAGCGCGGCCCGCCGGGTCCTGGACACCGATGTGGAGTTCGTACGGGAGGCCCTGGCCGCCATCGAGGAGACGACCCGACGCACGGTCGGCGAACTGGACACGGTCCTGGGCCTGTTGCGCGACGGCGAGGACGACGGCGAGCTGCCCGCACCCCGGCTCGACGCGCTCGACGCGCTGGTGCGCGGCGCGGGGCGGCACGTGGAGCTGACGGTGGCCGGGGCGCTCGACCGGGTGCCGGACGCGGTGTCGAGGGAGGCGTACCGGATCGTGCAGGAGGGGCTGACGAACGCGGCCCGGCACGCGGGCGGGGAGCGCGTGAGCGCGCGGATCGCCCTGGACGACGACGAGGACGAGTTGGAGATCGTGATGGAGAACCCCCTGCCCGGCCGCGCCCCGGTGACCCGCCCCGGCGGCGGCCGGGGACTGCGCGGCGTCGGCGAACGCGCGCGTCTGCTCGGTGGCACGTCCTCGGCGGGCCCGGCGGGTCCCTCGGGCGAGGTCTGGCGCCTCGCGGTACGGCTGCCGCTGGGCCGCACGACGGGAGGCGCCCGATGATCCGGGTGGTGCTCGCGGACGACGAGCGGATGGTACGGACGGCGCTGCGGGTCATCCTGGACGCGGAGCCGGACCTGGAGGTCGTGGGCGAGGCGTCGACCGGGGCCGAGGCGGTGTCGGTGGTCCGCGAGGCGCGGCCCGACGTGGTCCTGATGGACGTGCGGATGCCGGAGATCGACGGGATCCGGGCCACCGAGCAGATCCTCGCGGGGATGGCGGAGCCGCCGCGGATCGTGGTGGTGACGACCTTCGAGAACGACGCGTACGTCTACGACGCCCTCCGGGTCGGGGCCGCCGGCTTCCTGCTCAAGCGGGCCGGCGCGGAGGAGCTGGTCGACGCGGTCCGGCTGGTCGCCCGCAGCGACTCGCTGCTCTACCCGGCGGCGGTACGGGGCCTGGCGGCCGAGCACGCCCGCCGCCGGCCCCCGACGGCACCGCCCTGGGTGGCCCGGCTGACCGAGCGGGAGGCGGAGGTGCTGCGCCTGGTCGCGACGGGTCTGACCAACGCGGAGATCGCCGGGCGGATGGGCGTCGGCCCGGCGACGGTGAAGACCCACGTGGCGGCGGTGCTTGCGAAGACGGGCGCCCGGGACCGTACGCAGGCGGTGATCCTGGCGTACGAGTCGGGCTTCGTCGGGACGCGCTGAGCCGCGCGGGCCGGCGGGAGTGGCGCGCGTCACCCCCGCCTCCCCCCCCCCGCATGAACGTTTCCTGAGAAACCGGACACAGCAGGAACGGAATGACGCCTTCCACTCGTCCGGCCTAGTGCGATGAACAAGACGATCAGGCGCGCCTCGGTCTTCGCGCTGCTCCTGGTGCTCGCCCTGCTGGGCCGGGCGACCTGGGTGCAGGCGTACGAAGGCAAGGCCCTCGCGGACGAGAAGAAGAACCGGCGGAACGTGATCGCGCAGTACGCGCAGCCGCTCGGGAACATCGTCGTGGCCGGTTCGCCGGTCACCGGCTCGAAGAAGACGGAGGGCGGCGACCTCGCGTACAAACGCGACTACACCGACGGCGAGCTCTACTCGGCCGTCACCGGCTACAGCTCACAGGCGTACGGCGCCACCCAGCTGGAGGGCATCTACTCCGACGTCCTGGACGGCACCGACACCCGGCTGAAGAACCCGATCGACGCCCTCACCGGCAAGCAGCAGGAGCCCGGTGACGTGGTCACGACGATCGACCCGGCCGTGCAGAAGGCCGCGTACGAGGCGCTCGGCTCGAAGAAGGGCGCGGCCGTCGCCATCGACCCGAAGACCGGCCGGATCCTCGGGATGGTGTCCACGCCCTCGTACGACCCGTCCAAGATCGCCGGTCTGACGGACGGCACGACGTGGCAGGAGCTGACCGAGGACAAGGACAAGCCGCTGGTCAACCGCGCGCTGCGGCAGCCGCTGCCGCCCGGCTCGACGTTCAAGCTGGTGGTCGCGGCGGCGGCGCTCGAGAAGGGGCTCTACGGCTCCGTGGACACCGCGACGGACAGCCCGAACCCGTACAAGCTGCCCGGCTCGACCCGCTACCTGGAGAACGAGAACCCCTCCGCGCCCTGCGAGAACGCCACGATCCGCACCGCGCTGCAGTACTCCTGCAACAACGTCTTCGCCAAGATCGCGGTCGATCTCGGCCAGGACGAGGTGAAGGCGATGGCGGAGAAGTTCGGCTTCAACGACAAGGAGCTGGACGTACCCGTACGCGCGTACCCCAGTGTGTATCCGTCCGACATGGACAAGGCGCAGACGGCGCTGACCGGTATCGGCCAGTTCGATGTGACGGCGACGCCGCTCCAGATCGCCATGGTGTCCGCGGCGATTGCCAACGACGGACTCATGGCGGCGCCGCATATGGTCTCGCAGGTCGTGGACTCCGACGGCGACACCCTCGAATCCTTCGACGACGGGGACGCGAAGCGGATCGTCTCGTCCTCGACGGCGGAGCAGCTGCGCAGCGCGATGGTGACCGTGGTCGACAAGGGCACGGGCACGAACGCGGCGATCTCCGGCGCCGAGGTGGGCGGCAAGACCGGCACCGCCCAGCACGGCGAGAACAACAGCAAGACGCCGTACGCCTGGTTCACGTCGTACGCGAAGGACGCGGACACCGGCAAGGAGGTCGCGGTGGCCGTGCTGATCGAGGACTCGGGCGCGGCGCGCTCGGAGGTCAGCGGCAACGGTCTCGCGGCCCCGGTGGCCCAGAAAATGATGAAGGCGGCGCTGAAGTAGCCTCGCGGGGCACGCCCCGGAGCCCGAAGTGGCCTCCCGGGGCGGGCCCCGGAGTGGCCTCGCGGAACCTCAAGTAGCCTCGCGGGGCACATACTTGTGAGATTCCGGAGGACCGCCGTGCGTCTGCCCCGCTCCCTGTCCGGCTGGACCATGGCGGTCTTCGGGCTGCTCGCCGCGTCGATGGGGGTGGTGGGTCTGGTGTCCTCGGACACCTTGCTCACCGCCATGGGCTTCGAGCCCATATCCGTCGCCGATCGCGCGGAGGGGGACCACACCCTCGTCTTCCTCATCGCCTCCTCGATGGCCGCGCTCAATATGGGCGTGTACTACATCCTGGCCGCGCTCGCCGACTGGAAGGCGTTCTTTCGCTGGACGGTCCCCTTCCGGCTGCTGACCTGCGCCGTCTTCACCCTCGCGGTGGTCTCGGACCGCGCCCCGGCCGGCTTCCTCGGCGTCGGCCTCTGGGAGGGCCTGGGCGCGCTGGCGACGCTCGCCGCCCTCCGCTACGAGAACCGCGTGGTCCCGGCTACGCCGGACGGCGCGCGGTGACCAGCCAGGCGGTGCTGCGCAGCGACACCGCGCCGTTCGCCGTGTGCGCGCGCAGGGTGTCCGTCAACCGCTGACGCGCGCGTTCCTGGACGTCCGGGCCGACCTGGCCGAGGAGGTGGCGGCCCGGGCCGGTGTCGAGCAGGAAGCCGGCCGCGTCCTCGGCGTCCCGGCCCCACGTCCCGTACGCCTCGACGTGCGTGACGCCGATGTCCTCGTACCCGGCCGCGCCCAGCACCTCGCGCACGGTGGCCGGGTCCGCGAGGGAGAACATGCCCGGGCCCCCGGGGGCCCCGAAGCCGCCGAGGGTCAGGAGGTCGCGCAGCTCCGCGAAGGCCCGCAGCCACTCGTTCCCCTCGGCCTCCGCCGCACAGACGAACGCCAGCCGGCCGACGGGGCGCAGGGCCCGCCCGATGTTGGCGAAGGCGGCGACCGGGTCGGCGAAGAACATCACCCCGAAGCGGCTGATCGCGACGTCGAACACACCCGGCTCGAAGGCGTGGACCTGGGCGTCCCCCCGCTCGAAGGTCACGTTGCCGACGTTCTCGCGCCGCGCGCTCTCGCGGGCGCGCCCGAGCATGGGGCCCGACAGGTCCAGGCCCAGGACCCGGCCGTGGGCGGCCCGGCGGGCGGCCGTCCGGGTCGTGGCCCCCGCCCCGCATCCGACGTCCAGGACATGGGTGTGGCCGTCGAGCGCGGCGGCGGCGAGCAGGTGCTCGTCGAAGCCGCCGTTCACGGCGTCCCAACGGTCCTGGTTCCGCGCCCAGTGGGCACCCTCGTACCCGTCCCACGCTTGTGCCTGCTCGATGTTGACGATGGATGACATGCCGCTCCTCCGAATCGACGCACCACTGGCCACCCCGAGTATGGGCGCTCGCCCAAACAGTATGGGCAGGCGCCCATACTCGCAATCCCGCTCTTGTACGGTGGGATCCTCAGCCCGTCCCGAGAGAGGCCCGCATGTCACCGCGTGGAGTAGCGATCCCCGACCTTCGCGAACGGCTCTTCGGCGCGGCGGAGCGGGTCCTCGCCCGCGAGGGCCCGGCCGCCCTGACGAGCCGGGCGATCACCACCGAGGCCGACTGCGCCAAGGGCGTCCTGCACGTCCACTTCGACGGGCTTGACGGCTTCGTCGCCGAACTCGTCCTCGACCGGTTCGCGCGCACCGCGCGGCAGGTCGCGGGGATCCACGAGCAAGCGGGTCACGCCACGGTGGCCGAGAACCTGCTGCGGGCCGCGCTCGCGCTGCCGGACTCCCTCCACCCCGCCCTCATCGGCCTGGCCATGACCCGCGCCGAGGCCTCCCTCCGGATCCGGCAGGCGCTGGAGGCGGGTGCGCCGGGCTTCACGGCCGTCCAGGACTCCATCGCCGCGTACCTGGCGGCCGAACAGCGGCTCGGGCGCCTCCCGGACACCATGGACATCGACACGGTGGCGCTCACCCTCGTCGGCACCGTCCACCACCTCCTGATGACCGACTGGGCGGGCACCTCCGACCTCCGGGGACGGACGGAACGCCTGATCGCCCTGCTCGTGCCCCAGAACGCCGGGCATCTCTAGGGCATCTGCCCGATCCGGCCGGGGCACCTCAGACGCCAGGCTGCCGCCATGAACATGAAGGGGACAGCGGGGCTGTATCTCACGGGCGTACTGGTGTCGGGCTTCGGTTCGACGGCGATGTGGCTGGCGTCCGGGATCTGGGTCAAGTCCCTGACCGGTTCGGACAGTCTGGCGGCGCTGACCGCGTTCGCCCTCTGGGCGCCCGCGCTCGTCGGGCCGCTGCTCGGCACGGTCGCCGACCGCGTGCGGCGGCGGCCGCTGATGGTCTGGTCGAACCTGGCGATGGCGGCGCTGCTGCCGGCGCTGCTCTGGGTCGACTCGGCGGACCGGGTGTGGCTGCTTTTCGCCGTCCTCGTGCTGTACGGGATCCAGGGCGCCGTCCACGACGCGGCGGAGGTCGCGCTGGCCGCGAGCGCGCTCGACAAGCGGCTGCTCGGGGACTTCAACGGGCTGCGGACGACGGTCAACGAGAGCGTGAAGCTGATCGCCCCGCTGCTCGCGGCCGGGCTCTTCGCGCGGTACGGCGGAGGCCCGGTGGCGCTGCTCGACGCGGCGACGTTCGCGCTGGCCGCGGGGGTGTTCGCGCTGATGCGGGTACGGGAGGAGAAGCCGGCCCGCCCGGCCTCGGCGCACTGGCTGCGCGATACCGGGGCGGGCGTACGGACGATCCGGTCGTCCCCCGCACTACGCCGACTCGTGCTGACCGGCTCGTTCACGATGCTGCTCGCCGGGGTCAACGGGGCGGCGGTCTACGCCGTCGTGGACCGGGGCCTCGGCCACTCCCCCGCGTACGCCGGGGTGTTGTACGCGGCCCAGGGCGCGGGCTCGGTCGTCGCGGGCCTGGCGGCGGGGCCCTTGCTGCGCCGGGTGACCGGGCGGGCGGTGGCCGCCGCGGGCCTTGCCCTCTTCGCCGTGGCGGTGGGCGCCCGCGCCGTCCCGCACGACGGCGTGGCGCTCGCGGCGAGCGCCCTGATCGGGGTGGGCCTGCCGCTCGTCCTGGTCACCGCGATGACGGCGGTCCAGCGGGAGGCCCCGGCGGACGCCGTCGGCCGCACCGCCGCGACGGCGCACACCCTCCTCTTCGTCCCGAACGCCGTCGCCCTGGCGGCCGGGGCCGCTCTGGTCGCGCTGGTCGACCTCCGGGTGCTGCTCCCGCTCCTGACGGCGGCGGGACTGGCGGGGGCGGTCGTTCTGGCGACCCGGAAAACAGCCGCTGCCGACGCGCGGGTCGGGGCGGACGCCTGAGGCGCCCGCCCCGGGCGACCGCCGTCTCAGCCCAGCGTCCGCAGGGCGTCCGCGACGGCGGCCAGGTCGGTGCCGGAGGCCAGTCCCGCGTGGTACAGGCGGAGTTCGGTGGCGCCGTCCGCCGCCGCCCGCTCGGCGTCCCCGGCGAGCGTGCCGGGTGAGCCGCCCATCCCCGTCACCACACCGAAGTTTGCCGCGAGGACGGTCTCCGGGCGGGCCGTGCGGCCGAAGGGGGCCACGGAGGGCGCCGGGGTCACGACGCCGTCCGCGACCGCGAGCACGTGCGCCGGGTCCGTGCCCACGTTGGCGCCGCAGCGGTACGGGACGGGGTCGGCGTGCAGCAGGACCCGGAATCCGGCCGGGGCGGCCGCCCGGACGGCGGCCACGGCGGACTCCTGGAGCGCGCGGGCGGTCCGGGTGCGCCACGCGAGCACCGGCTCCTCGAAGGCGCCGACCTCTCCAGTGGGACCGCCCGCCCACACCGGCTCCAGCGCGCCGCGCACGGCCGCCGCCAGCGCGTCCGGGTCGACGCCCTCCGCCGCGTACCCCTCCCGGCAGGAGGGGCAGAAGCAGAGGGACATCAGGTACTGCTCGCGGTCCCCGAGCGGGACTCCGCCGATCTTGTCGTGGGCGTGCAGGTGGGCGAAGCCGTACCAGCCGCAGGACTCCAGCTCGGTGCCGGCCGCCCCCGGCCGGACCGCCGCCTCGGCCGCGAGGGCCACGAGGTGGGCGTGGACGTCCGGTTGGGCGATGCACGGCGCCCAGGGGTAGCGGTCGCCGTAGGCGTTGACGACCGAGGTCTCCGGACGCTCCGCCCCCAGGCGGGAGTTGTGGGCGAGGACGACCCAGGTGTGGACCTCGAGGCCCGCCTCCGCGAGCGCGCCCGCCGCCTCGCCGTACGCGTCGCCGGGTGCCCACTCGCCCGCCTCGTAGGGCCGCAGCGCGCGGCCCGACCAGCGGGCCGGGTCCGGCGGGTAGAGGACGGCCGCGTGTTCGGCGGTGACGATCCGGTGCGCGGGGTGCCGGGGCGTCAGGGCGCGCGTGGAGTGGTAGGCGGAGGCGAGGGTGACGCTCGCGAGACCGAGGTCCGCGAGCAGTCCGGGCGCGGCCGGGTCACCGACGACGTCCCACGGGTAGACGAAGGCGCCGGCCCTCACGCGTCGCCCTCCTCGGTCCCGAGCAGCGCGCGGCCGCGCTCGATGATCGTGGCGAGCTCCTTCAGGTGCTCGGGCGCGGGCTCGCTGAGCGGCGGGCGGACCTCGCCGACGTCCAGACCGCCCATCCGTACCGCCGCCTTGACGAGCGAGACGGCGTAGCCGCGTCCCTTGGCGCGCAGTTCGACGAGCGGCCGGTAGAAGCCGTCGATGAGCTTCTCGGCGGTCGCGTCGTCGCCGGTCGCGAGGGCGCGGTGGAAGGCGAGGGCGATGTCGGGGGCGAAGCAGAAGACGGCGGAGGAGTACAGCGTGACGCCGATGCCCCGGTAGGCGAGTCCGGTGAGTTCGGCGGTCGGCAGGCCGTTGAAGTAGAGCAGGTCGAGGCCCTCGGCGCGGACGGCGCTGACGATCCGCTGCATCAGGTCGAGGTCGCCGAGGCCGTCCTTGAGGCCGATGACGCCGTCGACGCGGGCGAGGGCGACGGCGGTCTCGGGGGTGAGGACAGCGTTGTCGCGCTGGTAGACGACGACGTCGAGCGAGGTGGCGGAGGCGAGTTCGGTGTAGTGCCGCAGGAGTCCGGCCTGGTCGGCGACGACCAGGTACGGGGGCATGGCGAGGATCCCGTCCGCGCCGGCCTCCTCGGCCAGCCGCGCGTACCGGATGGCGAGCGCCGTGCCGTAGCCGGCGCCGGCGACGACGGGGACCCGGCCGGCCGTCTCCTCGACGGCGGCGGCGACGCAGTCGCGGAACTCCTCGGGGGTCAGGGCGTGGAACTCACCCGTTCCGCAGCAGGCGAAGACGGCGCCGGCGCCCGCCTCGATGCCGCCGCGCACGTGCGCGCGGAAGAGGTCGAGGTCGACGGTGCCGTCCGGGGCGAAGGCGGTGACGGGGAAGAACAGCAGGCCGTCGAGCCGTTCGGCGAGCGGGGCTGTGGTCACGGGCGCTCCCAGAGAAGTCCGTCGTGCACCGTCGTGCACAGTTATGATTGTTGTCCATATTCTTGAACGCCTTCACGCTAGAGCAGCCACGAAGTGCCGGTCAAGGCGCAAAGCCATCTCGCTCGGGCGGTCTTGACGGTCCGTGCGCACCCTTGACGCTCGGCGATCACCCTCCCTACCGTGTCCACGGTTGTGAATGTGATCCACGGACGGAGACTCCCCGATGCCCACACCCCGCACCGTCCTGCTCACCGGCGCCGCCGGTGGCGTCGGCACGCTGATGCGTGAGCTGCTGCCCGCGTACGGATACGAGCTCCGGCTGCTCGACATGGCACCCGTCGACGGCGCGCCGGACGCGATCGTCGCCGACCTCGCCGACCGCGAGGCGCTGCGCGAGGCCGTCCGGGGCGTCGACGCGGTCATCCATCTCGCCGGGATCTCCCTGGAGGCCGACTTCGACGAGATCGTGGCCGCCAACATCACCGGCCTGCACCACATCTACGAGGCCGCCCGCGAGGAGGGGGTGGGCCGGATCGTCTTCGCCTCCAGCAACCACACGGTCGGCTTCACCCCGCGACCGCGCGAGGGTGACCCGGTGATCCCCGTCGACGCCCCGCACCGCCCGGACACCTTCTACGGTCTGTCCAAGTGCTTCGGCGAGGACCTGGCGCAGTTCTACTGGGACAAGCACGGCCTGGAGACGGTCTCGATCCGGATCGGCTCCTGCTTCCCCGAGCCGACGTCGGTGCGGATGCTGTCGATGTGGCTGAGCCCGGCCGACTGCGCCCGGCTGCTGCACGCGACGCTGACGGCCGAGGGCGTCGGCCACACCGTGGTCTACGGCTCCTCCGCCAACACCCGGCTGTGGTGGGACCTTTCCTCGGCGCGGGCCCTCGGCTACGAGCCGCGGGACGACTCGGAGCCGTACGCGGAACGGATCATCGCCGAGCAGGGGCTGCCGAAGGAGGACGATCCCGCCGAAGCGCACCTGGGCGGCCACTTCTGCACGGAGCCGCCGCGCTGGCCGCACTGACGGAGTCGCAGAGGGGCCCGGCCGGACTTATGCGGGGGCGCCGGCCGGGCCCAGGTCACGCCATGCGCTGGCACAGGCGACGGAAGGAACGTTACGGCGGTGGCGCGGGCGCCCGCGATCCGCTGAACGCGCCGCCTGTCCGCGGAACGCGGCGAGTCCGCCCGCCATCGCCGCACCCGACGAGCGGCCCCGTCACCCCGACGAACGCAGGGTCTGCGACGGCGTCTCCCCGAACCGGGCGCGGTACTGCGCCGCGAACCGGCCGTGGTGCGCGAAGCCCCAGCGCCAGGCGACCTCGCTCACGCTCAGCTCCCCGGGGCCCGCGCCCCGCAGCTCCTCGTGGACCCGTTCGAGCCGGACGTCGCGTACGTACGCCATCGGTGACATGCCCACGTACTCCCGGAACGACTCCTGGAGCCGGCGCACGCCCACCCCGGCCAGGCCGGCGAGTTCGGTGGTGGTGAAGGGGTGCTCGGGGCGGGCCCGTACGGCGTCCATCGCGCGCTTGACGGGCGCGGGGCGCAGTTGCCCGCCCGGGTGCGCCAGCTCGTCCCGCCAGGGGTGGTCGGCCGCCAGGAGCAGCCCGTTGAGCAGCGCCTCCTGGAGCGGGCCGGCGACCAGCGCGTGCTGGACCAGGCCGTCCCCGGCCAGCGCGTCGCGCGCCACCTGGAGGGCGAAGCGGGCCCAGCCCAGACCGGGGCCGCGGGTGATGTCCAGGTACGGCGCGAAGGCGAGGCGCCCGCGCGGCGGGCGCCCGATGAGCCGTTCGAGCCGCTCGCTCAGCGCGGCCGCGTCGATCTTGACGGAGAGGGTGCGGCAGTCGCCGCTCCAGCGCTCCAGGACCGTCTCCCCGTACGGATCGAGCAGGACGGCCTCGGTCGCCGTCGCCACCACGGGCGCGCCGCCGCCCTGGCGCAGCTCCATCGTCCCGGCGAGCGGGGCGTTGATGTGGAAGGCGCCGAGCTCGCCGAAACGCATCCGGACGTCGGCCCCGCAGGACAGGTCACCGATGACCAGCGGCCCCAGCCTGACCGTGTCGAACCTGGCCGCGAAGGGACGTTTCCGCCGCTCGATGACGTCCATGAAGTTGGCGTAGTACCGCGCGTCGATCTCCTCGCGCGCCTCGTCCACGTCCTGTGTTCTGAAAGAGCTGCCACCCACGAGCCGCAAGAATACGATCTTAGGAAAATTCGCATGACGCGCCTGCCCCTCGGAGGGCACGATGCCGACATGCCACAGCCTTCCGGATTCAGCTACGCGCAGCACGGGGACGGCACCGTCGTGATCACCCACCGGGGTCGCGCGGCGGGCACCCTGCGCGGGGGACGCGCGGGGAAGTTCCTCGCCGAGGTGGGGTCGGGGGACGCCCAGCTCGTCATGGCGCGCTGGACGGGCGCGTACAAGTTCGGCAACGAGCGCGCGGCCCGGAACCACCCCCGTAACCGGAGTGGCCGAAGGGGCGCCGGGTAAGGGAACGGCAAAGCGGTCTCGCTCGTTACGCATGGCATGACCGCTATGACCCCCGGCTCGAACATCCCGCTCTCCGCCGCGCGCGTGGCGGTGGACGTCGCCGCTCCGGTTCGGCTCGACGTCTCGGGCCTGCTGCTCGGCGCCAACGGCAAAGTGCGCTCCGACGACGACTTCATCTTCTACAACCAGCCGACCGGCCCCGGCGTGACCTACCGCTCCGGCGGCGGCACGGCTCCGGACGCGATCGTGGTCGACACCGGCGCGGTGCCGCCGGGGATCGAGAAGATCGTCGTCACCGCGAGCCCGGACGCCGCGGGCCAGACCTTCCAGGGCATCGAGCCCACGGCGACCATCCGCAACGCGGACGACGGCAGTGCCCTCGCCACCTTCACCCCGCCCCAGCTCGGTTCGGAGACGGCGCTGGTGGTCGTGGAGGTCTACCTCCGCAACGGCGCGTGGAAGGCGCGTGCCGTGGGCCAGGGGTATTCCAACGGCCTCGCGGGCATCGCCACCGACTTCGGCGTCTCGGTGGACGAGGAGCCGGCCGCTGCGCCCGCCGCCGCGCCCGCCCCGGTCGCCCCGCCGGTGGCCGCGCCGCTGGACCCGCGGGTCGCCGCCCCGACGCCTCCGCCGCCGGCCGCTCCCCCGGTCGCCGCAGCCGCTGCCGCCCCGGTCTCCACCGGCAAGATCAACCTGGACAAGGGCCGGGTCAGCCTCCAGAAGAACCAGACGGTGTCCCTGGTCAAGGGCGGCCGGCCGCTGCTCTCCCAGGTCAAGATGGGCCTCGGCTGGGAGCCCGCGTACCGGGGCAAGGACATCGACCTCGACGCCTCCGTCATCGCGTACGGCCCCCAGCGCAACCACCTGGACAGCTGCTACTTCGGCAAGCTCTCCATCCTGGGCGGCTCGATCAAGCACTCCGGTGACAACCTGACGGGCGAGGGCGCGGGCGACGACGAGGTCATCGTCGTCGACCTGGGCCGGCTCCCCGCCGACGCCACGGGCCTGGTCTTCACGGTGAACTCGTTCACCGGCCAGAAGTTCACCGAGGTCGCCAAGGCGTACTGCCGGCTGATCGACGCGGCGACGGGCGAGGAGCTGGTCCGCTTCGACCTGACGACGGCCGAGCCGCAGACGGGCGTGATCATGGCCAAGCTCATCAAGCAGTTCTCCGGTGAGTGGGAGATGACGGCACTGGGCGACTTCGTGAAGTCGAGAACGGTCCGCGGCATGGTGAAGCCGGCGGCGCAGGCGCTCTGATCAGCTGTACGGAAAGGGCCCGCCGGCAGCCGACCGGCGGGCCCTTCGGCACTCCCCGCGTCACACCACTCGTCACTCCATCCACGGCCAGTCGGCGTTCCGACCGGCTTCGAGCAGCGGAACCATCCGGAAGGCGGCGTCGGTCAGCCCGGCGAAGGTGTGCCGCCGGCCGAATCCGGACGGCCCGTGCCCGACCCGGTGGCCCGCCAGGTTCCAGGTGTAGACCGGGATGTCGTCCGGCACCTGCGCGGTCGGCTCGCCCTTGCGGGTGTACGCCGTCTGCTCGTCGGTGACGATCAGGACCCGGTCGTGGCCCTTGTAGTGCCTGCGTACGGCCTCGGTGGTGTTCGTGCCGCCGAGGTTCCCGAAGCGGCCGAGGACCTTCAGCACGGACTCGCCCGCGCGGTACCCGACCGGAGCGCTGCCCGTACCGAACTCCACCAGGTCCGCGTCGGCGGCCCGCATCGCCACGGCCGTGCCGAACACGGCGGCCGCGTCGGCCCGGTTGAGTTCGGAGCGGTCCGAGAGCGGCGACCACATCGAACCGGAGCGGTCGACCAGGACCAGCGTCCGGCCGGGCAGCGCGGGCACGTTCGCCAGCGAGTGGCCGAGCGCCTGCTCCAGCGGGTACGACCAGCGCAGCGACGGCGCGTGCCGGTACGCGGCGAGATAGCGGAACGGGAACTGCCGCGAGGCCGCGACGACCTCGGGGTCCGAGATCCGCGCCGCCACCTGGGCCGCGACCTCGTCGGACACCCCGGCCCGGTCGAAGTTGCGCAGGTTCCGCACCAGCGCCATGGCGCCCATGGACGGGATGACGGCCTCCCAGGCCGCCGCGTCCATCGGCCCCTGCGACCAGCCCGCCAGCGCCTCCCAGGTCATCCCCGCCTCGGCAAGCCGCCGCGCGCCGTCGGGCCCGGTGACCACCGCGCGCCGCTCCTCGACCGGGAGCGCCATGAGGGCCCGGTGGGCGGTGAGCGTCCGGCTGGACTCCGGAGGGAGAGCGGTGTCGGGGTGGTGGCGCCGGTCGAGCGCGTACCGGAACAGCTCGCCCTGCCACGCCTTCGCCGGGTCGGGCGTGGCGTGCACCAGGTTGAGGACGTCGGCGAAGCGGTAGCCCTTGGAGTCGGTGTCGTACTTCAGCAGGGACTTCCCGGAGTACAGCCGCCGTACGGCGTCGGCGACGCCACGCTTGACGGGCTTGGGGAAGTTCCGTCCGTACGTCGAGGTCCAGTAGCCGAGCAGTTCGCCGGGCTCGTCCGCGCGGAGCAGGACGGAGTCGACGACCCGCCGGTTGGTGGGCCCGGTCTCGCAGCCCGCGTCGAGACGCGCCTTGACGTACTCGGCGGCGCCGGCGAGGGAGGCGGTGCGCATGTTGGCGTCGCGGCGCAGCCAGCCGAGGAGCCCCGCGGTCCACTCCGGGTCCTCGACGGCGAGCTTCCGCACGAGGGTGGCGAAGCGGTCGTCGCGCTCCTCGCCGCTCTCGTAGAAGGTCCGCTGCGTGACGAAGTTGGCGACCGCGAGCAGGAAGAGCTCGGACCGGGGCTCGCGCATGACACCGGCGCCGCCCTGATGGGTACGGGCGGTGGCGCCGGTGGAGACCACGGGCGAGGTGGTACGGGCGCGGGTGGTACGGACGTTGAACCGTGCCATGGTGAATTCCCCCGAATTCATGCGTGCGGGGAAGACACAGGGACGACGAGGGTGCCCGAGATCAGGAGTCGGCGACGGTGCTATGTCGGCCGCTCTATCCATGTGAGCTACACACCCCAGGGGTGTGACGGGACTCGAACCCGCAACCTGCTGATCCGAAGAAGTATCCGTCGCCTGCGCACCGGGCACCCTCGTGTCCATGCTGTGCCTCCCGAGTTCAAAGGGGCGGCGGCGAGATTTCATGAAAAGAAGTAGCCGCTGCGGGCGCACCGGGAGGTGCATGAGGACGACCTTAGGCGGGTGGCACGCCCACCCGCCAAGGGTTTTCCGGCGCCTTACGGGGGGTCAGCGGCGGGGCTGACGGCACCAGGGGCCGGTGATGGCGAGCATGATGCCCGGGTCCTGGATGTTGGCGTAGAGGGTGTCGCCGTCGGGCGAGAAGACGACGCCGGTGAACTCGCTGTCGTTGAGGTCGTTGCGGGCGATGGGGTAGGTACGACCGCGCTCGGTCGCGCCGAAGAGGTGCTGGACGCCCTCGCCGTCCTCGGCGATGACGAGACCGCCGTAGGGGGAGACGGTGATGTTGTCGGGGCCGTCGTAGGCGCCGTCCTCGTCCGGGTCGGGGTTGACGCCCAGGAGGACCTGGAGGGTCAGGGTGCGGCGCTTGGGGTCGTAGAACCAGACCTGGCCGTCGTGCGCGGGGCCCGGGCTCTCGTCACGGGCGTACGAGGAGACGATGTAGGCGCCGCCGTCGGCCCACCACATGCCCTCCAGCTTGCGGGCGCGGGTGACCTCGTTCGGGCCGAACTGCTCGCGGACCTCGATCTCGCGGCCGTCGCGGTCGGGGACGTCCAGCCAGTCCACGCCGTAGACCGTGCCGATCCGGGTGGCGCGGGAGAGGTCGTCGACGTACCGGCCGCCGGAGTCGATGCAGCGGGGCGCCTGGAGGACGCCGGCGTCGTCGGCGAGGGTACGGAGCTTGCCGCGGCCGTGCTCGAAGCCCTTCGGCGGCACCCAGCGGAAGAAGAGGCCGTTGGGCTCGTCGGCGTCCTCGGTGAGGTAGGCGTGACCGCGCTTGGGGTCGATGACGACCGCCTCGTGGTCGTAGCGGCCGAACGCCTTGATGGGCTCGGGGTTCCGGTTGGCGCGGCGGTCGCGCGGGTCGACCTCGAAGACGTAGCCGTGGTCCTTGGTCATGCCGTTCTCACCGGCGCGGTCGGTGTTCTCCTCGCAGGTGAGCCAGGTGCCCCAGGAGGTGCGGCCGCCGGCGCAGTTGGTGGAGGTGCCGGCGATGCCGACCCACTCGACGACGGTGCCGTCGCGGTGCACCTCGACGACCGTGCAGCCGCCGGACGCGGCGGGGTCGTAGACGAGACCGTCGGTGAGCGGGACCGGGTGCTTCCACTTGGAGCGGGGGCCCTTGAGCTCGTGGTTGTTGACGAGGTACGTGGTGCCGCGCGGGCCGTCGAAGGTGGCGGTGCCGTCGTGGTTGGACGGGGTGAACTCGCCGGACTCCAGCTTGGTGACGCCGCTGTGGGTGATGACGCGGTACGAGAACCCGGCGGGGAGCGCGAGGACGCCCTCGGGGTCCTCGACGAGGTCCCCGTACCCGAGGCGGTGGCGGCTGCCGGCCGTCGCGGCCTGCTCCTCGGTGGGATCGTCGGGGGTGGCGAGCGCCTCGGGCGCGCTGGCGAGGGCCGCGATGGAACCGGTCAGAACGAGCCCCGCTCCGGTGGCGGTGGACTGCTTGGCGAACTCTCGGCGGTTGAGGGGCATGGCGTTGTCGTCTCCCTGTCGTCACCCGCTGTCGGGCACACGGTCCCGCCCGCGTATAAACGACAGTTGAACAGAGAGGCGACCTTCCATGAACCTGCCCAAGACCGGCCGCCGGGTCCTCGTCAGCGGAGCCTCCCGGGGCCTGGGCCGCGCGGTGGCGCAGGCGTTCGCGGCGAACGGCGACAGGGTGGCGGTGCACTTCGGTTCAAGGCCGGAGGATGCCGACGTGACCCTGGCGTCTCTCCCGGGCACGGGCCACACCCTGATTCAAGGCGACCTGGCGGACGCGAGGGGCGCGGCGGGGGTGGCGGAGGCGGCGATCGAGGGGCTGGGCGGGATCGACGTCCTGGTGAACAACGCGGCGGTGAACGTACGGCACCCTCTGCCGGAGACGCCGTACGAGGAGTGGGTGGCGATCTGGCAGCGGCACGTGGCGGTGAACCTGCTGGCGACGGCGAACCTGAGCCATCTGGCGGCGCGGCGCATGATCGACCAGGGTGGCGGCGGAAGGATCGTCAACATCGGCTCGCGGGGCGCGTTCCGGGGCGAGCCGGACCACCCGGCCTACGGGGCGACGAAGGCGGCGGTCCACGCGCTGGGCCAGTCCCTTGCGGTCTCCCTGGCCCCGCACGGCATCGGCGTGGCCTCGGTGGCCCCCGGCTTCTTCACGACGGAACGCGTAGCCCCCCGCCTGAGCGGCCCGGAAGGCGACGCGATCCGCGCCCAAAGCCCCTTCGGCCGAGTGGCCACCCCGGAAGAAATCGCCAACGCGGTCCTCTGGCTGTCCTCCCCCGAGGCCGAATGGTCCTCAGGCACCATCCTCGACCTCAACGGCGCGTCCCACCTACGAACGTAGCGAAGCCGGGGCACGGGGGCGCCGCGAAGCCGGCACACCGGTTGGCTGGGGGCGCAGCCCCGGTCCGTCAGCGTCCCGGGAGCCAGGGGCTCTCCCGCGCCGCGAAGCCGACGCGGCGTGAGGCGAGGGCAAGCCCTCGGCTCCGCCGGCTTCGCGGCGCACGGTGGGGCACGGGGCAGGCCGCTCCCCCACGCCACGAAGCTGGCACACCGGGGCAGGCCGCTCAAGCGCGCCACGAAGCTGGCACACCCGGGGCCTGGGGGCGGAGTCTCCTGCCCCCCCCGGGGGGTCCGCCCGCCCCTCGCGCGGGGGTTCGGGGGCGGAGCCCCCCGGTCCCGTCAGGGTTTCGGGGAGGGGCGGGGTGGGGGATATCCCCCACCCCACGTTCACCCCCCGCGCCGCGCGAGCCTCACGCGCCGCCGCGCGACCGCGCCTTGAAGGCCGCCTTGCGGGCCTCCTTCGCCGCCGTCTTGTCCGGGTGCAGGCGGCCCATCGCCTCCAGGACCTCCGCCGTCGCCGGGTGGTCCACCCGCCACGCCGCGTCGAAGAAACCGCTGTGGCGGCCCGTCAGGCCCTCGATCAGCTCGCGGAGCTCCTCCAGCTCCCCGCGCGCGTCCAGCTGCGCCGCGATCGTGTCGATCGCCAGCCAGAAGATCATGGCCTCCGGCGGCACCGGCACGTCCGCAGCCCCACGCTCCACCAGCCAGACCCGGGCCAGCCCGCCCAGCTCCGGGTCGTCGAGCACCTCCCGTACCGCAGGCTCCGCCTCCACGCCGACCAGCGAGAGCGCCTGCTGGCAGTGCAGGCGGCGCAGCGGCGAGCCCTCGTCGGCGCCCCGCGCCGCGCCGAGCAGCTCCCGCGCCGCGCCCACCGCGTCCCGGCCCTCCAGCCAGCCCACGGTCTCGGCCCGCGCCGCCGTCTCGGGGTAGGAGGCCAGCCCGTCGAGGAGCACGTCCGCGCCCTTGTCGGCCAGTTCGCCGACGGCCGGCGCGTCCACGCCCGCCTCCATCATCCGGGCCCGTACGCCGTACAGCCCGAGCGGCGTCAGCCGGACCATCCCGTACCGGCTGACGTCCTCGTCGTCGACCTCGCCGTCCTCGTCGAGCTGCGCGGCGGGCTCGTCCTCGCCCTCCTCCGCCATCAGCGCCTCGTCGACGGGCTGGTACTCGACGAGCCCGATCGGCTCAAGCAGCCGGAACTGGTCGTCCAGGCGCATCATCGCCTCCGAGACCTGCTCCAGTACGTCGTCGGTCGGCTCGCCCATGTCGTCCGGGACGATCATCGACGCGGCGAGCGCCGGCAGTGGCACCGGGCCGTCCCCGGGTCCACCCTCGCCGACCGTCAGCAGGTACAGGTTGCCGAGCACGCCCTCCAGGAACTCGGCCTCCTCCTCCGGGTTCCAGTCGAGGAGCTCGAAGTCGATCTCGCCGTCCTCGTCGATGACGTCAGCGATGTCGTCCAGGACGGGCGCGGTCGCGTCGGCGAAGACCACGTCCAGGGCGTCGAGCCAGATCCCGAGGACGTCGAGCGGCGCCCCGCCGGTGAGGAGCGCGAGGTTCTCGCCCACGGAGACCGCACCGGAAGCATCGTCGCCGGCACCCTCGCCGGAGCCATCGCCCTCGTCGTCGCCGTCCTCGACCTCCACCAGCCCCGTGTCGACCGCCAGCCGCCACGCCTCGCTCGCGTACGCCTCGCCGTCCTCGTCCGCAGTGAGCCCCAACACATCGGCTGCGGCGGGCAGTTGCTCCTCCACGAGCTCGCCGCCCGCGCCGACCCGGGTCTCGGGGCCGGCCCAGCGGGCGAGCCGGGCCGCGCGGGACAGCAGGGGCGTGGCCAGGGCATCCCGCGCCAGCTCCGCGTCCGAGTGCAGCTGAACGGGGGGCAGGGTGGGCCGGTCCGGTGCCATCTGGGGTCTTCTCCTCGAAGGGCGTGTGAGCCTGGGTGGCCGTACGTGCGTGGTGCGCGCGTCGTACGTGCGTCGTACGTGCGTCGTACGTGCGTCGTACGTGCGTCGTACGTGCGACGCGGTACGTTCCGAACGTACGGCCCTTTCAAACCTGGCCGCACGCATCACACACGCCACACGCACCGCACGCGCCGCACCACGTGCTGAACGCGCTTCAGCGTAGACGCATTTCCCGCCCGGCCCTCCGGTTCACGGAGCCGTCAGCCTTCGTACACCCGTCGAGCCTTGACAAGTCCCCCACCCAGCCAAGAGATTGACGCGCGTAGATTCATCGACCGTCTCTCCAAGCGCCTCCGGAGCACCCTGATGCTTTCCTCCATACCGAGATCCGCTGCCGTGGCCGCCGTAGTGTCCGCCGCACTCGCCGCCGGGCTGCTCGCCGCGTCCGGCAGCGCCGCAGCCGAGGACACCGCCGCCGTCCGCGTCCACGACATCCAGGGCACCACCCGGACGTCGCCGCTCGTCGGGACGCAGGTCACCGGCGTCACGGGCATCGTGACCGGTGTACGGACCTACGGCTCGCGCGGCTTCTGGATCCAGGACCCGCAGGCCGACGACAACCCGGCCACCAGCGAGGGCCTGTTCGTCTTCACCAGCTCCGTGCCGACCGTCGCCGTCGGCGACGCCGTCAGCGTGAACGGCCTCGTCGGCGAGTACGTCCCGGGCGGCCTGAACTCCGGCAACCAGTCGGTGACGCAGATTTCCAAGCCGACCGTCACCGTGGTCTCCTCCGGGAACCCGCTGCCGGCCCCCGTGACGATCTCCGCCTGGTCGGTCCCGAGCACGTACGCCCCCGAGGGCGACGCGACGGCCGGCGGCTCGATCAACGGCCTCACGCTCAAGCCGAGGTCCTACGCCCTCGACTACTACGAGTCCCTGGAGGGCACCAACGTCCGCGTCGGCACCTCCCGCGTGGTGGGCGCCACCGACCCGTACTCCGAGCTCTGGGTGACGGTGAAGCCCTGGGAGAACAGCAACTGGCGCGGCGGCACGGTCTACGGCTCGTACACCTCGCAGAACACCGGTCGGCTCCAGATCCAGTCGCTGACCCCGATCGCCCAGCAGCCCTTCCCCAAGGCGAACGTCGGTGACGTGCTCTCCGGGACGACCGAGGGCCCGCTGGACTTCAACCAGTTCGGCGGCTACACGCTGACCGCCCGCACCCTCGGCACGGTCGTGGACCGCGGCCTGAAGCGCGAGGTGACGGACCGGCAGCGCAGGGACGAGCTGGCGGTCGCGACGTACAACGTCGAGAACCTCGACCCGTCCGATCCGCAGGAGAAGTTCGACGCGCTGGCCGCGGCCGTGGTCGACAACCTGTCCTCGCCCGACATCCTGGCCCTGGAGGAGATCCAGGACAACAGCGGCGCGAAGAACGACGGCACGGTCGCCGCCGACCAGACGGTGAAGAAGTTCACCGACGCCATCGTGGCGGCGGGCGGCCCGGCGTACGAGTGGCGCTCGGTCGACCCGGAGAACAACAAGGACGGCGGCGAGCCCGGCGGCAACATCCGCCAGGTCTTCCTCTTCAACCCGGAGCGGGTCTCGTTCACCGACCGCGCGGGCGGCGACACCGCGACCGCGACGGACGTGGTGCGCGGCACGAACGGCCGGCCGGAGCTGACGCTCTCCCCCGGCCGGATCGACCCGGCGAACACGGCCTGGGAGAACAGCCGTAAGCCGCTGGCGGGCGAGTTCACCTTCCGCGGCCGTACGGTCTTCGTGGTCGCCAACCACTTCGGCTCCAAGGGCGGCGACGAGTCGCTGACCTCGCACCACCAGCCGCCGGTCCGCTCCTCCGAGGCGAAGCGCCTGCTCCAGGCGCAGTCCGTGAACGCCTTCGTCAAGGACGTGCTCGCGATCCGCAAGGACGCCGACGTCCTGGTCGTCGGTGACATCAACGACTTCGAGTTCTCCGGGACGACAAAGGCGCTGACGGACGGCGGGGCGCTCTACCCGGCGGTGAAGTCGCTGCCGCGCAGCGATCGGTACTCGTACGTCTTCCAGGGCAACAGCCAGGTCCTCGACCAGATCCTGACCAGCCCGGGGATCGGCCGCTTCGAGTACGACAGCGTCCACATCAACGCGGAGTTCGCGGACCAGAACAGCGACCACGACCCGCAGATCCTGCGCCTCCGCCCGTAGGTCCCCCTGCTACCCGCCCGCGTGGAGGCTCAGCGCGGGCGTGTAGCGCCGGACCCGGCTCCCGACGAGGCCGGGGAAGTGGCGCACCCGCTCCCACGCGTCGCTGAGCGGGGCGTCCTCGGCCAGCCACTCCACATGGGCCTGCTCGCTCTCCCACTCCGCGTATTCGAGGACGCGGGTGCCGTCGGTGGAGAGGTGGAAGTGCGCCGCGATCCCGCCGCGGGCCGGCCTCGTGCCCGTCGCGTCGTCGTCGATCGCGGCGGACACGGCGTCCACCCAGGCCCGCTGCCGCCCGGAGTCCGGCCCGTCGAACTCCACGTCGACCAGCGCGACGGCACCGGGTACGGACGCCGCGCTCTGCTCACTCAGCACGGCGGAGCGGAACGGCGGGGCGTACCGGTGGATCCCGACGCGTACGATCCCCGGCACGGCCGCGTCGATCTCGGCGTTCCGTTCGTCGCGGAGGGTGCGGAAGAACTCCTGGTACGCCTCCTCGCCCGTCCACTGCGAGTAGTGGAGCAGGGTGTCGCCGTCGGTGCCGATGTACACCGAGTACGAGAGCAGCCCGAGGTCCGGCCAGTCGCGGCTCTCCCACGCCTTGGCGATGGCGTCGACGGCGGCCCGCTGCCGCTCGGGCGTACCGACCCGCCAGGTACTGGCGAAGACGAGCCCCACACCGGGGCGGTACAGGTCGGGGCGGGCGTCGGGCCGAGTGACGGCGTTCATGGGGTGACCTCCTGTTGTCGATGACCCCACCCTCCGACCTCAATCACGCTTGAGGTCAAGGACTTTCGGCGCGGATCTGCGAAGATCCGCGCCATGATCCTCCGCCCCGCCATCCGCGCCGAACTGCCCGCCGTCCTCGCCCTCCTCGCCGACGAGGGGCGGGTCGTGGATCCCGCCTCGATCGTCGTCACGGAGGCCTACGAGCGGGCCTTCGCCGCCATCTCGGGCGATCCGCGCAACGAGATGCTGGTGCTCGTGGACGGCGAGACGGTCGTCGGCTGCCTCCAGGCGACGTACATCCCCGGCCTCGGCAAGGGCGGCGCCGAGCGGGGGCTGATCGAGGCGGTACGGATCCGGGCGGACCGGCGCGGCGGCGGGCTCGGCCGGGAGCTGATGGCGCGGGCGGTGGAGCGGGCGCGCGAGCGTGGCTGCGCGCTCGTCCAGCTGACCAGCGACAAGCGGCGGACGGAGGCCCACCGCTTCTACGCCTCGCTCGGCTTCGCCCGCAGCCACGACGGGTTCAAGCTCGCGCTCTGAGCGGCCCCGGTCAGCCGAGCAGGTGCCCGCCGCCGTCCACGAGCAGCACCTCACCGGTGATGTACGAGGCGTTGGTCAGGTCGAAGACCGCGCCGGCGATGTCCTCGGGCCGCCCGACCCTCCGCATCGGAACCGCCGCCGCCACACGGGCCTTGGCCTCGTCGGCGCCCTCGACCCCGTCGAACCAGGGGGTGTCGACGAAGCCCGGTGCGACGGCGTTGACCCGGACGTCCGGGCCGAGGGTCTTGGCGAGCAGCTTCGTCATGTGGTTGACGGCCGCCTTGGAGACGGCGTACGGGATGGAGCTGCCGCCGGGGCGGACACCGGCCTGCGAGGAGATGGTCACGACGCAGCCCGCGCCACTCGCCCGAAGGTGCGGGACGGCCGCGGTGACGGTCTGCCAGACCCCGATGACGTTGACGTCGTACAGGTGCCGCCAGACCTCGGGCGTCGCGGCGGCCAGGTCGTCGTGCGGGATGAACCTGGTGGTGCCCGCGCAGTTGACGAGGATGTCGAGCCGCCCGTACGCCTCGACGGCCGCGGCGACGAGCCCGGCGGCCTGCGTCTCGTCGGAGACGTCGGCCTGGACGTAGACGGCGTCCGGCAGTTCGGCGGCGAGGGCCTGGCCGGCCTCCACCGACCGCGCCGAGTTGACGACGACCCGGATGCCGGCGGCGGCGAGGCGGCGGGCGACGGCGGCCCCGATGCCCGAGGACGAACCGGTGACGAGTGCGACGCGCTGTTCGCTGCTCATGGTGGTGCTCTCCCCTGTCTCCTGTCGCGTCCCGCCCCGATCATGCCAGATCCATACTTCAGCGACGCTTATCCCTCACCCCAAGCAGAACTAAGTGGACCTTCACCGTCAGGGCACCGCAGACTTCCCGGATGAGCACTGAACGCCCCTTCGGCCGGGCCCTCTGCGCGATGATCACGCCCTTCACCGCCTCGGGCGAGCTGGATCTCGACGCCACCCGCGTGCACGCCGCCCACCTGGTCGCCGAGGGCTGCGACGGTCTCGTCCTCAACGGCACCACCGGTGAGTCCCCGACCACCTCGGACGCCGAGAAGGCCGCGCTGATCGAGGCGGTCCGCGCCGCCGTCGGCCCCGGCCCGTCGATCGTCGCCGGTGTCGGCACTTCCGACACCCGCCACACGGCCGAACTGGCCCGCCAGGCCGAGAAGGCGGGCGCGGACGGGCTCCTGGTCGTCACGCCGTACTACAGCCGCCCGCCGCAGGCCGCCGTCGAGGCGCACTTCCTCAAGGTCGCGGAGGCGACGGAGCTGCCGGTGATGCTGTACGACATCCCCGGCCGCACCGGCACCCGGATCGAGCCGGCGACGATGCTGCGGCTCGCCGCCCACCCGAGGATCGTCGCAGTCAAGGACTGCGCGTACGACCTGCTCGGGTCGTCGAAGGTGATCGCCCGCACCTCGCTCGCGTACTACTCGGGCTGCGAGGAGCTGAACCTGCCGCTGTACGCGGTGGGCGGCGCCGGTTTCGTCAGTACGGTGGCCAATGTGGCGCCGCGTCAGATGCGGGCCGTGCTCGACGCCTTCGACCGGGGCGACACGGGCGAGGCGGCCCGGCTGAACGCGCTCACGCTGCCGCTGGCCGAGCTGATGATGGCCGCCGGTCTGCCGGGCACGGTGACGGCCAAGGCGCTCCTCGGCGACTACGTCCGGGAACCGCTGCAGCCCGCCGACCTGGAGACGGTCGACGGGCTGCGGGCGGCGTACGAGGATCTGGTTCAGTCGAACACGTAGGTGGTGCCGAAGAGCGCCGCGTGTTCGAGGACGTCCTCCAGCGGGTCGTCGATCTGACCGGTGTGGAGGGTGAGGCTGGGGCCGTTCTGGATGGTCGGGCCGTTGTGCGTGCGCGTGTGCGTCTCGTCCGCCGACGCCGCCCCTGCGGGCAACAGCACGGCGGCTGCCACCGCCAGCGCCCCGACAACGGTGGGCCTCGTCCTCATGTCGACTCCTCGCTTTGTCTGTTCGTGTGACTCCACGTCAGTCCGTTAACGCAGAGTCACACGAGCAGGTCACGCGCGGGGCGCCGTCAGTTGGGCATGCTCAGTTGTGGCTGTGGAGGATCTCGTTGAGGCCGCCCCACACCGCGTTGTTCGGGCGGGCCTCGACGGCGCCGGTGACCGAGTTGCGGCGGAAGAGGATGTTGTCGCCGCCGGACAGGTCGCGGGCCTTGACGATCTCGCCGTCGGGCATCGTGACGCGCGTACCGGCGGTGACGTACAGACCGGCCTCGACGACGCACTCGTCGCCCAGCGCGATGCCGACGCCCGCCTCGGCGCCGATCAGGCAGCGCTCGCCGATGGAGATGACCACGTTGCCGCCACCGGACAGGGTGCCCATGGTGGAGGCGCCGCCGCCGATGTCGGAGCCGTCGCCGACGACGACACCTGCGGAGATCCGGCCCTCGACCATCGAGGTGCCCAGCGTGCCGGCGTTGAAGTTGACGAAGCCCTCGTGCATGACGGTGGTGCCGGCGGCGAGGTGCGCGCCGAGCCGGACCCGGTCGGCGTCGGCGATCCGGACACCGGCGGGGGCGACGTAGTCGGTCATCCGCGGGAACTTGTCGATGCTGGTCACGGCGAGGTGCAGGCCCTCGGCGCGGGCGTTGAGGCGGACCTTCTCGACGTCGTCGACGGCGACCGGGCCGAGCGAGGTCCAGGCGACGTTGGCGAGCAGGCCGAAGAGGCCGTCGAGGCTCTGGCCGTGCGGCTTGACCAGCCGGTGGCTGAGCAGGTGCAGACGCAGGTACGCATCGTGGGCGTCGAGCGGCTTGTCGTCGAGCGAGGAGATCACGGTGCGGACGGCGACCACCTCGACGCCACGGCGGGCGTCCACGCCGAGGGCCTTGGCGGCGCCCTCTCCGAGGGCGTTGACGGCGGCGTCGGGGGTGAGCCGCTCGGTTCCGGCGGGCCCGGGGGCGTCGGTCAGCTCGGGGGCGGGGAACCAGGTGTCGAGAACGGTGCCGTCACCGGCGATGGTGGCGAGGCCGGCGGCGACGGCGCCGGTGGTGCGAGGAGCAGTGGTCATGCGGAAAACCTAACGGTCGGGGCGGCACCCGGGCCAACCGGTCTCAGGTGTCGGGCCGGCGGCCTGGCGGATCCGCCAAGACCACCGGCCCGCCCGTTGGCGGTTGCGCCCGGCCGGCGACCTGCGGGCCCGCGGGCCGGGTGGGCTCGCGGCCACTGGTGGGCTGCGGCCGGGGCCCGGCGGGACGGCGCGCCCGCTCCGGACCCGGTTACCGGTCGGCGGCCGTTTCCGAGCGGGCCACCAGGAGCCGGCCCAGCATGTCGCGCGCGTACGCCTCGTCGTACTCCGCGCCCGTCAGCAGCGCTTGGAGGCAGATGCCGTCCATCAGCGCGACGAGCGCGCGGGCGGTGACGAGGTCGGTGTGGCGGGCGAGGGTCTCGGTGACGGCCGCCGTCCACTCCGCCGCGACGGGGCGCAGAGCGGGCCTGCGCAGGGCGGCCAGATAGAGCTCGTACTCCAGCTCCACCCCGGTTCGCTCGCCGCCGATCCACTCCCCCATCAGCCGCGCGAGGGCGGAGGCGAGGTCGGCCCCCGGGGCGGCGAGCGCCGCGCTCTCGCGCAGTTCCCGCCCGAAGCCCTCGTTGGCCTGACGCAGCGCGGCGACGAGGAGTTCGTCGAGGGAGGCGAAGTGGTACGTCGTGGAGCCGAGCGGCACGTCCGCCTCGGCGGCGACCGTACGGTGGCTCAGCCCGGCGATCCCCCGGGCACCGACCACGCGCAGCGCGGCGTCGACGATCCGCTGCCGCCGCTCGGGGTCGTGGCGGCGGGCCCGCGCGGCGGCCATCAGTGCGCGCCCCCCAGGTTGAGCACGAGGACGCCCGCGATGATGAGGACGACCCCGGCGACCTTGGCGACGCTGAGGGTCTCGTTCATGAAGAGGATCCCGATGACGGCGACGGCGGCGGTGCCGATGCCGGACCAGATCGCGTACGCCGTGCCGACCTGGAGGGTCTTCAGCGCCTGGGCGAGCAGCGCGAACGCTATGACGTAGCCCGTGCCCGTGATGACCGACGGCCAGAGCTTGGAGAAGCCCTCGCTGTACTTCATCGAGACCGTCGCGATGATCTCCGCCGTGATGGCCCCTGCGAGCAGTCCGTATCCCATGCGTACAAGCGTACACAGGGATATGTACGGCCGTACACAACGGCAGTGGATACGGTATCCCGCATGACGTATCCCACGGGGCCGTACGGCTACGGCTACCCGCCTCCGCCCCCTCCGCCGAAGCCCGGCGTGATACCCCTGGCGCCACTGGGTCTGAGCCAGATCCTGACCGGCGCCTTCGCCACCATCGGCCGCTACTGGAAGCCGCTGCTCGGCGTGGCCACCGCCGCCTACGGCGCGGCCCTGCTGCTGCTCGCGGCGGCCGTCGGTCTCGCGTACGCGGCGGTCTCCGACCATCTGCCCCGCGTCTTCGACCTGCCCAGCGGCCAGGACCCCAGCTGGGACGACGGCCGCCCGCTGCTGATCGCCTTCGTCGTCGTGTCGCTGGTCGCCATGGTCGGGATGCTGCTCGCGAGTACCGTGGTCTACGCGGCGTGCCCCGCCGTCCTCCAGGAGGCGGTGCTCGGCCGCCGTACGACCTTCGGCGTGATCTGGCGCCGGTCCTGGTCGCGGGTGCCGGCGGTGATCGGCACGGTCTTCCTGTCGGCGCTGCTCATGGCCGTGCCGCTGGTCCTGTTCACGCTGGCCATGATCGGCTTCATGGCGGCGCTCATCTCGGCCGCCGGGCGCGCGAGTTCCGGATCGGACGCGGCGTTCGCCTCACCCGTCCTGGCCACCGTGGCCTTCCTCGTCGCCCTGGCCACGATGCCGCTGGCCACCTGGATCTGGGTGAAGCTCAGCCTGGCGCCGTCGGCCGCGGTCTTCGAAGGCCAGGGCGCGATGGCCTCGCTGCGCCGCTCCAACGAGCTGGTGCGCGCCTCGTGGTGGCGGATCTTCGGCGCGCTGCTGGTCGCGGGCATCCTGGCCGCGGTGGCGAACTGGATGATCCAGCAGGTGCTGAGCCTGCTGCTCTCGGTCCCCGTCTCCTTCACGGACACGAGCGGCTTCGACAGCACAGGCGATGTACTGCTCGCCTTCGTCCCGGTGCTGGCGATCGTCGTTCTCGGCTCGATGGTGGGGCAGGCCCTCTGCTCGGTCTTCCCGCCCCTGGTCACCGGCCTGGTCTACGTCGACCAGCGCATCCGCAAGGAGAACCTGGCCCCGACCCTCACCCAGGCGGCCGGGACACCCCCGTTCAGTCGGTGAGCGACCGCTTCGGCCGCAACACGCAGAACTCGTTCCCCTCGGGATCCGCAAGCACGACCCAGGTCGCGTCCTCGCCCGCACCGACGTCGATCCGGCGGGCCCCCAGGGCGAGGATCCGCTCGACCTCGGCGTCCTGATCATCGGGCGTCAGGTCGATGTGCAGCCGGTTCTTGACCGTCTTGGCCTCGGGCACGGGGAGGAAACACATCCCCGGCAGGGCGAACTCGTCGGCGCCGATGACGATCTCGTCCTCATCCTCGAAGAGGATCTTCCAGTCGAGGACCTCGGCCCAGAACCGGGCCTGGGACGGAAGGTCGTGGGAGTCGACGGCGAGGTGGTACATGCGAACGGCCATGCCCTCCAGTCTTGCTGAAGGGCATGGCCGTCGCAATGATCTTTCGCGGAGAAACCTCGGACCGCGGAGAAACCTCAGACGTTGAAGCCGAGCGCGCGCAGCTGCTCGCGGCCGTCGTCGGTGATCTTGTCCGGGCCCCACGGCGGCATCCAGACCCAGTTGATCTTCAGCTCGTTGACGATGCCGTCCGTCGCGGCCTTCGCCTGGTCCTCGATCACATCGGTCAGCGGACAGGCCGCCGACGTCAGGGTCATGTCCAGAGTCGCGATGTTCGAGTCGTCGATGTGGATGCCGTAGATGAGGCCGAGGTTGACCACGTCGATACCCAGCTCGGGGTCGACGACGTCGTACAGCGCCTCACGGACTTCTTCTTCGGAGGCCGGCTTCATCGTGGCCTCGGCGTTCTCGGTGGTCATGCCGACTTCCTCTCAGCGCCGTCACCCAGAGCCTGGGCCGTCGCGTCCTTCCACGCCATCCAGCTGAGCAGCGCGCACTTCACCCGGGCCGGGTACTTGGAGACACCGGCGAACGCGACCGCGTCCTCCAGGATCTCCTCCATCGCGTCGTCCGGCTCGAGCTGGCCCTTGGACTGCATCAGCTCCAGGAACGTGCCCTGGATCTTCTGCGCGTCCGCCAGCTCCTTGCCGACGAGCAGCTCGTTCAGGACCGAGGCCGAGGCCTGGCTGATCGAACAGCCCTGACCCTCGTACGAGACGTCCTCGATCCGCGAGCCGTCGTACTTCACCCGGAGCGTGATCTCGTCGCCGCACGTCGGGTTGACGTGGTGCACCTCGGCGTCGCCGTCCCGAAGACCGCGCCCGTGCGGGTGCTTGTAGTGGTCCAGGATGACGTCCTGGTACATCGAATCCAGCTTCACGAGGTTCCCCTAGCCGAAGAAGTTCCGTACGTGCTCCAGACCCGCGACGAGGGCGTCGACCTCGGCCGGGGTGGAGTACAGATAGAACGACGCTCGCGTGGTCGCAGGAATTCCGTACCGCAGGCAGACCGGCCGCGCGCAGTGGTGGCCGACCCGGACCGCGATGCCCTCCTCGTCGAGGACCTGACCCACGTCGTGCGGGTGGATGTCGCCGAGCGTGAAGGAGATCGCCGCGCCGCGGTCCTCGGCCGTGGTCGGGCCGATGATCCGCAGGTCCGGCACCTCCTGGAGGCGACGGACGGCGTACTCGGTGATCGCGTGCTCGTGGCGCGCGATGTTCTCCATGCCGATCGCCGACAGGTAGTCCACGGCCGCGCCGAGGCCGACGGCCTGGGCGATCGGAGGCGTACCCGCCTCGAACTTGTGCGGAGCCGGCGCGTACGTCGAGGAGTGCATCGAGACGGTCTCGATCATCTCGCCGCCGCCGAGGAACGGCGGCAGGTCCTCCAGGAGCTCCTGCCGTCCCCACAGCACGCCGATGCCGGTCGGGCCGCACATCTTGTGGCCGGTGAAGGCCACGAAGTCGGCCTGCAGCGCCTGCACGTCGAGCACCATGTGCGGGGCCGCCTGCGAGGCGTCGATGCAGACCAGCGCACCGACCTCCTGCGCACGCCGGATGATCGTCTCGACCGGGTTGATCGTGCCCAGCAGGTTCGAGACCAGCGTGAACGAGACGATCTTGGTCTTCTCGGTGATGACCTCTTCGATGTTCGAGAGGTCGAGACGGCCGTCGTCGGTCAGGCCGAACCACTTCAGCTTCGCGCCGGTGCGCTGCGAGAGCAGCTGCCACGGCACGATGTTGGAGTGGTGCTCCATCTCCGTGATGGCGATCTCGGTCTCGTGGTCCACCCGGTAGGGCTCGTCGGCCCAGCCCAGCATGTTGGCCACGAGGTTGAGCGACTCGGAGGCGTTCTTGGTGAAGATCACCTCGTCGCGGCTCGGCGCGTTGATGAACGCCGCGACCTTGTCACGGGCGCCCTCGTACAGCGCCGTCGCCTCCTCGGCGACCAGGTAGACGCCGCGGTGGACATTGGCGTTGTGGCGCTCGTAGTACGTGTTGAGCGCGTCGAGCACCTGGCGCGGCTTCTGCGAGGTCGCCGCGGAGTCCAGGTACACGATCTTCTTGCCGTCGTGGACCACGCGATCCAGGAGCGGGAAGTCCTTGCGGATCGCCTCGGTGTCGAGGAGGCCGGAGAGCCCCTGATGGGCAGAAGTCACGCGGATACGCCACCCTTCGTGCTGTATGCCTCGTAGCCCTCGTTCTCCAGCTTGTCGGCGAGCTCGGCGCCGCCGGACTCGACGATGCGGCCCTCGGAGAAGACGTGCACGAAGTCGGGCTTGATGTAGCGGAGAATCCGCGTGTAGTGCGTGATCAGCAGCGTGCCGACCTCGCCGGTCTCGCGGACGCGGTTGACGCCCTCGGAGACGACGCGAAGGGCGTCGACGTCGAGACCGGAGTCGGTCTCGTCGAGGATCGCGATCTTCGGCTTGAGGAGCTCCAGCTGGAGGATCTCGTGGCGCTTCTTCTCACCGCCGGAGAAGCCCTCGTTCACGTTGCGCTCGGCGAAGGCCGGGTCCATCTGGAGCTGCTCCATCGCGGACTTGACCTCCTTCACCCAGGTACGCAGCTTGGGCGCCTCGCCGCGGACGGCGGTGGCGGAGGTGCGCAGGAAGTTGGAGACCGAGACGCCGGGGACCTCGACCGGGTACTGCATGGCCAGGAAGACGCCGGCGCGGGCGCGCTCGTCGACGGACATCTCCAGGACGTCCTCGCCGTCCAGGGTCACGGTGCCGCCGGTGACCGTGTACTTCGGGTGGCCCGCGAGGGAGTACGCCAGGGTCGACTTGCCGGAGCCGTTGGGACCCATGATGGCGTGGGTCTCGCCCTGCTTCACGGTCAGGTCGACACCCTTGAGAATTTCCTTGGTGCCGTTCTCGACCTCGACGGTGACGTGCAGGTCGCGGATTTCAAGCGTTGCCATGGTGCCTCAGGACTCCTGGGTGACGGAGACGAGCACATCGTCCCCTTCGATCTTTACGGGGTATACGGGGACGGGGCGCGTCGCGGGAAGGCCGGACGGCTTGCCGGTGCGGAGGTCGAACGCGGAGCCGTGCAGCCAGCACTCGATCTGGCAGTCCTCCACCTCGCCCTCGGACAGGGAGACGTTCGCGTGCGAGCAGATGTCGTAGATCGCGAACACCTCGCCGTCCGTGTGGACGAGGGACACCGGCGTGCCGTCGAGTTCCACCCGCTTCGGGGTGTCCTCCTCCAGCTCGCTCAGCGCACAGGCGCGTACGAAGGCCATCAGACGGACGCCTCCAGCTCGGCCTCGATCTTGGCGAGCAGCCGCTCCTGGACGTCGGGCAGGCCGATCTGCTGGACCAGCTCGGCGAAGAAGCCGCGGACGACGAGGCGGCGGGCCTCGGTCTCCGGGATGCCGCGCGACATCAGGTAGAAGAGCTGCTCGTCGTCGAAGCGGCCGGTGGCCGAGGCGTGACCGGCGCCGGCGATCTCGCCGGTCTCGATCTCCAGGTTCGGCACGGAGTCGACCCGGGCGCCGTCCGTCAGGACCAGGTTCCGGTTGAGCTCGTACGTGTCGGTGCCCTCGGCCGCGGCCTGGATGAGGACGTCACCGATCCAGACGGCGTGCGCGTCCTGGCCCTGCAGCGCGCCCTTGTAGGCCGCGTTGGACTTGCAGTGCGGCATGTTGTGGTCGACCAGGAGGCGGTGCTCCTGGTGCTGGCCGGCGTCGGTGAAGTACAGACCGAAGAGCTCGGCCTCGCCGCCGGTGGCCGCGTACGAGACCCGCGGGTGGATACGGACGACGTCGCCGCCGAAGGTGACCACGACCGACTTGAAGGAGGCGTCGCGGCCGACCAGCGCGTTGTGCTGGGCGACGTGGACGGCCTTCTCGTCCCAGTCCTGGACGGAGACGACGGTGAGCTTGGCGCCGTCGCCGAGAAGGTAGTCGACGTTGGCGGCGAGCACCGCGTCACCGGTGTGGTCGATGACCACGACGGCCTCGGCGAAGGCGCCGAGCTCGATGACCTGGTGGCCGAAGGCGACACCGCCCTCGCCGTGCACGGCGATGCGGATCGGCTCGGTGAGGACGGCCTCCTTGGCGACGGTGACGACCGAGGCTTCCTCGAAGGAGGAGTACGCCTGGGCGGCGACCCGGTCGACCGGCGTACCGGCCTTGCCGAGCCGCGCGTCGTCCCGGCCGACGGTCTCCACGGTGACGCCCTCGGGGGCCTCGATCGCGACCTTGACGCCCTCGCCGGCCGCGACGGCGGTGCCGTCGTGCAGGCCGCGCAGGCGCTCCAGCGGGGTGAACCGCCACTCCTCCTCGCGACCGTGCGGGACCGGGAAGTCCGCGACGTCGAAGGACGGGGGCGCGCTCATGCGCGTGGCGACGGTGGACTCGGCGGCCACCGCGATCGAGCCGGCGGTGGTGGAGCCCGCCGGGATGTTCTGAGCCTCAGCCATGGCTGTCGTGTTGCTCTCTTCCTCGTAACTACGCAAAGACGGTACGGACGGCGGCAGGGTCTTAACCGACCGAGCCTTCCATCTGCAGCTCGATCAGCCGGTTGAGCTCCAGGGCGTACTCCATCGGGAGCTCCTTGGCGATCGGCTCGACGAAGCCGCGCACGATCATCGCCATGGCCTCGAACTCGGTCATGCCGCGGCTCATCAGGTAGAAGAGCTGGTCCTCGGAGACCTTGGAGACCGTGGCCTCGTGACCCATGGAGACGTCGTCCTCGCGGACGTCGACGTACGGGTAGGTGTCCGAGCGGGAGATCGTGTCGACGAGCAGCGCGTCGCAGAGCACGTTCGACTTGGCGCCCGGGGCACCCTCGCCGATCTCGATGAGACCGCGGTAGGAGGTGCGGCCGCCGCCTCGCGCCACCGACTTGGAGACGATGTTCGAGGAGGTGTTCGGGGCCATGTGGACCATCTTGGCGCCGGCGTCCTGGTGCTGGCCCTCGCCCGCGAAGGCGATGGACAGGGTCTCGCCCTTGGCGTGCTCGCCCATCAGGTAGACGGCCGGGTACTTCATGGTGACCTTGGAGCCGATGTTGCCGTCGACCCACTCCATGGTCGCGCCCTCGTAGGCCACCGCGCGCTTGGTGACCAGGTTGTAGACGTTGTTCGACCAGTTCTGGATCGTCGTGTAGCGGCAGCGGGCGCCCTTCTTCACGATGATCTCGACGACCGCGGAGTGCAGCGAGTCGGAGGAGTAGATCGGGGCGGTGCAGCCCTCGACGTAGTGGACGTAGGCGTCCTCGTCGACGACGATCAGCGTCCGCTCGAACTGACCCATGTTCTCCGTGTTGATACGGAAGTAGGCCTGCAGCGGGATCTCGACGTGCACGCCCTTCGGCACGTAGATGAACGATCCGCCGGACCACACGGCCGTGTTCAGCGAGGCGAACTTGTTGTCGCCGACCGGGATGATCGTGCCGAAGTACTCGCGGAAGAGCTCCTCGTGCTCCTTCAGCGCGGTGTCGGTGTCGACGAAGATGACGCCCTGCTCCTCCAGGTCCTCACGGATCTGGTGGTAGACGACCTCGGACTCGTACTGGGCCGCGACACCGGCGACGAGGCGCTGCTTCTCCGCCTCCGGGATGCCGAGCTTGTCGTACGTGTTCTTGATGTCCTCGGGCAGTTCCTCCCAGGAAGCGGCCTGCTTCTCGGTGGAGCGCACGAAGTACTTGATGTTGTCGAAGTCGATGCCCGACAGGTCGGAGCCCCAGCTCGGCATGGGCTTCTTGTCGAAGAGGCGCAGACCCTTGAGACGCAGCTTCAGCATCCACTCGGGCTCGTTCTTCTTCGAGGAGATGTCGCGGACGACGTCCTCATTGAGGCCGCGCTTGGCAGTGGCACCGGCGGCGTCGGAGTCGGCCCAGCCGTACTCGTACCGACCCAGGCCCTCGAGCTCGGGGTGGCTGATCTCGGTGGTCATGCGGGGTTCCTCCCGGCCGTGCTTGCGGATGCTTCTGATTCGGTGGTCTGTGGGGCGCTGTGCGGGATGAACGTCGTACAGACGCCGTCACCGTGGGCGATGGTGGCGAGACGCTGGACGTGCGTTCCCAGGAGGCGGGAGAAGACCTCGGTCTCCGCCTCGCACAGCTGCGGGTACTGCTCGGCTACATGGGCGACCGGGCAGTGGTGCTGGCAGAGCTGCTCGCCGACCGGCGCGTTCCGCGCAGTGGCAGCGTACCCGTCCTTGCTGAGCGCCCTGGCGAGCGCCTCGGTACGCCGGTCGGGCTCCGCCGACTCGACGGCCTCCCGGTAGGCCTCGGCCTGGTGCGCCAGCCTGTCGCGCGCGAAGGCGGCGACGGCCGCTTCCCCACCCGCGTTCTGCTCGATCCAGCGCAGGGCGTCGACGGCCAGTGTGTCGTACGACTGGTCGAAGGCGTCCCGGCCGCAGTCGGTCAGCGCGAAGACCTTGGCGGGGCGGCCACGCGTACGGGCCCCGTACACGCGCTTCTCGCGGGCCTCGACGACGTTCTCGGCGACGAGCGAGTCCAGGTGCCGGCGGACGGCGGCCTGGGTGAGGCCGAGCCGGGCCGCCAGATCGGCGACCGTCGACGGGCCGTGGTCCAGGACGGACCGCGCGACGCGGTTGCGCGTGGAGCGCTCACCGGTCGCGAGTTCCTCCACGGGAGCCTCGCCAACGTTTTTCACAACGCCATTGTTGCGTAATTCCTCGGGGAGTGACAAGCGACGTCCGCAGGGGTGCACGGTGCCGTGCATCACGTAGGTAAGGCTTACCTGACCTGCGAAGATGATCATTCATAGGACGAATCACCGGCGGGATCCGGCCCCCGCGCCGGAGGACCCCGGAACCCTCTCTAGACTTCCCGGCATGCGAAACGAGTCCGTCGACAGCGCCGCCGTCCAGGTCCGCGGCCTGGTCAAACGGTACGGGTCCAAGACCGCCGTCGACGGCCTCGACCTCGACGTCCGGGCGGGCACCGTGACCGCCGTCCTCGGCCCGAACGGGGCCGGGAAGACCACCACGATCGAGACCTGCGAGGGCTACCGCAGGGCCGACGCCGGCACCGTCCGCGTCCTCGGCCTCGACCCGGTCGCGGACGCGGCCCGGCTGCGCCCCCGGATCGGCGTGATGCTCCAGTCCGGCGGCGTCTACTCCGGTGCGCGGGCCGACGAGATGCTCCGCCACATGGCGAAGCTGCACGCCCACCCGCTGGACGTGGACGCCCTGATCGAGCGCCTCGGCCTCGGCTCCTGCGGCCGGACCACGTACCGCCGGCTCTCCGGCGGCCAGCAGCAGCGCCTCGCGCTCGCCATGGCCGTCGTCGGCCGCCCCGAACTGGTCTTCCTCGACGAGCCGACCGCCGGACTCGACCCGCAGGCCCGCCGCGCCACCTGGGACCTGGTCCGCGAGCTGCGCACCGACGGCGCCACCGTCGTCCTCACCACGCACTTCATGCAGGAGGCCGAGGAGCTGGCGGACGACGTCGCCATCGTCGACGCCGGCCGCGTGGCCGCCCAGGGCAGCCCGGACGCGCTCTGCCGGGGCGGCGCCGAGAACACCCTGCGCTTCACCGGCCGCCCCGGCCTCGACCTCGGCTCGCTGCTCAAGGCGCTGCCCGACGGCACCCAGGCCGCGGAGCCGATCCCGGGGACGTACCGGATCACCGGCGAGGTGGGCCCCCAGCTGCTCGCCACCGTCACCACCTGGTGCGCGCAGCACGGCGTGATGCCGGACGGCATCTCGGTCGAGCGCCACACCCTCGAAGACGTATTTCTCGAGCTCACGGGCAAGGAGCTGCGCGCATGAGCAGCGGTACGAGTACAGGTACGTACGCACCCCGGCCGGGAGCCGCGCCCGTCGGACGGATGATCATGGCGCAGACGGCCCTGGAGACCAGGATGCTGCTGCGCAACGGCGAGCAGCTGCTGCTCACGGTGATCATCCCGTCGCTGCTGCTCGTGCTGTTCTCGACCGTCGACATCGTCGACACGGGTTCCGGGAAGGCCGTCGACTTCCTCGCCCCGGGCGTCCTCGCGCTCGCCGTGATGTCCACCGCGTTCACCGGCCAGGCCATCGCCACCGGCTTCGAGCGCCGTTACGGAGTCCTCAAGCGGCTCGCCGCCTCACCGCTCCCCCGCTGGGCGCTGATGACCGCCAAGACGCTCTCCGTCCTGGTCACAGAGGTGCTCCAGGTCCTCCTGCTCACCGCCATCGCGCTGGGGCTCGGCTGGTCCCCGGACGGCGACCCGCTGTCGGTCCTGGTACTGCTCGTCCTCGGTACGGCCGCCTTCTCGGGCCTCGGCCTGCTGATGGCCGGCACCCTGCGCGCCGAGGCGACGCTGGCCGCCGCGAACCTGGTCTTCCTGCTGCTCCTGGTGGGCGGCGGGGTGATCGTGCCGCTGGACAGGTTCCCCGGCGCGGCCCGCTCGGTCCTGGAGCTGCTGCCGATCTCGGCGCTCTCGGAGGGCCTGCGGGACGTACTCCAGGGCGGCGCCACGCTGCCGTGGGGGCAGGCGCTGATCCTGGCCGTGTGGGCGGCGCTCGGCCTCGGCGCGGCGGCGAAGTTCTTCCGCTGGGAGTAGCGGGCTGGCAGTAGCGGAGGGGCGACGTTCCGGGGTGACTTCACCCGTAACGCACCCCTAGTGAAAGCGTGCACAAGCCCCGTCCTACGATAGGGCCCGTGCTGACCCCCCTCGCCTATATCGCCAAGCGCTGGACCCCGTCCCCCGAGACGCTCCGGCGCGCCGCGCTCTCCGCCGTCGTGATGAGCGTCCTCATCATCGTCACGGGAGGCGCGGTCCGGCTGACCGGCTCCGGTCTCGGCTGCGACACCTGGCCCAAGTGCACGGACGACAGCCTCATCGTCACGCCCGAGCAGGGCTACCGCGGTGTGATCGAGTTCGGCAACCGGATGCTGACGTACGTCCTGTCGGCCGCCGTCGGCTGGGCGATCATCGCCGCCCGGTCCACCAAGCCGTGGCGGCGCGGGCTGACCCGGCTCGGCTGGGCGCAGTTCTGGCTCGTCGCCAGCAACGCGGTCATCGGCGGCATCACGGTGTGGATGGGCCTCAACCCGTGGACCGTCGCGGGCCACTTCCTCGCCGCGAACGCGCTCCTGACGGTCGCCGTGATCACCTGGCACCGCACCGGCGAGGGCGACACGACCCCCCGGCGCCGGGTGCCCGGCCCGGTGCGCAAGCTCTCCTGGGCGATCCTCGCGGCCTCGGCCCTGCTGATCGTCCTCGGCACCGGCGTCACCGGCTCGGGCAAGCACGCCGGTGACTCCAGCGACGTCCCCCGCATGCCGTGGGACTGGACCGCCGCCGCCCACCTGCACGCGATCGCCGCCTGGGTGGTCTGCGCGCTCGCGCTCGCGATGTGGCTGGTGCTGCGGGTGGTCGACGCCCCCGACGACACCCGGGCGCGCGCCCGTGACCTGCTGATCGTGCTGCTCGCCCAGGGCGGGATCGGCTACCTCCAGTACTTCACCGGTGTCCCCGAGCTCCTCGTCGGCGTCCACATGCTCGGCTCCGCGCTGATGTGGATCGCGGTCCTCCGCGTGTCCCTGAGCCTGCGCGAGCGCCCGCTGTCCGCCCCGGAGATCCCGGCCCAGGCCGACGCGGCCCTGGCGAAGGCGTAACGACACCGGGTACGTCAGCGCAGGCCGTAGATCCTGCGCGCGTTGCCCGAGGCGATCATGGTGGCGACCCGCTGCGCGTCCGTGAGGGACCACGCGCCGTCGCCGACCCATTCGCCGAGCACCCGGCTCAGCGCGCCCCGGAAGACGCTGGCCGCGACGACGTGCAGCTCCGGCAGGGCCTGGGCTCCGCTGGAGAAGAGCAGCTTGCCGAAGGGGGCCAGCTCCAGGAGCTCGGCGAGGACGGCCGCCGCCCGGGCCCCGGTCCGGGCGAGGACCGAGCCCAGGTCCGCGTAGACATGCGGGTAGAGGCCGGTCAGCTGGGCCGTCTGCCGGTGGTACGGATATCCGTGCAGCAGGACGACGTCCGTACCCAGGCCGCTCGTGGACGCCGCGAAGTCGGCGAGCCCGGCCGCCGGGTCCTCGCCCCCCACGCGCAGCTGGAGCGGCCGGCCCGAGGCGACCGCGACCCACAGCAGATGGCGCAGCAGCACCGGGTCGGTGAGCCGGCCGCCGACCGCGCGGCCGGCCAGCCAGCGCCCCGCCGCCCCGCGTACCTCGCCGGGCCCCGGCGGCTCCGCGGTCCGGGCGAGTCCCCGGCCGACGCCCGCCACCGAGGTGAAGGCGACGGCGGTCACGGCGGCGCCGTGGACGGCCTCGGAGAGGTTGGCCAGGAACGCCTCTACGGAACCGGACGTGTCGGCGACCTGCTCGGCGAGGAGTTCGAGCCGGACGATCTCGTGCGCGTCGGCGGCGCCGGCGGAGGCGATCTCGGCGGGGCCGGTCAGATCACCGGGGAGCCCGGTGTCCACCAGATAGGTGGAGATCCCGGAGGCGCGCAGCAGCCTGCGCCCTGACTCCAGGACGCCCAGCTCGCGGCGGCGGGCGAGATAGCGGGCCGGCGGGCAGTGCGGCTCCAGACCGAGCAGCGGCGGGCACCAGCGGCGTACCGCGAAACCGGTCTGGGTGTCGAAGAAGGTGGTGCCGGGCGCGGCCGGCCGGCCGTTCCGGCCGAGGTGGGCCTCGAAGGTGCCGAGGCCGAGCTCCGTGCGGAGCACCCCGTGGCAGTGCTGGTCCACCAGGCTCGGGGTCTCGATCATTCGGGGGGCTCCCTGCGTGGACGTTCTTCCACACGTCCTAACGGGTGAGCCCCACCCGAGGTTGTTGCCTCACACGTCGAACGGTCAGGCGTTCGACGCGCCGCCCAGCTGGATTCCGGCCATCCGGGACCACTCGTACGGGCCGGTGACGACCTTGGCGGCGAACTCGCCGTCGAACTCCTCGTGGAGCGTCAGCTCGGCCTTCTCCGCCGCCTGCTGGGCGATCGCGTGCGTCGGGGCCACCAGGTCGCCCCAGCCGCCGTCCTCGCCGACGAGCACGATCCGGGTGCCCATCTGGCCGATGTAGGCGAGCTGCCCCTCGGCGCCGCCGTGCTGCTTCGAGAACGCCTGGATCTGCTTGGCGAGCCTGGTCGCCTTGCGCTCCGCCTGCTTCGTGTCTGCCATACAGCTGATGCTACCGAGGGGTAGATCGACTGGCGACGGCCGGTGCACGTGGTCTTGCCCACGTGCACCGGCCGTTGTCGAAAGGCCCGAGGAACTACCTCAGGAAGGGGTCGACCGCGACCGCCACGAAGAGCAGCGAGACATAGGTGATCGACCAGTGGAAGAGGCGCATCTCCTTGAGCTTCGCGCCCTTCGCGCCGTTCTTCGCGCGGTTCAGCAGCGCGTGCGCCTCCCAGAGCCACCAGCCGCCGGTGAGCAGCGCCACGGCCGTGTAGAACCAGCCGGTGTAGCCGAGCGGCGTCAGCAGCAGCGAGACGACGACCATGACCCAGCTGTACGCGACGATCTGCCGGGCGACGACCTTGTTGGAGGCCAGCACCGGGAGCATCGGCACGCCCGCGCGCGCGTAGTCGTCCTTGACCTTCATCGACAGCGGCCAGTAGTGCGGCGGCGTCCAGAAGAAGATGACGAGGAAGAGGATGATCGCGGCCCACGACATCGAGTTGGTGACGGCCGACCAGCCGATGAGCACCGGCAGGCAGCCGGCGATGCCGCCCCAGACGATGTTCTGGGCGGTGCGCCTCTTGAGGATCATCGTGTAGACCACGACGTAGAAGAGGAGCGCGCCGAGCGAGAGGGCGGCGGAGAGCCAGTTGACCAGCAGGCCGAACCAGACCGTGGAGACGACGGCGAGGGTCAGGCCGAAGACCAGGCCCTCACGCGGGGTGAGGACGCCGGTGACCAGCGGACGCTGGGAGGTGCGGTCCATCAGCGCGTCGATGTCGCGGTCGATGTACATGTTCAGCGCGTTCGCGCCGCCCGCCGACAGGTAGCCGCCGAAGCAGGTGGCGAGCACCAGCCACAGGTTCGGCACACCCTGTTCGGCGAGGAACATCACCGGAACGGTCGTGATGAGCAGCAGCTCGATGATTCGCGGCTTGGTCAGCGCCACGAATGCCTTGACGCGGGCCCCGAACGGCCGATGGCCCCCCGGGCTGGGAGTCAAGACGACCCCTGCGGGTCGGGACTCGACGGCCGTCACGCACACCCCTGACAGAGAATTCCCAGCAAGCTCCCCGGATGAAGACGGGGTGAAGACTTGCGCGTACCACGCCACTGTAGACGTTGCCCATACGCCGATCTTCGCGGGGGTGGGGTCGTGTTGAGGGTGCTTGTCCCAAGGGGTGGACGCCGCTCGGGGCGGTGCCCGGGAGGCGAAGTGACGGAGTGACCCGCACCCTTGCTGTGTCTGCTCATTTGAGGGGCATGGGCTCGAAAAGAGGACGTGTTTACGGGGGTAGGCTCGACAGCGCCGGTACACCCTCAGTCACCGGCTTTTCCGTACATGTGGAGAGGAGCCCTGACTCAGGGTGAGCACCAAGCCGACCACCACAGACCTCGAGTGGACCGAATTGGACCAGCGGGCCGTGGACACCGCCCGCATCCTGGCCGCGGACGCCGTACAGAAGGTCGGCAACGGCCATCCCGGTACGGCCATGAGCCTGGCGCCCGCCGCGTACACCCTCTTCCAGAAGGTGATGCGGCACGACCCGGCGGACCCGGAGTGGGTGGGGCGCGACCGTTTCGTGCTCTCCGCCGGGCACTCGTCCCTGACCCTCTACACCCAGCTGTACCTGGGGGGCTTCGGACTTGAGCTGGACGACCTGAAGGCGTTCCGGACCTGGGGTTCGAAGACCCCCGGCCACCCGGAGTACGGGCACACCGCGGGTGTCGAGACGACGACGGGCCCGCTGGGCCAGGGTGTCGCCAACGCCGTGGGCATGGCGATGGCCGCCCGCTACGAGCGCGGTCTGTTCGACCCGGAGGCGGCCCCCGGCACCTCCCCGTTCGACCACCGGATCTACGCGATCGCCGGTGACGGCTGCCTCCAGGAGGGCATCTCCGCCGAGGCCTCCTCGCTGGCCGGTCACCAGAAGCTCGGCAACCTGATCCTGCTGTGGGACGACAACCACATCTCGATCGAGGGCGACACCGAGACGGCCGTGTCCGAGGACACGATGAAGCGGTACGAGGCGTACGGCTGGCACGTCCAGCGCGTCGAGGCGCAGGCCAACGGCGACCTCGACCCGGCCGCGCTGTTCGCGGCGATCAAGGCCGCCGAGGCCGAGACCGAGCGTCCGTCGTTCATCGCGATGCGCTCGATCATCGCCTGGCCCGCCCCGAACGCCCAGAACACCGAGGCCGCGCACGGCTCGGCGCTCGGCGACGAGGAGATCGCGGCCACCAAGCGGATCCTCGGCTTCGACCCGGAGCAGACCTTCGAGGTCACCGACGAGGTCATCGGGCACACCCGCAGCCTGGGCGACCGCGGCCGTGAGTCCCGCGCCGCGTGGGAGAAGTCCCTCGCCGAGTGGCGGACCGCCAACCCGGAGCGGGCGGCCACGTTCGACCGCATCCAGGCGAACGAGCTGCCCGAGGGCTGGGAGACGCACCTCCCCGTGTTCGAGGCGGGCAAGGGCATCGCCACCCGCGCCGCGTCCGGCAAGGTCCTGCAGTCGCTCGGCGCGGTCATCCCGGAGCTCTGGGGCGGCTCGGCCGACCTGGCCGGCTCGAACAACACGACGATCGACAAGACCTCGTCGTTCCTGCCCGAGGGCAACCCGCTGCCCGAGGCGGACCCGTACGGCCGCACGATCCACTTCGGCATCCGCGAGCACTCCATGGCCGCGGAGATGAACGGCATCGCGCTGCACGGCAACACCCGCGTCTACGGCGGCACCTTCCTGGTGTTCTCCGACTACATGCGCAACGCGGTGCGGCTCTCCGCGCTGATGCACCTGCCGGTGACGTACGTCTGGACCCACGACTCGATCGGTCTGGGCGAGGACGGCCCGACGCACCAGCCGGTGGAGCACCTGGCCTCGCTCCGCGCGATCCCCGGTCTGAACATCGTCCGCCCGGCGGACGCGAACGAGACCGCCATCGCCTGGCGCGAGATCGTCAAGCGGCACACCCGCGTGTTCGGCAAGGGCGCCCCGCACGGCCTCGCGCTGACCCGCCAGGGCGTGCCGACGTACGACTGGAACGAGGACGCGGCCAAGGGCGGTTACGTTCTCGCCGACGCCGACGGCGGCGACGCGCAGGTCGTGCTGATCGGCACCGGCTCCGAGGTGCACGTGGCCGTCGAGGCCCGTGAGCAGCTCCAGGCCGCCGGCGTCCCGACCCGGGTGGTCTCGATGCCGTCCGTGGAGTGGTTCGAGGAGCAGGACCAGGCGTACAAGGACTCCGTCCTGCCGCCGTCGGTGAAGGCGCGCGTGGCCGTCGAGGCCGGCATCGGTCTCACCTGGCACAAGTACGTCGGCGACGCCGGCCGGATCGTCTCGCTGGAGCACTTCGGTGCCTCGGCCGACGCGAAGGTCCTCTTCCGCGAGTTCGGCTTCACGCCGGAGGCCGTGGCCGCCGCCGCCCGGGAATCTCTGGCCGCCGCCGCGCGCTGACGCCCCTAGACACGAATTTTGGAGAACCTCTCATGACAGACGCTCTCAAGCGCCTCTCCGACGAAGGCGTCGCGATCTGGCTGGACGACCTCTCGCGTCAGCGGATCACGTCCGGAAACCTGGCCGAGCTCATCGACCAGCAGCACGTGGTGGGTGTCACCACCAACCCGTCCATCTTCCAGAAGGCGATCTCGGAGGGCCACGGTTACGACCAGCAGCTCGCCGACCTCGCCGCGCGCAAGGTGACCGTGGACGAGGCCATCCGCATGATCACGACGGCGGACGTGAGGGACGCCGCCGACATCCTGCGCCCGGTCTACGACTCCACGGACGGCCAGGACGGCCGGGTCTCGATCGAGGTCGACCCCCGGCTCGCCCACAACACGACGGCCACCATCGCCGAGGCCAAGCAGCTGGCCTGGCTGGTCGACCGTCCCAACACGCTCATCAAGATCCCGGCCACCAAGGCGGGTCTGCCGGCGATCACCGAGGTCATCGGCCTCGGCATCAGCGTCAACGTGACGCTGATCTTCTCGCTTGAGCGCTACCGCGCGGTCATGGACGCCTACCTGGCGGGTCTGGAGAAGGCCAAGGAGCGCGGCCTGGACATCTCCCTGATCCACTCGGTGGCCTCCTTCTTCGTCTCCCGTGTGGACTCGGAGATCGACAAGCGCCTGACCGCCCTCGGCACGGACGAGGCCCTGGCCCTGAAGGGCAAGGCCGCCCTCGCCAACGCCCGACTGGCCTACGAGGCGTACGAAGAGGTGTTCTCCTCGGAGCGCTGGGCCGCCCTGGACAAGGCGCAGGCCAACAAGCAGCGTCCGCTGTGGGCCTCGACCGGCGTCAAGGACCCGGCGTACAAGGACACGCTGTACGTCGTCGACCTGGTCGCTCCCGGCACGGTCAACACCATGCCCGAGGCGACGCTGGAGGCCACCGCCGACCACGGCGAGGTCACCGGCGACACCGTGCGCGGCACGTACGAGCAGTCCCGCACCGAGCTCGCCGCCATCGAGGCGCTCGGCGTCTCGTACGACGACGTGGTACAGCTGCTTGAGGACGAGGGCGTCGACAAGTTCGAGGCGTCCTGGAACGACCTGCTCAAGTCGACCGAGGCGGAGCTGCAGCGCCTCGCACCTTCGGAGGCGTAAGCACTTTGAGCGCAGTCCACGGAGCCAACCCGCTCCGTGACGCCGCAGACCGACGGCTCCCGCGTATCGCGGGGCCGTCGGGTCTGGTGATCTTCGGCGTCACGGGCGATTTGTCCCGTAAGAAGCTGATGCCCGCCGTCTACGACCTGGCCAACCGCGGCCTTCTGCCGCCGGGCTTCTCGCTCATCGGCTTCGCCCGCCGCGAGTGGCAGAACGAGGACTTCGCGCAGGAGGTCCATGACGCCGTCGAGCAGCACGCGCGCACCCCGTTCCGCGAGGAGGTGTGGCAGCAGCTCATCCAGGGGATGCGGTTCGTCCAGGGCGACTTCGACGACGACGACGCCTTCGACCAGCTGAAGTCCACCATCGAGGAGCTGGACAAGGCGCAGGGCACCGGAGGCAACTTCGCCTTCTACCTGTCCGTGCCGCCGAAGTTCTTCCCGCTCGTCGTCCAGCAGCTGAAGAAGCACGGCCTGGCCGACCAGAAGGACGGCTCCTGGCGCCGCGCGGTCATCGAGAAGCCCTTCGGCCACGACCTGGTCTCCGCCAAGGAGCTCAACGAGGTGGTCCACGAGGTCTTCCCGCCCGACGCGGTCTTCCGGATCGACCACTACCTCGGCAAGGAGACCGTCCAGAACATCCTGGCGCTCCGCTTCGCCAACACCCTCTTCGAGCCGATCTGGAACCGGTCGTACGTCGACCACGTGCAGATCACCATGGCCGAGGACATCGGCATCGGCGGCCGCGCCGGCTACTACGACGGCATCGGCGCCGCCCGTGACGTCATCCAGAACCACCTCCTCCAGCTGCTCGCGCTGACCGCGATGGAGGAGCCCGCCTCCTTCGACGCGGACGCGCTCGCGGCCGAGAAGACCAAGGTGCTCGGCGCGGTGAAGCTGCCGAAGGACCTGGGCGCCTCGACCGTGCGCGGCCAGTACGCGCCGGGCTGGCAGGGCGGCGCGAAGGCCGTCGGCTATCTGCAGGAGGACGGCATCGACCCCAAGTCGAAGACCGACACCTTCGCGGCCATCAAGCTGGAGATCGACAACCGCCGCTGGGCGGGCGTCCCCTTCTATCTCCGTACCGGCAAGCGGCTCGGCCGCCGCGTCACCGAGATCGCGGTGGTCTTCCAGCGCGCTCCGCACTCCCCCTTCGACAAGACGGCGACGGAGGAGCTGGGCCAGAACGCCCTGGTCATCCGCGTCCAGCCGGACGAGGGCGTGACCATGCGGTTCGGCTCCAAGGTGCCGGGCACCTCGATGGAGGTCCGGGACGTGTCGATGGACTTCGCGTACGGCGAGTCCTTCACGGAGTCCAGCCCCGAGGCGTACGAGCGGCTCATCCTCGATGTGCTGCTCGGCGACTCGAACCTCTTCCCGCGGGTCGAGGAGGTCGAGCTCTCCTGGAAGATCCTCGACCCGATCGAGCAGCACTGGGACGCGCACGGCAAGCCGGCGCAGTACCAGTCCGGGACCTGGGGTCCGGTCGAGGCGGACGAGATGCTCGCACGAGACGGACGGAGCTGGCGCCGGCCATGAAGACCGACCTCACGGACACCACGTCCAGCAAGATCAACAAGGCGCTGGTGCTCGGGCGGCGTGCCATCGGCACGCCCGCCGTCGGCATGGTGCTCACCCTCGTCATCGTCACCGACGAGGAGAACGCCTACGACGCGCTGAAGGCGGCCAACGACGCGTCCCGCGAGCACCCCTCGCGGACGCTGGTCGTCATCAAGCGGGTCTCCCGTTCGCCGCGCGACCGCGCTAAGGCACGGCTCGACGCCGAGGTCCGCCTCGGCGCCGACGCCAGCACCGGCGAAACGGTTGTCCTCCGGCTGTACGGCGAGGTCGTCGACCACGCCCAGTCGGTGGTCCTGCCGCTGCTCCTGCCGGACGCGCCCGTCGTCGTCTGGTGGCCGGTCAGTGCGCCGGCCGACCCGGCCAACGACCCGCTGGGCGCGCTCGCCCAGCGCCGGGTGACCGACACGTACGCCGCCGAGCAGCCGATCCACGAGCTGTCCGGGCGGGCGGACACGTACACCCCGGGCGACACGGACCTGGCCTGGACCCGGATCACCCCGTGGCGTTCGATGCTGGCCGCCGCGCTCGACCAGGTCGTGTGCGAGGTCACCTCGGCCGAGGTGGAGGGCGAGGAGTTCAACCCGAGCGTCGAGCTGCTCGCCATGTGGCTGGCGGACCGGCTGAAGGTGCCGGTGCGCCGTGCCACGTCGAAGGGGCCCGGACTCACCTCCGTACGGATGGAGTCCAGCTGCGGCCCGATCGTGCTCGACCGGCCGGACGGCTCGCTGGCGACGCTCTCCATCCAGGGGCAGCCGGACCGTGCCGTGGCGCTCAAGCGCCGCGAGACGGCCGAGCTGATCGCGGAGGAGCTGCGGCGGCTCGACCCGGACGACACGTACGCCTCGGCGCTGCGGTTCGGGCTCGGCCGGCTCGACGAGGAGGCGAAGGTGACGGCTCCGGCGGACCCGGTCCGGGCGGACCCGGCTCCGGCCGCCGCCGAGGCCGCGCCCGCGAAGCCCGCTCCGAAGAAGGCCCCGGCCAAGAAGGCGGCGGCCAAGTGAGCACGCCGCAGCTCGTCGTCCACCGCGACAAGGAGCTGATGGCGCAGGCCGCGGCGGCCCGGCTGATCACCCGGATCGTGGACGCCCAGGCCGCCCGCGGCTCGGCGTCCGTGGTCCTCACGGGCGGCCGGAACGGCAACGGGCTGCTGGCTGCGCTCAGTTCGGCCCCCGCGCGGGACGCGATCGACTGGTCGCGGCTCGACCTGTGGTGGGGCGACGAGCGGTTCCTCCCCGAGGGGGACCCGGAGCGCAACGTCACCCAGGCCCGCGCGGCGCTGCTCGACAGCGTCCCGCTGGACCCGGCGCGGGTGCACGCGATGCCCGCATCGGACGGGCCGTACGGCAACGACGTCGAGGCCGCCGCCGAGGCGTACGCGGCCGAGCTGGCGGCTGCCGCCGGTCCCGAAGACCATGCCTCGGTGCCGAGCTTCGACGTGCTGATGCTGGGCGTCGGGCCGGACACCCACGTGGCCTCGCTGTTCCCGGAGCTTCCGGCGGTCCGCGAGACCGAGCGCATGGTGGTCGGCGTGCACGGCGCGCCGAAGCCGCCGCCGACCCGGGTCTCGCTGACGCTGCCGGCGATCCGTGCCGCGCGTGAGGTCTGGCTGCTCGCGGCGGGCGAGGACAAGGCGAAGGCGGCGGCGATCGCGCTGTCCGGCGCGGGCGAGATCCAGGCCCCGGCGGCGGGCGCCTACGGCCGCTCGCGCACGCTGTGGCTGCTCGACGCGGCAGCCGCCTCGGAGCTGCCGCGCGCGCTGTACCCGCCGGCCTCGGCCTGACCGCCGAAGGCCTGACGGACGCTCAAGGAGGCCCGGTTCACCGCACGGTGGACCGGGCCTCCGGCATTTTCCCGTACGGGTTCCAGGAAGGGGGCGAGCAGGTCCGGTACGGCCTCGGCGGCGAAGGTCAGACCCTCGCCCTGCCCGGCGTCGTAGACGTCGTACCCGCCCGCGCCCGCGGCGGTCGTCGCGGTGAGGGTCAGCAGCCCTGCGCGGCGCTGGAAGTACGACTGCTTGACGGTCCAGCCGATGACGCCGCCGCGCTCCAGGGCGACCGTGGTCCGGCGGACCGTGCCGGAACGGGCCACCAGGTAGTCGCCGCTGACGCCGTGTCCGAGGTTGCGGTACGCGTCGGTGGCGGCCACCACGGCGAGCGGGCCGAGGACCACGGCGCAGCCCGCGGCGACGTACAGCAGGACGGGGGTGAGCAGGACAACCCCGAGGACGACGAGGACCGCGACCGGCCCGAACACGCTCCACAGCGCCCAGCGCAGCCGCCGGGTGCGGGCGGTGCGGGGGTGGACGGTGAGCGGCGCGCCCGTCGGGGGCTCGGCCTCGCGCAGCACCTGCGCGGCGACCCGGTCGGCGATCGCGCGGGGGGCCGCGGGCAGCAGGGTCTTGTTCTCGGCGTGCTTGTCCTCGTCGTCCTCGGCGAGGCCGGTGGCGACGGCGTCGACGCGGGCGGCCCGCACCATCCGTACGCCCAGCGGCTCGACCAGTTCGACGCCGCGCAGCCGGCGCTCCTCGATGGAGATCGAGCGGGCGGTGAAGAGGCCGCGGCGGACCCGGAGGGTGCCGCCGGGCTCGCGCTCCAGGCGGTAGTTCCACCACATCTCGACCCAGAGGGCGAGGGCGCCGACGGTGCCGACGAGGACCGCGAGGGCGATCAGGACGAGGATCATCGAGACGATCGAGGTGTCCTGGAAGCGGTCCCCTATCCAGTCGATGACCTCCTTCTGGGCGCCGAACCACTCGCTGACCTGCATCACGGCACCGGCCGCCGCGCCGCCGAAGAGGACGGCGACGAAGGAGACCGGGGCGTAGCGGATCCAGCGCGGGTCGAGTTCGGCGAGGGCGCCGTCGTGGCGGGTGTCCTCGGTGGCGCTGAGGGTCCGTTCGAGCAGGACGCGGCGGAGCCGCTCGCCCTCGGCCCTGGCGACCGGGTCGAGTTCGAGGGTGGATTCGCCGGCGCCGTTGTGCTCGCCGGTGCCGATCCGGACCTTGACGAGGCCGAGGACGCGCTGGAGGGGGTTGGCGGTCAGGTCGACGCTGCGGATGCGTTCGCGGGCCAGCGAGCGGCGTTTGACCAGCAGGAGTCCGGTGTGGAGTTCAGCTCGTTCGGCGCCGATGCGGTAGCGGGTGCGCCGCCAGCGCACGTGGTCCGCCGCCGAACCGCCGCCGACGAGGAGGGCCGCCCCGGCGAGGATCCAGCCGATGGCCCGCGGGGCGGACATGGAGTTGGTGAGGCCGAAGAACGTGGGCAGGGCGGCGCCGCCGGCGACACCCACCAGGACGCCCGCCGTGACCAGGACCGTACGGCGGTCCAGGCGCCGCCAGTCCTCCTCACTCATGTGGCGTCCCCGGGGGTGGCCTGGGTGATGCGGGTGAGCTTCTCGGCCAGGTCCGCCGCGAGTTCGTGGTCGAGGCCCTCGATGCGGATCGCGCCCTTGGAGGAGGCGGTCGTCACGGTGACCGTGGCGAGCTTGAAGAGCTGCTCCAGCGGGCCGCGTACGGTGTCGACGGTCTGGATCCGGGACATGGGCGCGATGCGCCACTCCTGCCAGAAGAGGCCGGTGCGGACGTAGACGGCGTCGTCCGTGACCTCCCAGCGGTGGACCCGGAACCACCAGGAGGGGAAGAACGCGGTGCAGGCGAGGCCGGCGACCGCCAGGACGGCGGCGGGCAGCCACAGCCAGAACCGGGCCGGCTCGATGAACGCCCCGAGGACGGCGAGGACCACCACCGGCACGGCGGTGGTCAGCAGCCACTGGGCGCGCCACCAGCCGACGGCCCGTTCGTTCAGCGTGTTGTTCGGCGGCCGCAGCCGCACCTCGCTCCGCACCGCGTTCTCCCCCCGCATCCGTGCTACCTCCCGCGCAGCGACAGGTAGGTGGCGACGAGTCGGCCGGTCGAGCCGTCGAGCTCCTCGCCGCCCTTGCCCTCGGTGAGGACGGGCTCGATCTTCTTGGCGAGGACCTTGCCCAGTTCGACGCCCCACTGGTCGAAGGAGTCGATGTTCCAGATCGCGCCCTGGACGAAGACCTTGTGCTCGTAGAGCGCGATGAGCTGGCCGAGGACGAACGGGGTGAGTTCCTTGGCGAGGATCGTCGTCGTCGGGTGGTTGCCCTTGAAGGTCTTGTGCGGGACGAGTTCCTCGGCGACGCCCTCGGCCCGTACCTCGTCGGCGGTCTTGCCGAAGGCCAGTGCCTGGGTCTGGGCGAAGAAGTTGGCCATCAGCAGGTCGTGCTGGGCGACGAGGCCGGGGAGCAGGTCGGCGACGGGCTCGGCGAAGCCGATGAAGTCGGCCGGGATGACCTTGGTGCCCTGGTGGATCAACTGGTAGTAGGCGTGCTGCCCGTTGGTGCCGGGCGTACCCCAGACGACAGGTCCGGTCTGCCAGTCGACGGGGTTGCCTTCCCGGTCGACGGACTTGCCGTTGGACTCCATGTCGAGCTGCTGGAGATAGGCGGTGAACTTCGACAGATAGTGCGAGTACGGCAGGACCGCGTGCGACTGGGCGTCGAAGAACGCGCCGTACCAGACGCCGAGGAGGCCGAGGAGCAGCGGTGCGTTCTCCTCCGGCGGGGCGGTGCGGAAGTGCTCGTCGACGAGGTGGAAGCCGTCGAGCATCTCGCGGAAGCGCTCCGGGCCGATGGCGATCATCAGGGAGAGGCCGATGGCGGAGTCGTACGAGTAGCGACCGCCGACCCAGTCCCAGAACTCGAACATGTTGGCCGTGTCGATGCCGAAGTCCGCGACCTTCTCGGCGTTGGTCGACAGGGCCACGAAGTGCTTGGCCACCGCGCTCTGATCGGCCCTGAGGCCGGTGAGCAGCCAATTACGGGCGGAGGTGGCGTTGGTGACCGTCTCGATCGTGGTGAAGGTCTTGGACGCGACGATGAACAGCGTCTCGGCCGGGTCGAGGTCGCGGACGGCCTCGTGGAGGTCGGCGCCGTCGACGTTGGAGACGAATCGGAACGTCAGATCCCGCTGGGTGAAGGAGCGCAGGACCTCGTAGGCCATGGCGGGCCCGAGGTCGGAGCCGCCGATGCCGATGTTCACGACGTTCTTGATCGGCTTGCCGGTGTGGCCGGTCCACTCGCCCGAGCGGACCTTGTCCGCGAAGACCGCCATCTTGTCGAGGACGGCGTGCACGGCCGGGACGACGTTCTCGTCGTCGACCTCGACGACGGCGTCGCGCGGCGCGCGCAGCGCGGTGTGCAGGACCGCGCGGTCCTCGGTGATGTTGATCTTCTCGCCGCGGAACATGGCGTCGCGCAGCTCGGCCACGCCGGTCGCGGCGGCCAGCTCGCGCAGCAGCGCGAGCGTCTCGTCGGTGACGAGGTTCTTGGAGAAGTCGAGGTACAGGTCGCCGACGCGCAACCCGTACCGGTCGCCACGGTCCGGGTCGGCGGCGAACAGCTCGCGCAGATGGGTGTCTCCCAACTGCTCGCGGTGCTTGCCGAGGGCGGCCCACTCCGGCGTCCGGTTGAGCCTGGTTCGTCCTTCTGCGTTCATCTCGGACATCGCCTACTTCTTCTCTTCCTGCCTGCTTGCCCCGCTGCCACTCCAACCTAGTTGATCAGGGGGCCGGACGGCGCAACGGCGAGCACGAGCGAGGCCGGGTACGCGAACGGGCCCCGGCCGCGAATCGAGTTCGCGGGCGGGGCCCGTTCGTCACACTGTCACACCACGCTCAGATCTCGCCGCGCAGTTTGGCGAGCGCCTCCGCGAGGATCGCCTCGCCGTCCTCGTCGCTGCGCCGCTCCCGTACGTACGCGAGGTGCGTCTTGTACGGCTCGGTGCGCGGCGGGTCCGGCGGGTTGTCCCGGTCCTGGCCGGCCGGGAAGCCGCAGCGCGGGCAGTCCCACGTCTCCGGAACCTGTGCGTCACTGGCGAAGCTCGGCTGCGTCTCGTGCCCGTTCGAGCACCAGAAGGAGATGCGGAGGCGCGGCGCCGACTCGCCCCGCTCGGCCTCCCCCATCGGCCCCGCTCCGACCCGGCTTCCCCGGATCGCGTTGCCACTTGCCACGGTCGTAACTCCCTGCGTGATGGTGCTCGAAGATGCCCCAGTCTACGTAAGGCCCAACGCGCGTCCAGTGATTGGAGTTACACGTCCAACTTCATCAGAAGCGCGAGCACGACAATGCAGGCGAACCAGAGCAGACCGACCACGACGGTGATGCGGTCCAGGTTGCGCTCGGCGACCGAGGAGCCACCCACGGACGACTGCATGCCACCGCCGAACATGTCGGAGAGGCCGCCGCCCTTCCCCTTGTGCATCAGCACGAGCAGCATCAGCAGCGCGCTGAAGACGATCAGGGTGATCGAGAACCCCATAACCACGGCTGGACCAACTTCCTCGGACATATACGGACGGGGGTCGGGCAGGTCCTGCCCGACCCCCGCAAGGGTACGACGGATCGTCGCTACCGCCTACTCACCGATCGCTTCACTGATCACGGAAGCGGACGATCTTGACGAACTCCTCGGAGTCCAGCGCCGCGCCGCCCACCAGGGCACCGTCGACGTCGGGCTGCGTCATGATCGCGGCCACGTTGCCGGCCTTGACCGAGCCGCCGTACTGGATGCGGACCTTGTCGGCCAGCTCCTGCGAGTACAGCTCCGCGAGACGCCCGCGGATCGCCCCGCAGACCTCCTGCGCGTCCTCGGGGGTGGCGACCTCGCCGGTGCCGATGGCCCACACCGGCTCGTAGGCGATCACGATGGACTCGGCCTGCTCGGCCGGCAGGTCCTTCAGACCGCCGTCGAGCTGGTCGAGGGTGTACTGGACCTGCCGGCCGGCCTTGCGGACGTCCAGGCCCTCGCCTACGCAGAGGATCGGGGTCAGGTCGTGCCTATACGCGGCCTTCACCTTGGCGTTGCAGAGCTCGTCGGTCTCGCCGTGGTACTGCCGGCGCTCGGAGTGGCCCACGGTGACGTAGGCGCACTTCAGCTTGGCCAGCATCGCGCCGGAAATCTCGCCGGTGTAGGCACCGGAGTCGTGCGCCGAGATGTCCTGGGCGCCGTACTTGATCTTGAGCTTGTCGCCGTCGACCAGGGTCTGGACGGACCGCAGGTCGGTGAAGGGCGGCAGGACCGCGACCTCGACGGCGTCGTAGTCCTTGGTGGTCAGCGCGAAGGCGAGCTTCTGGACGTGGGCGATGGCCTCGAGGTGGTTGAGGTTCATCTTCCAGTTGCCCGCCATCAGCGGGGTACGCGTGGTCAAGGTGTTCAGTCCTCCAGTGCGGCGAGGCCGGGGAGCGTCTTGCCCTCGAGGTATTCGAGGGAGGCGCCGCCGCCGGTCGAGATGTGGCCGAAGGCATTCTCGTCGAAGCCCAGCGTGCGCACGGCCGCGGCCGAGTCGCCACCGCCGACGACGGTGAAGGCGCTGCTGTCGAGGAGGGCCTGCGCGATGGCAGTGGTGCCGCCGGCGTAGTCGGGGTGCTCGAAGACGCCCACCGGACCGTTCCAGAAGACGGTCTCGGCGTCGGTGATCTTCGTGGCGTACAGCTCACGGGTCTTCGGGCCGATGTCGAGGCCCTCCTTGTCGGAGGGGATCTTGTCGGCGTCGACGGTCTCGAAGTCGGCCGGGGCCTTCGTCTTCAGGTCCGGGAAGTCCGAGGAGACGAGGACGTCGACCGGCAGGACCAGCTCGACGCCGTTCTTCTCGGCGCGCTCCATGTACTCGGTGACGGCCGGGATCTGGTCCTCCTGGAGGAGGGAGATGCCGACCTCGTGGCCCTGGGCCTTGAGGAAGGTGTAGGCCATGCCGCCGCCGATGAGGATGCGGTCGGCCTTGCCGAGCAGCTTGTCGATGACGGCGAGCTTGTCGGAGACCTTGGCGCCGCCGAGGACGACGACGTAGGGACGCTTGACCTCGTCGGTGAGCTTCTTCAGGACGCGGACCTCGGTGGCGATGAGGTGGCCGGCGGCGTGCGGCAGCAGCGCCGGGAGGTCGAAGACCGAGGCGTGCTTGCGGTGGACGGCGCCGAAGCCGTCGCCGATGTACAGGTCGGCGAGCTGGGCGAGCTGCTCGGCGAACGCCTTGCGCTCGGCGTCGTCCTTGGACGTCTCGCCCGCGTTGAAGCGCAGGTTCTCGATCACGGCCACCTGGCCGTCGACCAGGCCCGCGACGGTCGTCCTGGCGGACTCGCCGACGGTGTCGGTCGCGAACGCGACGTCGGTGCCGAGGAGTTCACCGAGGCGCGCGGCGGCCGGGGCGAGGGAGTACTTCGCGTCCGGGGCGCCGTCGGGGCGGCCCAGGTGCGAGGCGACCACGACACGGGCGCCGGCCACGGCGAGCGCCTTGACCGTCGGAAGGACGGCTCGGATGCGGCCGTCGTCGGTGATGGTCGTGCCGTCGAGCGGCACGTTGAGGTCGGCGCGGACGAATACCCGCTTGCCGGCGACGCCTTCGGCGAGAAGCTCGTCGATGGTCTTCATCTTCTACTGACTCCTTGGTACGCGGTGAAGCACACGAGACAGGGCTCGCACAGCGCATCATCGCGCTGTCCGAGCCCTGTGCTCACATCGAGGTGCCCGTTCCGGAGGCTTTAGAGCTGGCCGCCGACGAAGACGGTGAGGTCGACGAGGCGGTTGGAGTAGCCCCACTCGTTGTCGTACCAGCCGAGGATCTTCACCGTGTTGCCCTCCTGGACCATGGTCAGGGAGGAGTCGAAGGTGCAGGAGGCCGGGTCGCCGACGATGTCCGAGGAGACGATCGGGTCCTCGGTGTAGGTCAGGTAGCCCTTGAGGTCGCCGTCGTCGGAGGCCTTCTTGAACGCGGCGTTGACCTCGTCCTTGGTGACCTCGCGCTGCAGCGTCACGACGAGGTCGGTGGCGGAACCGGTCGGGACCGGGACACGCATCGCGATGCCGTCGAGCTTGCCCTTGAGCTGCGGGAGGACCAGGGCGGTGGCCTTGGCGGCGCCCGTCGTGGTCGGGATGATGTTCTCGGCGGCGGCGCGGGCGCGGCGCAGGTCCGAGTGCGGGAAGTCCAGGATGCGCTGGTCGTTCGTGTACGCGTGGACCGTCGTCATCAGGCCCTTGACGATGCCGAAGTTCTCGTCGAGGACCTTGGCCATCGGCGCCACACAGTTGGTGGTGCAGGAGGCGTTGGAGATGACGTGGTGGTTGGCCGCGTCGTACTTGTCCTGGTTGACGCCCATCACGATGGTGATGTCCTCGTCCTTGGCCGGAGCCGAGATGAGGACCTTCTTGGCGCCGCCCGCGATGTGCTTCTCGGCGTCGGCCTTCTTGGTGAAGATGCCGGTCGACTCGATGACGATGTCGACGCCCAGCTCACCCCAGGGGATGTCGGCCGGGTTGCGCTCGGACAGCACCTTGATGGTGTGACCGTCGACGGTGATGGTGTCCGCCGTGTGGGTGACCTCGGCCTTGAGGCGTCCCAGGATCGTGTCGTACTTCAGCAGATGCGCGGTGGTCGCGGTGTCACCCAGGTCGTTGACAGCCACGATCTCGATGTCGGCACCCTGCTCAAGCAGCGCGCGGAAGTAGTTGCGACCGATGCGGCCAAAGCCGTTGATGCCTACGCGGATCGTCACGAACCGATCTCCTCGTTAGGTACGCCGGTTTCGACGCCGGCGAGATTCTTTTAGGGATGTCCCCGACCGCTTACGACCCTACCTCTCTCATCGGCTGAGAGTGACATCGCGTGCGGCCTGAAGTCCCCGGGAATGCACCGTGGCCCGTTATTACCGGCTGGTTCGAGCCACGGTGCCTCTTTCGTCCCGATCACTGACTGTGATCAATAGTGCGGGCAGCCGCTCAGCCGTGCAGCCGGCCGAGCGCCTGTCGGATCAGTCTGCTGCGTTCCGCCGCACTCGGCATGTGCTCCAGGCCGAAACCGAGCAGCACGGTGTCGCGTGTGGTGACGGCCGCCTGCGAGTGGAAGAGCCCCGGGGAGCGGGTCCAGTCGCTGCCGTTTCCGGGGCTGCCGGCCGGCGGTCCCGGTACGGACCACGCGCCGAGCGCGGTCTCGAAGCCCTCGGCCTGGCCCGGGGTGCCGCCGACGACGAGCGCGGTGTCGTCGACGAAGGCGCCCATCTCGCCGGTGCCGGGGTCGGCGATGTACGAGATCGAGAGCTCGACCTGCTTGCCCGCGTAGGCGCTCAGGTCGATCGAGGCCTGCCGCCAGCCGTTGGAGGGGCCGGTGAAGGCGTTCCAGGAGCCGGTGGTGCCGGTGGTGGCGCAGCCGTCCTCGCCGACGGTCAGGTAGCGGGCGAGGAAGGGGTGGCCCTGGACGTAGTAGCCCTCGCCGCAGTCGGCCGGGGCGGCGGTGGAGGTACCGCCGTTGGCGTCGGGCAGCGTGGTCCAGTCGTCCTGACCGACGGTGTGGGCCTCGACGACGAGGTTGTCGTAGCCGGGCTCGGTGTCGTAACTGACCTGGAAGCGGAGGCTGGGCTTCGAGGCCGCGTCGACGCCGGTGAGGTCGACGGTGCGGCTGAGCCGGGCCCAGGTGTCGTCGGTGTGCCGGACGGCGGCGAAGGACGCGCCCTCGTACGGCTCGAAGGGGGTGCGGACACCCGGGTAGTCGCCGGCCGAGCGGCTGCTGCCGAACTGCGGGAACTGGCGCGGCGCCAGGGTGTCCGAGGTGACGGTGTACGCACCGGCGTTGTCCAGCGGGTTGCCGGCCGCGCCGCCGAGGCCTCCGGTGGTGCCCGCGAAGCCGCCGGTTCCGTCGAAGGAGGCCGGGCCGTTCAGCCCCGCCCGGTGGTAGGCGCCGAGGTAGTACTGGGCGAAGTCGTTGGAGGTGGCCCGGCCGATGTCGACGAGACCGCCGGACTTCTCACCGGCGTTGATCAGCTTGCCGCCCTCGTTGAGGTACTCCCGTACGGCCAGCGTGACGGGCCCGGAGGGCGCCTCGGCGCCGGTGTACCAGACGACGCTGCGGAAGTGGCTGAGCACGCCGAGCGGGTCGGGGGCGCCCTGGGTGGCGACGTCCCAGACGGCGGCCCCGCGGCCGTTGTCGGCGAGCGCCTTCACGTAGGTGGCGGTGTGCCGCGCGGCGGCGGTGCCGCCCTCCTCGGCGAGGACGAGGACGTCGGCGCGGGGCCGTTCGGCCACGGTGTACGTGAACGGGGTGGAGGCGGTCGCCCGGCCCTCGCGGGTGCGGGCGGTGAACCAGACCTCGACGGTGTCGCCCGGCTCGGCGTCCTCGACCTCGGCCCGGTACTGGTCGAAGTAGATGTTGTCCTCGCCGCCGTAGGTCTCGCCGCCCCGCCAGGCCGCAAGCCGTTCGGTGTGCGTACGGCCGCCGTTGATCCGGTACTTCAGCTCCTTGCCGCGCAGCGACTTGCGGGCGGTCACGGAGACCTCCTGGTCGCCGCCACGGGCGTAGGAGGTGGTGAAGGCGGCCGGGGTGAAGTCGGGGGCGTCGATGCCGGTGACGGAGACGGGCCGGTCCGGGCGGAGGGCGGTCTCGGCCACGGCGAGCGCGAACGGCACGTTCTTGGCGAACTCCGCCTGGATCAGCTTCTCGTCGTCCGGGAAGGTGAAGACGGAGGCGCAGTCGGCGGGCAGCCAGGCGTCGTTCGGGTCGACGCGTGAGGCGGTGGCGCAGGTCGACATCTCCGGGGTGAACATCTGCATCCCGTTGACGTTCGCCGCGTGTCCGTCGGCCTCGCCGTTGGTGGTGTACAGCTCGGAGGAGACCTGCGGCCGGTAGCCGGGCACGGCGGACTTCTCCGGGGTGCCGGCCAGCGCCTTGAGCGCCACGTCGTCGGGGGTGTCGGTGGCGACCTGCCAGCCGACCCCGTACAGCAGCAGCTGGGCGGCAGAATGGTAGTTGATGCCGTACCGGAAGCCGATGCGCTTCTGGAAGGCGTCCAGCGCCTTGGTCTCGGGCTCCGACATCGGACCGGTGCCGCGGAAGGTCTCGTCGGCCGGGTCGGGGGACGAACCCTCGTTGTCGTAGCCCCACTTGTAGGCGAAGTTACGGTTCAGGTCGACCCCGTCGCCGGGGGCGATGCGGCCGTCTCCGTCGTTGTCGCGGAGGTTCTTGCGCCACTGGCGGTTCTCGGGGTCGGCGTGGGTGAAGTCGTAGCCGTCCGGGTTGGCGGAGAGCACGAACCACAGCTCGGTGGAGTCGACGATCCTGGTGATCCGCGCGTCCGTGCCGTAGCCGTCGAGGTACTGGTGCATCAGCCGCCGGGTCATCTCGGGGGTGATCCACTCACGGGCGTGCTGGTTGGACATGTACAGCGTCGCGGGCTTCGAGCCGTCCTTGGCCTTCTTGGCGCCCTTGCTGACCTTCAGGGCGAGGATGTCCTGGCCGTTGCCGGACTTGCCGATGGAGACGACCTTGGTGACGTCCGGGTGGGCCTGGGCGGCGGCGAGGATCTCCTCCTTGAGGCCGCCCTGCCCGCCGTACGGGCGGAAGACGCCGTCCCCGGCGCCGGCGACCCGCTTCTCGGCCTGGGCGGAGAGGGTGTGCTTGGCGAGCTCGACGCCCTTGCCGCGCAGCTGTCCGGCCTGCTTGTCGGTGAGGTGGAGCTCGACGGTGGCGGAGCCCTTCTCCGGCACCTGCTCGGTCAGCTCGTGGCCGTCGGTGCCGGCTTCGAGGATCAGCGGCACCTGCTCCTTGGTGACCTTCGCGCGCCATACGGAGAGGGCGTCACCGCCGCCGCTCGTGTCCTGAGGTTCCGCCCCGGCGCCGGGCGCCGCCACGAGTCCCGCGATCAGCAGTGACCCCGCCGCGAGGATCGCTCTCGCTCTGCGTCTCATAAGCCCCCCTTGCTGTCGTCTGCCACGAAAGTGAACAGACGCCAGGCTGATCATCATTCATGATCATGTCAAGGGTGCCGTGCGAGCCGAACGGGTGCTGCCGGTGCCTCAGAAAGGCACCGGCAGCGGTGAGTTGAACAGCTGATGCGGAGTCAGCCGAGTGGAGTCAGTCGAGGAGTCAGCCGACCAGGCTGTCGTCCAGCTCCTCCGTCAGGTTGGACTCGGTCCCGGGGATGCCGAGGTCCTGCGCCCGCTTGTCGGCCATCGCCAGCAGACGGCGGATCCGGCCCGCGACCGCGTCCTTGGTCAGCGGCGGGTCGGCGAGCGCGCCCAGTTCCTCCAGGGAGGCCTGCTTGTGCTCCATGCGCAGCCGGCCCGCGGCCGCGAGGTGCTCGGGCACCTCGTCGGCGAGGATCTCCAGCGCGCGCTGCACCCGGGCGCCCGCGGCGACCGCGGCGCGCGCCGAGCGGCGCAGGTTGGCGTCGTCGAAGTTGGCCAGCCGGTTCGCCGTGGCCCGGACCTCGCGGCGCATCCGCCGCTCCTCCCAGGCGAGCACCGACTCGTGCGCGCCGAGCCGGGTCAGCAGGGCGCCGATCGCGTCGCCGTCGCGGACGACGACCCGGTCCACGCCCCGTACCTCACGGGCCTTCGCGGCGATGCTCAGCCGGCGCGCCGCGCCCACCAGGGCGAGGGCGGCCTCCGGGCCGGGGCAGGTCACCTCCAGGGAGGAGGAGCGGCCGGGCTCGGTCAGCGAGCCGTGCGCCAGGAAGGCGCCGCGCCAGGCCGCCTCGGCGTCGCAGGTGGCACCCGAGACGACCTGCGGGGGCAGCCCGCGGATCGGCCGGCCCCTGCCGTCGACCAGGCCGGTCTGCCGGGCCAGCTGGTCGCCGCCCGCCACCACCCGGACGACGAAGCGGGAGCCGCGCCGCAGGCCGCCGGGGGCCATCACGATCAGCTCCGAGCTGTGCCCGAAGATCTCGAGGATGTCCCGCTTGAGGCGCCTGGCCGCCATCGCGGTGTCCAGCTCCGCCTCGATCACGATCCGCCCGCTCACCAGGTGCAGACCGCCCGCGAACCGCAGGATCGACGAGACCTCTGCCTTCCTGCAGCAGGTCCGGGTGACGGGAAGCCGGGAAATCTCGTCCTTCACCGCTGCCGTCATCGCCATGGGCCGATCCTTCCATGCATCCGAAAAATACGGTCGTACGCGGCGGCCAACAGCTCCGGATCATGCTTCGGGAGACCGTCGGCACGGGCCACCGGCGCCAGCTCGACCGCGGCGCCGAGCCGCTTGGCGGCATCGGCGAGGGACTCGCGATCGGGCACGGCGGCCTCGTCGGCCAGCACCACGTCCAGGGCGAGTTTAGGGGCGTGTCGTCCCAAAACCTCCAAATGACGCTGCGGAGAGAACCCCTCGGTTTCTCCCGGCTGCGGTGCGAGGTTCAGCGAGAGGACCTTGCGGGCCTTCGTCTCGGTGAGCGCGTCGAGCAGTTCGGGGACCAGCAGGTGCGGGATCACCGAGGAGAACCAGGAGCCCGGTCCGAGCACCACCCAGTCCGCGTCCCGTACCGCGGCGACGGCCTCGGGCACGGCCGGCGGGTCGTGCGGGACGAGGTGCACCGACTGCACGTCACCGGGCGTGAGCGCCACCGTGGCCTGGCCACGGACCGTGTCCACGTCGTCCGGGCGCTCCGGGTCGTGCCCCCTGACCAGGGCCTGGAGCTCCAGCGGCACGGCGGACATCGGCAGCACCCGGCCCTGCGCGCCGAGCAGCTTGCCGACCAGGTCCAGGGCCAGCACGTGATCGCCGAGCTGCTCCCAGAGCGCGACGATCAGCAGATTGCCGACCGCGTGCTCGTGCAGGTCGCCCTTGGACTGGAAGCGGTGCTGGATGACCCGGGACCAGGTCTGGCCCCAGTCGTCGTCCCCGCAGAGCGCGGCGAGCGCCTTGCGCAGGTCGCCCGGCGGCAGCACGCCCAGCTCCTCCCGGAGCCGGCCGCTGGAGCCGCCGTCGTCGGCGACGGTGACGACGGCGGTCAGGTCGCCCGTGATCCGGCGCAGGGCGGCCAGGGAGGCCGACAGGCCCATGCCCCCGCCCAGCGCGACGACCTTGGGCTGGGCGCCGCGCCTGCGGAGCGTACGTACCGAAAGCGTGGACGTACGCCGACGGTACGGCTTCACTCGCGCCCCATGTCCCGGTGGACGACGACGGTCTCGACCCCTTCCGCGGCGAGGCGGGCGGCGAGCTTCTCGGACGTGGCGACGGAGCGGTGCTTGCCGCCCGTGCAGCCGACGGCGATGGTCACGTACCGCTTGCCCTCGCGGCGGTAGCCCGCGGCGATCATCTGGAGCAGCTCGGTGTAGCGGTCGAGGAACTCCTTGGCCCCGGGCTGGTTGAAGACGTACGCCGAGACCTCCTCGTTGAGCCCGGTGAACGGGCGCAGCTCGGGGACCCAGTGCGGGTTGGGCAGGAAGCGCATGTCGACGACGAGGTCGGCGTCGACGGGCAGCCCGTACTTGAATCCGAAGGACATGACCGTGGCCCGCAGCTCCGGCTCCTCGTCGCCTGCGAACTGGGCGTCCATCTTGGCGCGCAGCTCGTGGACGTTGAGGCTGGAGGTGTCGATCACCAGGTCGGCGTCGCCGCGCAGCTCGCGCAGCAGGTCGCGCTCGGCGGCGATGCCGTCGGTGATGCGGCCGTCGCCCTGCAGCGGGTGCGGCCTGCGGACCGACTCGAACCGCCGGACCAGGGCCTCGTCGGAGGACTCCAGGAAGACGATCCGCCGGGTGACCTGCTGGGCGTCGAGGGCGGCGAGGGACTCCCGCAGGGCGTCGAAGAACTGCCGGCCGCGGACGTCGACGACGACGGCGATCCGGGCCACGTTGCCCTGGGAACGGGCGCCGAGCTCCACCATGGTGGGGATCAGCGCGGGCGGCAGGTTGTCGACGACGAACCAGCCGAGGTCCTCCAGGCACTTCGCCGCGGTGGACCGGCCGGCGCCGGACATGCCGGAGATGATCACCAGCTCGGGGATGGCCGCCGCGTCGGCGGCCTCGCCGGCCTCCTTCGTGCCCGTACTCACGTGTCCTGCTCCGCTTCCTGTGTCGTGCTCGTCGTGCTGTTCGTGTTCGTGCTCGTTCTCGGTCATGCCGTGGTGCCCCCGTCGTCTTCCATGATCTCTCCTGTGGCGGTGTTCACGGCGGGTGCGGCCGGAGCCGCCTGGGCGAGAGCCACGGCCACGGCTTCGGCCGTCTTCCTGCCCATGCCGGGCACCTCGATGATCTGCTCGATTGTCGCCTGCCGAAGCCGCTTCACCGAGCCGAAATGCTTGATCAACGCCTGTTTGCGGGTATCCCCGAGGCCCGGGACCGCGTCCAGCGGGCTGCTCCTGACCCGCTTGTTCCGCTTCGAGCGCTGGTAGCGGATGGCGAAGTCGTGAGCCGTGTCACGTACCCGCTGAAGGAGGTAGAGACCCTCGCTGGAGCGGGGCAGTACGACCGGGTCGTCGTCGCCCGGCAGCCAGACCTCCTCAAGGCGCTTGGCGAGGCCGCAGACGGCGATGTCGTCGATGCCCAGCTCGTCCAGGGCCCTACGGGCGGCGGCGACCTGGGGCTGCCCGCCGTCCACGACGACGAGCTGCGGCGGGTACGCGAAACGCTTCGGGCGGCCGTCGTCCACGGGCACCTCGCCGGAGCCGTTCACGCCGTCGGCCGCCGGGCCGTCACCGTGGGTGTCGACCGCGTCGCCGTCGGCGTCCACGGCCACGCCGTCCGGGCCCCACTCCCCCGTCTTCTCCTTCTCGGCGAGGTAGCGCTTGAAGCGGCGGCCGATCACCTCGTGCATCGAGCGGACGTCGTCCTGGCCCTCGAAGCCCTTGATCTGGAACCGGCGGTACTCGCTCTTGCGCGGCAGCCCGTCCTCGAAGACGACCATGGACGCCACGACGTCCTGCCCCTGGAGGTGCGAGATGTCGAAGCACTCGATCCGCAGCGGCGCCGAGTCCAGGTCCAGGGCCTCGGCGATCTCCTCCAGGGCCCGGGAGCGGGTGGTCAGATCGCTGGCGCGCTTGGTCTTGTGCAGTACCAGCGCCTGCTGGGCGTTGCGCGCGACCGTCTCCATCAGGTCCTTCTTGTCACCGCGCTGCGGGACGCGGAGGGAGACCTGGGAGCCCCGGCGGCCGCTCAGCCACTGCGTGACGGCCTCGGCGTCCTCGGGGACGGCCGGGACGAGGACCTCCTTGGGGACCGCCTCGCCGCTCTCCTCGCCGTACAGCTGCTGGATCGCGTGCTCGACCAGGCCGGCCGTCGAGACGGCCTCGACCTTGTCCGTGACCCAGCCGCGCTGGCCGCGCACCCGGCCGCCCCGGACGTGGAAGATCTGGACGGCCGCCTCCAGCTCGTCCTCGGCGAGCGCGATGAGGTCGGCGTCGGTGGCGTCGGCGAGGACGACCGCGTTCTTCTCCATGGCGCGCCGCAGCGCCCCTATGTCGTCGCGGAGCCTGGCCGCCTTCTCGTACTCCATCTCCTCGGCCGCCGCCGTCATCTGCTGCTCCAGGCGGCGGATGTACGTGCCGGTGCGGCCGGCCATGAAGTCGCAGAACTCCTCGGCCAGGTCGCGGTGTTCGTCGGGGGTGACCCGGCCGACGCAGGGGGCGGAGCACTTGCCGATGTACCCGAGAAGGCAGGGGCGGCCGGCGGAGGCGGCGTTACGGAAGACACCGGCGGAGCAGGTCCGTACGGGAAAGACGCGGAGCATCAGGTCGACGGTCTCGCGGATGGCCCACGCGTGGGCGTACGGCCCGAAGTAGCGCACGCCCTTCTTCTTGTGGCCGCGCATGACCTGGACGCGCGGGAACTCCTCGTTCAGGGTCACCGCGAGGTAGGGATAGCTCTTGTCGTCCCGGTACTTGACGTTGAACCGGGGGTCGAACTCCTTGATCCAGGAGTACTCCAGCTGGAGCGCCTCGACCTCGGTCGAGACGACGGTCCACTCCACGGAGGCGGCCGTCGTGACCATCGTGGCCGTGCGCGGGTGCAGGCTCGCGAGCGGCTGGAAGTAGTTCGCCAGCCGCTGGCGCAGGGACTTCGCCTTCCCTACGTAGATCACCCGGCGGTGCTCGTCGCGGAATTTGTAGACCCCCGGCGAGTCGGGGATCTGCCCCGGCCTGGGGCGGTAGCTGGAGGGGTCGGCCATGTTCCCCACCCTACTGGCGGGGGCCGACACTCAGACCGCGTCCGCTCGTTGGCCGGGCATGACGACGGAGGCGGCGGGACAAGCGACAGGGCCGGCGGCCGGGCGGCTCGCGGGCCGGGTGTGCCTGGTCACGGGCGCGGCGAGCGGGATCGGGCGGGCGACGGCCCAGCTCTTCGCCCGGGAGGGCGCGCGGGTGGTGGCCGCCGACCTGGACGAGGAGCGGCTCGGGACGCTCGACGCGTCCGTGGCACTGGTGGTCGGCGACGTCTCCCGGGAGGAGGACGTACGGCGGATGGTCGCGACGGCGGTGGAACGGTTCGGGCGGCTGGACGTCGCGGTGGCGAACGCCGGGCTGATCCCGCTCTCCGACGTCCTGGAGGCGACCGTGGAGGAGTGGGACCGGGTCATGGCCGTGGACGGCCGGGGCACCTTCCTGACCTGCAAGTACGCGATCGAGGCGATGGCCGGGCAGGAGGGCGGCGGGGCGGTCGTCTGCACGTCCTCGATCTCCGGCGTCGCGGGGCAGGCCCGCCAGGCGGTCTACGGCCCGGCCAAGTTCGTGGCCTCGGGGCTGACGAAGCACCTGGCGGTCGAGTGGGCGGAGCGCGGGATCCGGGTGAACGCGGTGGCCCCGGGCACGATCGAGACGGAACGCGTCGCGGCGGCCTGGTCGGAGCCGGGCGGCCCGGAGTACCTGACGGAGATCGTCGCCCTGCACCCGATGCGCCGCTTCGGCACCCCGGAGGAGGTGGCGCGGGCGATCCTCTTCCTCGCCTCGGACGAGGCGTCGTTCATCACGGGCGTGGTGCTGCCGGTGGACGGGGGGTACCTGGCGCGGTGAGGGGCGGGTGGGACGTGCCGCAGGCCGGTACCTGGGTGGGGGCCGGGTACCGGCCTGCGAGTGGGATCAGGCCGTCGGCCTGCGGCGCCGCCACGCGCGCGTGCCGATGAGGCCCAGGGCGAGTGCCGCGCCCGCGCCCGCCGTCGCGGAGGCGGCCGTGACCAGGGGCTCGTCGTCGGCGGCGGCGGGGGTGTCGTAGCCGCCGGCCGTGCCCTTGCGGGCGTAGGCGGAGCCGGGCAGCTTGTCCCCGTAGGCCCGGGCGACCCGGTCCCGGTACGCGGTCAGGCTGGTGCCGTTCTGCCCGGCCGCGCGTACCGCGTCCTCGTCCAGCGGGAGCACCTTCGCGCCCTTCTGGACGTACCAGGCGTCGATCTGCGGCTCGCGGAACACGATCCCGCCCGGCAGGGCCTTCGCGCCCTCCCCCGCGTACCTGACCTCGTCGTCACCGGTGGCGATGTTCACGACCTGCCAGCCGCCGTCCGCCTGCCGCGCGGTCCACAGCGAGGCCGTCTGCCCGTCCGAGGCGACCGCCCTGCTGGCGTGGAACTCGACGCGGGCGACGGGTGCGCCCGCCTTCCCCGCCACGAATTCCGGGGACAGCACCCGCACCGGGACGGAGACGCCCTCGACGCGGGGCCGCGCCGCCGAGCGGGCGAGGACTCCGTCGCGGGCGAAGAACCGGGAGAGCGTGTCCAGGGTCGCGGGGGCCGACGCCGCCGCCTCGGGCGTCGCGGCCGTCGGCGGGGCGTCGGCGGCGTCCGCCGGCACCGCACCGAGCGCGACGAGGGCCGCCGCGGACAGGAACCCGGCGCCGATGGCACGTATCGGATTCATCGTCGTCACGCTCCTATCCGGTAGAGCGAGTGGGTCCAGGAGAAGGAGCCGTTGTCGACGTACCAGGCGTGCGAGGCCCAGTTGTAGCGGTCGCTGGAGGGCCAGGGATCGCCCCAGTAGACCCAGCTGTCGGTGTCGTCGTAGCCGTAGATCACATGCATGTGACCGCCGCCGCTCGCCCACTGGATCCGGGTCTCGATCGGGCGGTCGGCGTTGATCTCGGTCTGCACGGTCGGGTAGCGCAGCCAGCCCGTCACGTACGAGCCGGGGTTGACGCCCGCCCAGCGCAGGCCGGTCTGCACATTGCCGAGCGTGGCCTGGTTGTTGGGGCAGTCGTAGCCCTGCTGGCGGTTGAAGGCGGCGTTGCAGAACTGGTTCTGGCTGTAGTTCCGGCCGAACCAGGTGGCGATGGTGTTGCCGCCGGCGGCCCAGCACCAGTTGGTCTTCTGCTGCGCCTGCATGGTGATGTTCAGCCGCTTGTACCCGAGGGCGGCGGCGTCCTCGGTCGTCGGCGCGGCGGTCGCCGAGGACATGGGGAGCAGGAAGAGTGCGGCAGCGGCGAGTGCCGCCAGGGACAGCTTTCTACTGCGCATCGCGTTCCTCCCGAGGCGGGGGGTGGGGAGTGGGGGTGGGGATGTGGGGAGTTGGAGGAGCGCGTCCGGACGCTGCTCAGGAGCATCGAACGTTGTCCGGATCCGGTCAACACGCTTCAATGCGGGGTGACGGCGGGCTGTGAACGGTGTGACCCGGGTGTGAACGCGCGCCCGCGCGCCAGCTGCGGGCCCGCCCCCGGCGGCACGAGGGTCCGCCGGCGTCGTCGTGAATGTTCACTGAGGAGTCCCGTGGGGCACACCGAGGCCGATCTGGTGCAGTTGCTGCACACCGGACCGTTCCATCTGGCGCTGCGCACGGCCCTCGCGGTGCGCGGCCTTCCGCTCCAGCGGGTGCAGCACCATCTCGCCCACCGGGGCATCAAGGTCGGGGTGACCAGCCTCAGTTACTGGCAGCAGGGTGCCCGCCGCCCGCAGCGGCCGGAGTCGATGAAGGCCGTCCGCGCCCTGGAGGAGGTCCTCCAGCTGCCGGGGAACTCGCTGATCCGGCTGCTGGCCGAGGACTCGGAGGCGCGCGCCGACGTGGAGCGGCCGGCGGCTCGTTCGTACCGCTCGCTGGTGGAGGCGTCGGGGGCGGTGGAGGCGCTGCTCGGCGAGCTGGAGTCGCCGCTGGACGGCGGGCTGCACACGGTCGGCCACCACGAGCGGGTACGGATCGGGGCGGGCCGGGAGCTGGTGGGGCGGGCGTCGCAGCACGTGGTGCGGGCGCACCGGGACGGGATCGACCGCTATCTCGCCATCCACCACGGCGATCCGGGCTGCGACCCCTCTCGGGTGGAGGTGCGGGCCACGGACAACTGCCGTACGGGGCGGCTGCGGTGGCACGCGGAGACGGGCGTGCTCGTCGCGGAGCTGCTCTTCGACGCGCGGCTGCGGGCCGGGGAGACGTACCTCTTCGGCTACGGCTTCGAGGACGGGACCGGCGGCCCGAGCGGGGAGTACGTCCGGGGATTCAGCTTCGCGGGCGGGCAGTACGTGCTGCAGGTGCGGTTCGACGAGGCGGCGCTGCCGGTACGGTGCCGGCGTTTCGCCCAGGCCTCGGCGGGCGCGCCGCGCGGTGGCCGCTCGGACCTGACGCTGAGCGGCCGGCACCGGACGGTGCATCTGGTGGAGCAGGGGGTACGGCCGGGGATCCTGGGGATCGACTGGGACTGGGCGTAGGGAGCCTCGACCGCGCGCGGCTACGCCTCCGGGCCCGCGACGAGCTTTCCGCCCTCGATCCGGACCGGGACCTCGGGGAGCGGGACGGTCGCCGGGCCCTGGATGGCCTTGCCGGTGGTGACGTCGAAGCGGCTGCCGTGGCAGGGGCAGTTGCCCTCGTTGTCCTCGATCTTGTCGAGGACGCAGCCGGCGTGGGTGCACTGGGCGCTGAACGCCTTGTACTGGCCCTTGGCCGGGCAGCTCACCAGGACCCGCTGCTCGCGGTAGAGCCGGGCTCCGCCGACGGGCACGTCCTCGGGGGCACCGAGGGTCACCGGGGCGGTCGGGGTCGGGACCTCGGCGTGCCCGAGCTTGGACTCCGTGGAACAGGCGGCGACACCCAGCCCGGCGGCTCCGGCGAGGGCGGCGCCTTTCAGTACGGTGCGGCGGGTGGACTGGCCGGACATGAGCGCTCCACGGTGGGATCGGGGCAAGCGGTGACCGAACCGACGATACCGGCGCGTCCTCGCGGGCCTGCGCGGGGGTCGCGCGGGCCTACGCAGGGGCCGCACGGGCGTAGGCGGGGGCTGTCGTGGCCGTTGGGGCATGGGTTACGTTCACAGGCGTGATCGTCGTCGCCGGTGAGTCCTTGATCGATCTGGTCCCGGACGGGGCCGCGCCCGGGCCCGGGCCGCTGCCCGCGCTGGTGCCCCGCAGGGGCGGGGGGCCGTACAACACCGCCGTGGCGCTGGGGCGCCTCGGCGCGTCGGTCACCTTCTGCTCGCGGGTCTCGACGGACGCGTTCGGCGAGGCGCTCATGGACGGGCTGCGGGCGGCGGGGGTGGCGACGGAGCTGGTGCAGCGCGGCCCGGAGCCGACGACGCTCGCGGTCGCCTCGGTCGGCGCGGACGGCTCGGCGGAGTACGGCTTCTACGTCGAGGGCACGGCCGACCGGCTCTTCGCCCTGCCGGAACGGCTGCCGGAGGACGTACGGGCGGTCGCGTTCGGCACGTGTTCGCTGGCGCTCGAACCGGGCGCGAGCGCGTACGAGGCGCTGCTGCGGCGGGAGGCCGGGCGGGGCGCCCTGACGCTGCTCGACCCGAACATCCGGCCGGGCCTGATCCCGGACGCGGCCGCCTACCGCGAGCGGTTCACGTCCTGGCTGCCGTACGTCTCGGTCCTGAAGCTCTCGGAGGAGGACGCGGCCTGGCTGGACGGCACTCCCGCGGGGTGGCTGGAGCGGGGGCCGTCGGCGGTCGTCGTGACGCGTGGCGCGGCGGGCCTGACGGTCCACACCCCGTCGTACGAGGTGTCGGTAACGGCGATACGGGTCGAGGTCGCGGACACGATCGGCGCGGGCGACACCGTGAACGCGGCCCTGCTCCACGGTTTGGGCGACCGCCCGGTCCACGCGCTGGACCCCGAGGCCTGGTCCGCCCTCCTGACGTACGCGGCGAGGGCGGCAGCCCTCACCTGCACCCGCCCGGGCGCGGAGCCTCCGTACGCGAACGAGCTGGGAATCAGCCCGTCTGGGGGTCCCCCCACGCCTCCGGGCGTAGGGGGAGTTTGAGGACACGCGCGGAGCGCGTACGGGGGGTCTGGGGGCCTGCCCCCAGTTTCGGGAAGGGGCGGGGTGGGGAGAGGCCCGCCGCAGGCGCCCCGCCCCACCCAGCCCGTCACGCCTTGCGCGCCCTCGCGGCCGTCTTCTTGGCGGGCGCCGCCTTCTTCACAGGGGCCTTCTTGGCCGCGGGCACGGCCTTCTTCGTGGCCGTCTTCTTCGCCGCCCCGTTCCCGCTCCGCGCCGCCGGCACGCTCGCGTCGCTGATGCGGTCCGCGCCCAGGATCTCGCGGAGGAACTTGCCCGTGTGGCTCGCCGGGACCGAGGCGACCTCCTCGGGCGTGCCCTCGGCGATCACCAGACCTCCGCCGTTGCCGCCCTCGGGGCCCATGTCGATGACCCAGTCCGCGGTCTTGATGACGTCGAGGTTGTGCTCGATGACGATCACCGAGTTGCCCTTGTCCACCAGGCCCGACAGGACCGTGATCAGCTTCGAGATGTCCTCGAAGTGCAGACCCGTCGTGGGCTCGTCCAGGACGTAGACCGTGCGGCCGGTCGACCGCTTCTGGAGCTCGGAGGCGAGCTTCACGCGCTGCGCCTCACCGCCCGAGAGCGTCGGCGCGGACTGGCCGAGCCGGACGTACCCGAGGCCGACCTCGTTGAGCGTGCGCAGATGGCGCGCGATCGTCGGGACCGCCTCGAAGAAGTCCAGGGCCTCCTCGATCGGCATGTCCAGGACCTCGGCGATGGACTTGCCCTTGTAGTGGACCTCCAACGTCTCCCGGTTGTACCGGGCGCCGTGGCAGACCTCGCACGGGACGTAGACGTCCGGCAGGAAGTTCATCTCGATCTTGATCGTGCCGTCGCCGGAGCAGTTCTCGCAGCGGCCGCCCTTGACGTTGAAGGAGAACCGGCCCGGCAGATAGCCGCGGACCTTCGCCTCCATCGTCTCGGCGAAGAGCTTGCGGACGTGGTCGAAGACTCCGGTGTACGTCGCCGGGTTCGACCGCGGGGTGCGGCCGATCGGCGACTGGTCGACGTGCACGACCTTGTCCACGAGGTCGTCGCCGTCCACGCGCGTGTGCCGCCCGGGCACCGACTTGGCGCCGTTCAGCTCGCGCGCCAGGTGGGTGTAGAGGATGTCGTTGACCAGCGTCGACTTGCCTGAGCCCGAGACGCCGGTGACGGCCGTGAGGACGCCGAGCGGGAACGAGACGTCGATGTCCTGGAGGTTGTTCTCCCGGGCGCCGTGCACGGTGAGCCGGCGCGTGGGGTCCACGGGGCGGCGGATGTCCGGCATCCCGATGGCCCTGCGCCCGGAGAGGTACTGCCCGGTCATCGACTCCTTGTTGGCGAGCAGCTCCTTCAAGGGGCCGGAGTGGACGACCTTGCCGCCGTGCTCGCCGGCGCCGGGGCCGATGTCCACGACCCAGTCGGCGACCTTGATGGTGTCCTCGTCGTGCTCGACCACGATCAGCGTGTTGCCCATGTCCCGCAGCCGGACCAGGGTCTCGATGAGCCGGTGGTTGTCGCGCTGGTGGAGGCCGATCGACGGCTCGTCCAGGACGTAGAGCACGCCGACCAGACCGGAGCCGATCTGGGTGGCGAGCCGGATGCGCTGGGCCTCGCCACCGGAGAGCGTGCCGGCCGCGCGGTTGAGGGAGAGGTAGTCGAGGCCGACGTCGACCAGGAACCGCAGCCGCTCGTTGACCTCCTTCAGGACCCGCTCGGCGATCTTCTTGTCCCGGGCGTTCAGCTTCAGGCGGCCGAGGAACTCGGCACACTCGCTGATCGACATCGCGGCGACCTCGGCGATCGACCGCTCCATGACCGTGACGGCGAGGACGATCGGCTTGAGGCGCGTGCCCTCACAGGTGGGGCAGGGCACCTCGCGCATATAGCCCTCGAAGCGCTCGCGGCTGGAGTCGCTCTCGGCCTCGCTGTGCCGCCGCTTGACGAAGGAGACGGCGCCCTCGAACGCCGGGGTGGTGTAGGCCCGCTCGCGTCCGTACCGGTTGCGGTAGCGGACCTCGACCTGGGTCTTGTGGCCGTGCATGAGGGCCTTCTTGGCCCGCGCGGGGAGTGCGGCGTACGGCAGGTCCGTACGGAAGCCGAGCGCCTGGGAGAGGCCGCCGATGAGCCGGCCGAAGTACTCCTTGGTGTGGCCGTGCGACCAGGGGTGGATGGCGCCCTCGTCCAGCGAGCGGTCCTCGTCCGGGACGATCAGCTCCGGGTCGACCTCCATGCGGGTGCCGATGCCGGTGCAGTCCGGGCAGGCGCCGAAGGGCGAGTTGAAGGAGAAGGAGCGCGGCTCCAGCTCCTCGAAGGAGAGGTCGTCGTACGGGCAGTAGAGGTGCTCCGAGTACATCCGCTCGCGCTCGGGGTCGTCCTCGGCGAGATCGACGAAGTCGAGGACGACCATGCCGCCGGAGAGCCCGAGGGCGGTCTCGACGGAGTCGGTCAGCCGGCGCTTGGCGCTGTCCTTCACGGTGAGGCGGTCGACGACCACCTCGATCGTGTGCTTCTCCTGCTTCTTCAGCGTCGGCGGTTCGCTGAGCTGGATGGTCTGCCCGTCCACCCGCGCCCGGCTGTAGCCCTTGGTCTGGAGGTCGGCGAAGAGGTCGACGAACTCGCCCTTGCGCTCGCGCACCAGCGGCGAGAGGACCTGGAAGCGGCTGCCCTCGGGCAGCTCCAGGACCTTGTCGACGATGGCCTGCGGCGATTGCCGGGAGATCGGGCGGCGGCACTCGGGACAGTGCGGCTTGCCGATGCGCGCGAAGAGCAGCCGGAGGTAGTCGTAGACCTCCGTGATGGTGCCGACCGTCGAGCGCGGGTTGCGCGAGGTCGACTTCTGGTCGATGGAGACGGCGGGCGAGAGACCCTCGATGAAGTCGACGTCCGGCTTGTCCATCTGGCCGAGGAACTGCCGGGCGTACGAAGAGAGCGACTCGACATACCGGCGCTGCCCCTCGGCGAAGATCGTGTCGAACGCGAGGGAGGACTTGCCCGACCCCGACAGCCCGGTGAAGACGATGAGGGAGTCACGGGGGAGGTCGAGCGAGACGTTCTTGAGGTTGTGCTCGCGAGCGCCACGAACGATGAGACGGTCGGCCACGCCGGTCCGCACCTTTCTTGAGAGAGCGGAGGCACAGGAGTGCGGGTCGCAGATATGCCTGGATGTGTACTGGATGTGCCTGAGTACCCAACAACCAAGGATGCCGGATGCTTCCACCGAGCCTATAGCACGCACATTCGATTTCCGGCCTCGATCCGACCGCTTCACCCGAACGAGTGGCGGCGCTAGGGTCGGCCTCATGATCGACCATGTGCGTGACCTGGCCTCTGTACGCGAAGCGACCGAGCGACTCCTCGACGCGTCCGCTTCCCTGGACAACGCGGCGGTCGCCGAGCCGTCACGGCTTCCCGGCTGGACCCGTGGCCACGTCCTTGCCCATATCGCCCGCAACGCCGACGCCCTGGTGAACGTCCTCCAGGGCCGGCCCATGTACCCCGACGCCACCACCCGCGACGCCGACATCGAGCGCGATGCCCCGCGCCCCCTCGCCGAGCAGCTCGCCGACGTCCGCGCGACCGGCGAGCGCTTCCAGGCCGTGGGCGCGGAGCCCGCCGACTGGGACCGGATCGTGGAGCTCCGTAACGGCGTCACGGACCGGGCCGCCCGGATCCCCTTCCGCCGCTGGGTCGAGGTGGCCCTGCACCACGTCGACCTCGGGATCGGCTACGAGCTGGAGGACCTGCCGGAGGAGTTCGTGACCCGGGAGATCGAGTTCCTGGCGGAGCGGTTCACCGGCCTCGACAGCGTCCCGAAGACGGCCCTCTGGTCCGACGACGGCCACCTGTGGTGGACCGGCCGGGAGCCCGAGGAGGACGGCGTCGTCGTCCAGGGCTCCGCCGCCGACCTGCTCGGCTGGCTCGCCGGCCGCCGCGACGGCTCCACCCTCCGCACCAAGAACGGTCCGCTGCCGACGCTCCCGCCGCTGTAGTCCCGGCCGTTGGGACCCCGCCTGTCGGTGCCCGGCGATAGGCTGAGCCCATGACGTACAGCGGAGCTGTGAAGGTCGGCGGGCCCGCCGATGTGCACGAGTTGACGGACCTGATGATCTCCAAGGTCGCCGTCGGCCCGATGGACAACAACGCGTATCTGCTGCGCTGCCGGGCGACCGGCGAGCAGCTGCTGATCGACGCGGCCAACGACGCCGACACGCTCCTGACGCTGATCGGTGACGACGGCATCGCGTCCGTCGTCACCACCCACCAGCACGGCGACCACTGGCAGGCGCTGGCCGAGGTGGTCGCGGCGACCGGGGCGCGGACGTACGCCGGGGCGTACGACGCCGAGGGCATCCCCGTCGCGACGGACGTCCTGGTCGAGGACGGCGACACGATCATGGTCGGCCGGGTCTCGCTGACCGCCCGCCGGCTCGTCGGGCACACGCCCGGCTCGATCGCGCTGGTCTACGACGACCCGCACGGCCACCCGCACGTCTTCACCGGCGACTGCCTGTTCCCCGGCGGCGTCGGCAACACCTGGAAGGACCCGGAGGCCTTCGCGAGCCTGATCCAGGACGTGGAGACCAAGCTCTTCGCGGTCCTGCCGGACGAAAGCTGGGTCTACCCGGGCCACGGCAAGGACACCACGCTCGGTGACGAGCGGCCGAGCCTGCCGGAGTGGCACGCGCGCGGCTGGTGACTCCTCCCCCGGGTCCCGGGCGGCGGCTCTGACCGGCGGCGGCGCACGGTTGATGACCGTGTGCTTCCGCACGCCCCCCGTAACTCCGGTGGAGCCCGGGTAGTTGGCGCGACATGCGCCACAGTCACTCTCCGCGTCCGTCGCCGGACCCGGACTCCCCTCCTCCGACGGACGTCTCCCCCACGGCCCGGGACACGCCCACCGATCCGGACGCTCCGGACGCTCCGGACGCCGCCAAGGCCTCCCCCGCCGCCCCGTCCATGGCGCGGCTCGCCGCCGCGTCACTCGTCGGCACGGCCATCGAGTTCTTCGACTTCTTCGTCTACGGGACCGCCGCCGCGCTCGTCCTCGGGCCGCTGTTCTTCCCGACCTTCTCCCCCCTCGCCGGGACCCTGGCCGCGTTCGGCACCTTCGCCGTCGGTTTCGTGGCCCGACCGCTCGGCTCGGCGCTCTTCGGCCACGTCGGCGACCGGTACGGGCGACGCCCGGTCATGTTCGCCTCACTCGTGCTCACCGGCTGCGCCACGGTCGCGGTCGGCCTCGTCCCGACGTACGCGACGATCGGCATCGCCGCCCCCGTCCTGCTGCTCGTGCTGCGCTTCCTGCAGGGGCTCGGCCTGGGCGGCGAGTGGGGCGGGGCCGTCCTGCTCACCGCCGAGCACGCGCCGGAGCGGCAGCGCGGGCTCTGGGCGAGCTTCCCGCAGATCGGCCCGCCGGTCGGCTTCCTGCTCGCGAACGGCGTGATGCTGGTGCTGTCGGCCACGCTCACCGACGCCCAGTTCCGGGAGTGGGGCTGGCGCGTACCCTTCTGGGCGGCCGGGCTGCTCGCGGCGGGCGGGCTGCTGCTGCGCTCCTCGCTGGCCGAGACCCCGCAGTTCGAGGAGCTGAGCGCGACCGGGCGGCGGGCGAACGCCCCGCTCGCCGAGGTGGCGCGCGACCACTGGCGGCTCGTCCTGCTCACCGCCGGGGCGCTCGCCGTCGGGTACGCGGTGTTCTACACGGTCTCCACCTGGGCCCTGGCCTACGGCACCGAGCGGCTGGGGGTCGGCCGTACGACCATGCTGGTCTGCATCATGGCGGCGGTGGCGATCTCGGGGGTGGTGACGCCGCCGGCGGCGATGCTGGGCGACCGCTACGGCCGCCGTCCGCTCTGCCTGATCGGCTGTGCGGCCTCGGCGGCGTGGATGTTCCCGATGATCGCGCTGTTGCACACGGGACAGCCGGTGCTGATGTTCCTCGGGTTCGTGGGCGCGCTGCTGGCGTTCATCACGATGTTCGCGGTGGTCGCCGCGTACCTCCCCGAGCTCTACGAGCCGAGGGTGCGGTGCACGGGCGCGGCGGTCGGCTACAACCTGGCGGGCGTCCTGGGCGGGGCCCTGACCCCGATCGTGGCGACGGCGCTGTCCGGCGGTGCGGGCCCGCCCTGGGGGGTGGCGGCGTATCTGACGGTGATGGCGCTGGTCAGCCTGGGCTGCTTCGCGCTGCTGCCGGAGACCCTGCCGGCCGCGGCGGAGGAGCCGGAGCGGGTTCCCGCGTAGCAGGCCTGGAACGCGATGCGGCCGGTACGGGCGGTGGTGAGCCGCCCGCACCGGCCGCGGTGCGTTTCTACGGTGCCGTTCCGTACCCGGTCAGGCGCCGACGCTGTCCTTCTCGGTCTCGCCGGCCTCGGCGGCCTCGCGCTCCGCCTGCTTCTTGGAGGCGATCAGGCTGGTGATCGTCGTGACGATCAGGACGCCACAGATGACGGCGAGCGAGAACGGGATGGAGATCACCGGCACGTTCACCCCGGACTCGTGCAGGGCGTGCAGCACCAGCTTCACGCCGATGAAGCCGAGGATCACCGACAGACCGTAGCTGAGGTGGACCAGCTTCTTGAGCAGGCCGCCGATCAGGAAGTACAGCTGCCGCAGACCCATCAGGGCGAAGGCGTTGGCGGTGAAGACGATGTACGGGTCCTGGGTGAGGCCGAAGATCGCCGGGATCGAGTCCAGGGCGAACAGCACGTCGGTCATGCCGATGGCGAGCATGACGACCATCAGCGGCGTCAGGATGCGCTTGCCGTTCTTTCGGATGAAGAGCTTCGTGCCGTGGTACTGGTCGGCGACGCCGAACTTCTTCTCGATCTTCTTGAGCAGAAGGTTCTCCTCGGGCGCCTCCGCCTCCTCACCGGCGCGGGCTTCCTGGATGAGCTTCCAGGCGGTGTAGATGAGGAACGCGCCGAAGATGTAGAAGACCCACGAGAAGTTGGCGATGACCGCGGCGCCGGCGGCGATGAAGATCGCACGCAGCACCAGGGCGATCAGTACGCCGATCAGCAGTACCCGTTGCTGGAGGTGCGACGGCACCGAGAACTTCGCCATGATCAGCACGAAGACGAAGAGGTTGTCGACGCTCAAGGACTTCTCGGTGATGAAGCCCGCGAAGAACTCGCCGGAGGCCTGGGTCTCGCCGAACACCATCAGCCCGAGTCCGAAGATCACGGCCAGTGCGATCCAGACGACTGTCCAGATGCCCGCTTCCTTGGTCGAGACGTCGTGGGGCTTGCGCCCGATGAAGAAGTCCACACCGATCAGGGCCGCAAGGGCCAGGATGGTGAGGAGCCACATGTTCAATGAAACGTCCACTGCGCCTCCGGCAGATAGCTACGGCTACTTGATCAGCGTCGTCGCTGCCGGAGGTCTCTTCCACCCGTGCCCTGTGTGACGGGGCCGGGCCGACGCCCCGGGATCGCCCCCGCTCGGGGTACGTCCGTATTGACGGGAACGCCGCGCATGGGGAGTACTCCCCTCCGCGCCAAGAAGACTACCCGAAGAACCAAGAGAAGGTAAAGGCCAGGATAAAGAGGCACCAAAGGCGCAGGTCAGCGGCGCGTCAGCGACCCCATTCGCGACGGGCCTCGGACACCCGCGCGAGGACCTGGGGCAGCACCCGGCTGCCGGACGGGAAGCGCGGCGGCTCGTACGTCCAGGCGTGACCGACCCACGGATCGGCGAGATGGTCGTCCGGTACGGGAGTGATCCGCAGCAGCGAACGCCACAGCGGGTCGAGCACCGGGCCGTACGCGGAGGCGTCCTCGCGGTCCGCGACCATCAGGAGATGCACCCCGACCGCCGGGCCCTCGTCCGCGAGGTAGCGAAGCCGGGTGACCGCGCGGTCGTCGAAACCGTGCGGGAAGTCATGGACGATCAGCAGCTGCTCGGCGGTGTCCATGCCGGGCGGCAGCGCGTCGGGCGCGCCCGCGCGCAGCGCCATCTGCACCAGGTCCACCCGCTCGGTGAGCCGGTCGAGGACGGCCGAGACCCCGGCCGCTCCGGCGGCCGGCGGGCCGGCGAGCACGCCCGCCTCGACCAGCGGGGCGAGCGCCGCCGCCGCCGAGCCGGCCGGGTCGATGACATGGACGGTGAACTCGCCGGGCGGGTACACCGCGAGCAGCCGCGCGGCGTGCGCGACGGCGGTGTCCATCGCGAGCCGGCGGAGCTCCGCCTCGTCGAGCAGCCCCGCCGCCTCGGAGCGTCCGCGCCCCGAGTCGACCCAGAGCCCGCGCTCCAGCGGGAGCCGGACCAGCATCGGGATGCGCAGGTCGGTCCGCTCGGGGAGGTGGAGGTCGCCCAGGCGGACGGCCATCGGGGCTTCCATGGGGACGCGGTAGGCGTGCCAGACGGGGTTGTCCCAGCGGGCGTAGGCGGCGGGCAGCGCCGGTTCGACGACCTCGGACTCGGCGGTGAGCTGGGCGAGGTCCCGGTCCAGGACCTCCTGGGCCCGCGTGGTGAGCTCGTCGTGCTTGGCCCGGGCGGCCTCGCGGGCGGCGTCCCCGGCGCCGCCGATCCGGCTGCGCGGATCGGAGAGCACGCCGTCGAGCTCCTTGTCGAGGCGGGACTCGGCGAAGTCGCAGGCGCTGCGGTACGCGGCGGTGGTGCGGGCCAGGTCCTCGAACATGCCCCACACCTGGTTGTAGAGCCGCTCGTCCATGGACCAGCCACTGGCGTCCCCGGCGACGGGAACGGGCGGGGCCTGCCGGGGCGGCTCGGATGCGGCTGCGCGGCGGCTGGGGTGGGCGTAGTTGATGGGGCCGCCGCCCGTGGTCGGTCCGGCCGCCGGGGGCGGCGGTGTCACCGGGAGCGTGGGAGCCACGTCCGCGACGGTCATCGGCTCGGCGGCCGTCGGGTCGTGCGCCGTCGGATCGTGCGCCGTCGGCGCGGAGTGGCGTACGCGCCCGGCCTCGGGGACCCGTGCGGGCGGGGCGGACACCGAGCGGGCCAGGCCCCTGGACACGGCCTCCAGGATCGTGGCGGCCAGGTCGGCGGGGCGGTCGAGACCCTGGTCGCCGAGCATGGCGGCCAGGCCTCCCTCGTACCCCTGTCCCATCGCGCGGACCTTCCACGCGCCCTGACGGCGGTACAGCTCCAGGGCGACGACGGCGGATTCGCGGTCCAGGCCGGTGATCGTGTACGTGGCGATCTCGGTGCCGTCGAGGCCCGTGACGGCGACGAAGGGGGCCGCGGCGGCGCCGAAACGGGTCGGTCCGCCGACGCCGACGGGCAGCGCCAGGAGGACCGAGAGGCGGTGCACGGCGGCCGGGACCGCTTCCAGGTCGACGGCGAGGCGGTGGTCGGCGGCGGCCTGCTGGGAGACCTCGACACCGGGCAGCGACGGCGAGCCGGGGTGGGCGATCCACTCGACCCCGGCGACCCGGCCCCCCTCGTCTCCGAGGGTGGCTCCGGCGACGACCGGATGACCGGCCGAGACGCGGATCTCCAGTCGGGTGTCGGGCAGGGGGTGGTTCTGCCCCCGGACCAGCTCGGCCGTCATCGACTCTGTCCCCTCGGATCCGATGGTCATGCGGGACAGCTCCCGGCGGCCTGCTGCCTCCGGGAGCTGTGGGTGTGCCTGCGGTGCCGGCCTAGAGGTGCGGCAGGATCGCGGGCATGAGGTCCTGGAACGTCCGGCCGTTGGCCGGGTTGCCCAGAGCGGTCATCTGCCAGCCGGAACCGGCCCGGTGCACCTTCGCCATGATCTGCGCGGTGTACTGGCCGCCGCCGTCCAGGGTGTAGCGCGCGAGCTCCTGGCCGTTGGCCTCGTCGACGATCCGGCAGAAGGCGTTCTGCACCTCCTGGAAGGTCTGCCCGGTGAAGGAGTTCACCGTGAAGACGATCTGGTCGATGTGGACGGGGACGCGCTGGAGGTCGACCAGGATCGACTCGTCGTCACCGCCCTGCCCCGCGCCGCCCACCAGGTTGTCGCCGGTGTGCCGGACCGAGCCGTCGTCACTGACCAGGTGCCGGAAGAAGACCACGTCCACCGGCTGCTTGTCGGCGAAGAGCACCGCGGAGGCGTCCAGGTCGACCTCGCGCGTACGCGAGCCGAACAGGCCCCGCCGGGGCGCCGCCTGCCAGCCGAGCCCCATCCGGACGGACGACAGGCTGCCGCCGCCCTGCTTCTCCAGGCTGATGGCCTGACCCTTGGTCATGTTGACCGTCACGCGCAGTCCCCTCTCTAGCGATCCCCGCCGCCGCCCTCGCTGTGCGTGCGGTTTCCCAGCACCCTACGCAGGGGCACCGACAGCGCAGGAGAGAGGGACCGGATTTGTGTCGGTCTTGCAACACACCGGGCGCCGCGGGGGCGCCCCGGGCGTCACGCGAGTCCCGCCTCCTTCATCTGGCGCAACTCCTTCTTCAGCTCGCCCACTTCGTCCCGCAGCCGGGCCGCCACCTCGAATTGCAGCTCCGCCGCGGCGGCGCGCATCCGGTCGGTCATCTCCTCGATGATCGCGGCGAGTTCGGTCGCCGGGCGGTCGCCGAGCTCGACCGTGGCGCCCGCCTTGCCGCCCTTGGCCTTGCTCTTCGGCGCGTGGGCGGTGAGGGAGGGGACGGGTGCCTTGGCGCCCTTCTCGTGTCGGTAGCCGGTCCCGAGGAGCTGCTCGGTGTCGACCTCCTCGCGGGCGATGGTGGCGACGATGTCGTTGATCTTCTTGCGCAGCGGCTGCGGGTCGATGCCGTTGGCGGTGTTGTACGCGACCTGCTTCTCGCGGCGGCGGTTGGTCTCGTCGATGGCCTTCTCCATCGCGGGCGTGACGGTGTCCGCGTACATGTGGACCTGTCCGGAGACGTTGCGCGCCGCGCGGCCGATGGTCTGGATCAGCGAGGTGCCCGAGCGCAGGAAGCCCTGCTTGTCGGCGTCGAGGATGGCGACGAGGGAGACCTCGGGCAGGTCGAGGCCTTCACGGAGCAGGTTGATGCCGACCAGGACGTCGTACTCGCCGGCCCGCAGCTCGCGCAGCAGCTCGATACGGCGCAGGGTGTCGACGTCGCTGTGCAGATAGCGGACCTGGATGCCGAGCTCCAGGAAGTAGTCGGTGAGGTCCTCGGCCATCTTCTTGGTGAGCGTGGTGACGAGGACCCGCTCGTCCTTCTCGGTGCGCAGCCGGATCTCGTGGACCAGGTCGTCGATCTGGCCCTCGGTCGGCTTGACGACGACCTCGGGGTCGACCAGGCCGGTGGGACGGATGATCTGCTCCACGAAGCCGTCGCCGCGCGACAGCTCGTACGTGCCGGGGGTGGCCGAGAGGTAGACGGTCTGGCCGATCCGCTTCTGGAACTCCTCCCACTTCAGCGGGCGGTTGTCGAGCGCGGAGGGCAGCCGGAAGCCGTGGTCGACCAGGGTCCGCTTGCGGGAGGCGTCGCCCTCGTACATCGCGCCGATCTGCGGCACGGTGACGTGCGACTCGTCGATGACGAGCAGGAAGTCCTCGGGGAAGTAGTCGAGGAGCGTGTTGGGCGCGGAGCCGGGCTCGCGGTCGTCGAAGTGCATCGAGTAGTTCTCGATGCCGGAGCAGGAGCCGATCTGGCGCATCATCTCGATGTCGTACGTGGTGCGCATGCGCAGACGCTGGGCCTCCAGCATCTTGCCCTGCTTGTCCAGCTCGGCGAGCCGAGTCTCCAGCTCGCGCTCGATGCCGTCGACCGCCTTCTCCATGCGCTCCGGGCCCGCCACGTAGTGGCTGGCGGGGAAGACGTACAGCTCGTTGTCCTCGCTGATGATCTCGCCGGTGAGCGGGTGGAGCGTGGAGAGGGCCTCGATCTCGTCGCCGAACATCTCGATGCGGACGGCGAGCTCCTCGTAGACCGGGAAGATCTCGATGGTGTCGCCGCGGACCCGGAAGGTGCCCCGGGTGAACGCCAGGTCGTTGCGCGTGTACTGGATGTCGACGAAACGGCGCAGCAGCTGGTCGCGGTCGATCTCCTCGCCGACCTTGAGCGGGACCATCCGGTCCACGTACTCCTGCGGGGTGCCGAGGCCGTAGATGCAGGAGACCGAGGCCACCACGATCACGTCCCGGCGGGTCAGCAGCGAGTTCGTCGCGGAGTGGCGGAGCCGCTCGACCTCCTCGTTGATCGAGGAGTCCTTCTCGATGTAGGTGTCCGACTGCGGGACGTACGCCTCGGGCTGGTAGTAGTCGTAGTACGAGACGAAGTACTCGACCGCGTTGTTCGGCAGGAGCTCGCGGAACTCGTTGGCCAGCTGGGCGGCCAGTGTCTTGTTCGGCGCCATCACGAGCGTGGGGCGCTGCAGCTTCTCGATCATCCACGCGGTGGTGGCGGACTTGCCGGTGCCGGTCGCGCCGAGGAGGACGACGTCCTTCTCGCCCGCGCGGATGCGCCGGTCGAGCTCGGCGATCGCCGCGGGCTGGTCGCCGCTGGGCTGGTAGGGGCTGACGACCTCGAAAGGCGCCACCGTACGTTCGATCTGGGAAACAGGCCGCATGGAACCACCGTACGACCCCCCACTGACAGTCGGGCCGCGGACGGCTCACGGGGTGCTGGGTGACCGGCTCGGGGGGCTGCTCGGGTGCCGCTGAGGGAGCCGCTCGGAGGGCTGCTCCGAGAGCCGGCGCGTGGAGTCGCTCGGGGAGTCGCTTCTCACCACTCCTGGGAGCGATGGGCGCCCCGGCCGGCGTTCTTGCGACCGCCGCCGGCGCCGCGTCCGGCGCGTGCGGGCGGCCGCCGGGCGGACCAGTTCGCGGGCTCGCCGTAGGCGGGGGCGCGGCGCGGGGCGGGCACGCCGGGGCGGTGGGGGCCGTGGGCCGTGGGGCGCTGCCAGTCGGGGTCGCCCATGACGAGCAGCGGGTCGAACATGACGACCACGGCGGCGAGGAGCAGGAAGACGGCGGGGCCGATCAGCATCGGGAGGAGGAGCGAGGTTGCGGTGTCACCGCTGCCGGCGGCGTCGCCCATGCCGTGCACTTGGACGTTGACGGCCGCCATGGCGGTGTAGTGCATTCCGCTGACGGCGAGGCCCATCACCAGGCTGGCGCCGAGGCTGGCCAGGAATCCGTGGACCGAGACGGCCGCCCAGAGGGCGGTGGTGGCCGCGACGACGGCGATCACGACGGAGAGGGCGACCGTGAGAGTGTCGTAGCCGATCGTCCCTTGGAGTCGCATTCCGGCCATGCCGAGGTAGTGCATGGTGGCGATGCCGAGACCGGTGATGGTGCCACCGGTGACCAGGGTGAGCGGGGTGGCACCGCGGTAGCCGACGATGAAGATGCCGATGCCCACCATCAGGATGGCGACGCCCAGGCTGGCGAAGGTGATGGGGCGGTCGTAGCTGATCGGCGCCTGGTCGACGGAGAAGCCCATCATGGCGATGAAGTGCATCGTCCAGATGCCGCTGCCTATCGAGGTAGCGCCGAGGGCGAGCCAGCCGGCCTTGAAGGTGTCGCGGTGGCGCAGGGACCTGGTGGTGCAGCGCAGGCCCAGGGCGCCGCCGAGGCAGGCCATGACGAATGCGGCGACCGGTGTGACGAGGCCGTAGCTGAAACCGTCGACCGTGCCCTGCATGAGCGTCTGTCCTTCCACTCCGTGGTGCCCCGTCGTCCGAAATCGGCGGTACTGCCGAGTAGTCCTACCGGGGCGAGATTATGGCCCGCGGACGGCCGCCTGACCACGAGGTCCGGGATTTGGCACCGGTGAGACCGAGCCGAGACCGGGCCGTGATGACGGTGATGTCAGTGCCCGGTCGTACCGTGAGCTTCATGGACACCACGGTGGAATGGGCGGTCGTGCCGAGCGACATCGGTCCCCTGCTGCTCGCCGCGACCGATCGCGGTCTTGTGAGCGTGGTCTTCCACGCCGACGAGGCGGTGCGGGAGGCGGCGATCGACCCGCTGGGCCGGCAGCTCGGCGCGGAGCCGGTGGAGAGCTCGGAGGGCCGGCTCGCCGAGCCGATACGGCAGCTCGCGGAGTACTTCGCCGGCGGGCGGCGCGCCTTCGACCTGCCGCTGGACTGGACCCTGACGGCGGGCTTCAACCGGCAGGTGCTGCGCGAGCTGGCGGAGGGCGTGCCGTTCGGGGCGGTCGTCGGGTACGGAGACCTGGCGAAGCGGGTCGGTCAGCCGGGCGCCGCGCAGGCCGTCGGGGCGGCGATGGGCGCCAACCCGCTGCCGGTGGTCGTGCCGTGCCACCGGGTGGTGGAGAGCGACGGCGGGATCGGCGGCTTCGGCGGCGGCCTGGAGACCAAGCGGACGCTGCTGGCGCTGGAGGGCGTGCTGCCGCAGCCGTTGTTCTGAGGGGTGTGGGGCGCGGGGGCGGCTGGCACACTCACGTAAGTGACCAAGAGCCCCGATGCCCCTGACGCCCCCGGCGTCACGCCTCCTCCGGAGATATCCGCCCCTGTCACGGCCGACGCGGCGACCGCCCAGCGGCTGGCGACGCTCCGGCGGCGCACACAGGCCGTGCTGATCGCCGGCCAGATCCTCGGCGGGCTCGGTATCGCCACCGGTATCGCCCTCGCCGCCGTCCTTGCCAAGGACGTCAGCGGCTCGGAGGCCCTGTCGGGCCTGGCCTCGACGGCCTCGGTGGCAGGTCCCGCTCTGCTCGCCATGCCGCTGGCCGCCCTCATGAGCGCGCGGGGACGGCGGCCCGGACTCGTGCTGGCCTATCTGATCGGGGCCCTGGGCGCCGGAGTCGTCGTCCTCGGGGCGGTCGTCGGCAGCTTCCCCCTGCTCCTCGCCGGCCTGGTCGGCTTCGGCGCCGCGTCCTCGGCGAACCTCGCGGCCCGGTTCGCCGCCGCCGACCTGGCCGAACCCGACCACCGGGGCCGGGCCATCTCCACCGTCGTCTGGGCCACGACCATCGGCGCGGTGCTCGGGCCCAACATCGCCGCACCCGCCGGGGAGAGCGTGGCGGGCCTCGGCATCCCGGCGACGGCAGGACCCTTCGTCTGGGCGGCCGGCGTGTTCCTCGTCGCCGCGCTCGTCGTGGCGGTGCTGCTGCGCCCCGACCCGCTGCTGACGGCCCGCGCCCTGGCCGCTCCCGAGGAGGGCCAGGAGGCCGCCGCGGCCCGCTCGCTCCGGGCGGGCATGCGGGCCGTACGGGAGGCCGCCGGCGCCCGCCTCGCGCTGGTGACCGTGGCCGCCTCGCACACCGCGATGGTCTCGATCATGTCGATGACCCCGGTGGCCCTGAGCCATCACGGCGCCGGGATCCAGCTGATCGGCCTGGTGATCAGCGGGCACATCGCCGGCATGTACGCCTTCTCGCCCGTGATGGGCTGGCTGTCGGACCGACTGGGCCGGCTCTCCGTCATCGGGCTCGCGGTCGGACTCCTCTGCGTGGCGGCGTTGCTCGCCGGCACGGCGGGTCCGAGCCACGGCCAGACCGCGGCGGGCCTCTTCGTCCTCGGCCTGGGCTGGTCGGCCGGCCTGGTATCGGGCTCCGCGCTGCTCACGGACTCCGTACCGCAGGCCGCCCGGGCGGCCGTCCAGGGCCTGTCGGACTTCATCATGAACACCGCCGCCGGAATCGGCGGCCTGATGGCCGGTCTGATCGTGGCCCGGGCGGGCTACGGCTGGCTGAACCTGGTGGGCGCATGCCTGCTGCTGCCGATGGCGGCACTGGCGGTACGCGGAGTGCTGCGACGCGCCTGACCCCGGCGACGCCAAGGGGACTTCGGATATCGGATATCGACTCTTGGATCCAGGATCTTGGATATCGGATATCGGATCCAGGATCTTGGATCCGATATCCCCCGTGCCGTCAGAGGCTGATGTGGTACGCCTTGCGCAGCGTCTCGTGGACCGTCCAGGTGGTCCGGTCCCCCTCGCGCAGCACACACGCGTCACCGGCTCCGACCTCCAGCGTGGCACCGCCCTCGACGGCGACGGTGGCGCGCCCGCTGACGACGACGAAGAGTTCGTTGGCCTCCGTGTCGGTCACCACTCCGGGGGTGATCTGCCAGATGCCGCGCACCTGCCTGCCGTCGGCGGACTCCCAGAGGACCTTGCCGGTCACCTCGGGCGTACCGGAGACGATCTGGTCGGGGTCGAGCGGCTCGGGCTCCAGCTCCGCGTCGGGGATGTGGACGGCGAAAGAGGCCTGGTCATGTGTCGTCATGGGCGGTGACTGTAGCGGGGGCCCGGGGCCGCCCCAAGGCCGGGACGGGCTGGAGGATTCGACTCCACTTCGCCTCCCACCAGGCGACTTCGCCGAATCGCACGACGGCGACGGAATCCGCACCACCCTCCCGGAGAGCACCCGGCGACGCCGAGCAGCGCTCCTTACGGAGCCGGGGCCGGGCACCTGACTTTCCCGGCCGGGCGCCACGGGCGCCCGGCCACTGATTCCGCAGGCGGGCACGCACACCCCCAGTCGGAGTACGTCAGGTCGTGGCCGGGCGGGTCGGCGGCGTATAGGTGACAGATGGACATATCAGTCACCTCAAGGGCGGAATCACTCATACGCGCAAGCCGTCGAGGGCGGCGGCGCGGCGCCGCAAAGCCGAAGGCCGGGGGTGGCGGGACAGGTTACGAACCCATGTCCCCGCTGGTCACATGTGGCGCCTTTGGTGCGCCCAATGCTGGTCGGGGGGAATCCGCCGAGCCCCCTGTCAAGCTTGGCGTGCGCGCGTCAAACTCCCCTCGTGACCTCCTCCCCCACCTCCGACAGGAGAGTGCGATGCCCGCGAAGCCCCTCACCTCCCGCACGGCCCCCCGCACCACCGTCCTGACCGCCGCCGCCCTCCTCGCGGCGCTCGCGGCCGCTCCCGCGGCCCAGGCCTCCGCCGGCCCGGACGCCCCCGAACCCCAGGCCCCCGGCGCCTCCTACAAGGCCACGCACGACGCGCTCGGCCCGCAGCACCTCACCCCGGCCCAGCTGCGACTGAACACCGCCAAGGAAGCCGCGGCGGCCGGAGCCCACGAGGGTGTCCGCACCCGGGCGGCGCTGGCGGGCTACAAGGTCTCCGGCGGCCTCCACCAGTCGCAGAAGAACTCGTACTGGTGCGGCCCCGCCGCCCTCGTGATCACGCAGTCCGCGCGCGACGAGGTCGCGGGCCGCTCGCAGCAGGACGCGGCGACCCTCCTCAAGACCAACACCAGCGGCACGGCCTGGTACGGCGTCAACATCAACGTGCCGAACCCGACCGGCTATCCGATGGCCGACGCGCTGAACTACCGCCTGCCCGGCGCCGGTTACGTACCCCGAGCACTGCCGTACACCCCGACCGTCACCGACAAGGCGAACTTCAAGCAGCACATCACCTACAACACCGACAACGACTACGCGATAGCCGGCAACGCCTGGGAGGTCCCGGGCGGCCCCCACCTCGTAGGCCACCCCAACATCGAGATATTCCACTGGGTCTCGATCGACGGCTACAACACGGACACCGCCGCCGGACAGGTCAACTACCTCGACCCGGTGGGCGGGGTGAGCACGAGCGTGATCTCGTGGGCCGGCTCGGTCCCCAAGTCGGCGCGCATCTCGTCCGACACCATCACCACCATCATGGGCGGCCGTGGCTACGTCTGGTAGGACTCCCCGGCCCTCCTCCCCCGTAGGGGGACGGGCTCTCGCGCTGCTGCTGACGGGCCTCCTGTTCGCGGGATGCTCGTCGGCGCGGTCCGGCCCCGATCCGACGCCGGACCGGCCCACCGCCCCGGCGCCCCGAACGGCCACGCCGACCGCGCCGACCGCGCTCACCGCCGCCTGCGAGGTGGACCTCCCCGCCGCCTGGCGCTCCGCGCTCGACGCCGGCGAGCTGCGGGCCCCTGCCGGGGAGCGGGCGGTGCTGACCGACACCGGTCCCGGCTGGACGGTCGTCCAGCTCAGCACCGGCGACCGCCGGCGGGCCGCTCTGGTACGCGGAGACGGCGCGCGCCGCATCCTGCTGGATCTCGCCGACCCGGTCGAACACCAACTGCTCGCGGCCGACTTCGACGGCCGGCGGTGGGCCGCCTTCGCCGTCCTGGAAGGACGGACCCTGGACAGCCCGTGGAGCCTGTACGTGTGGGATGCCGAGACGGGTACCTCCCGGCGGCTCGCCCGGGCCGACCTCCCGGGTCCGCTCCCCCAGCCGGTCGTCCGCGACGGCACGGTCCACTGGGCGCAGGGCGTCGGCGACGGCAGGGCCACGGTGTACGCGGCCGCGGTGACGGGCGGCGCCCCACGGGCCCTGCGTACGGGTGTGATGGACGCGCCGTTCGTCGCGGGCGGCCTGCTCGTGTGGCGCGAGTCGGCGGGTTCCGGCACCCGGCTCGCCGCCGTCTCCCTCGCGGACGGCCGCCCGGCCACGCCGCCCGGGCCGTTGGCCGCGCTCCGGGACATCCGCGCCATCGTCTCCGACGGCGGTACGGGCAGTGGTGGCGGCGGGACCTGGGCGTGGGTGGAGGGCGAGACCGCGCCCCGGCTGATGGTGTGGCGGTCGGGGGACGCCCGGCCGACGGCCGTCGTGACGACCTCCCCAGCCGTCGACGGCATGGACCAGATACGGATCAGCGGCCGGCTGGTCACCTGGCGCACCCCCGAGACCTCCTACGCCCTGGACCTCGAAGCCGGCTCCTACGCGCGGATCACTCCCGCGTACGGCTACGCACAGGCCAGGGGCGGTGCCCTGGCGGTCGCGTACAGCCTGGGCAACGCCAAGGCCTCCGGTTCCCGTCCGGTGATCCAGGTGGTCGACGCGGGGCGGCTGCCCGGGCTGCCGCGCTGTGGCTGAACCACGCCACCGAGGTTTGAGTGGTTCGTGGTCGCGCCAGAAATGGGACATGTCCACACAGGTGTCCGAAGAAGTCCGGGAGGCGCTCCACGAGGGCCGGCCCGTCGTCGCGCTGGAGTCCACGATCATCGCCCACGGCCTGCCGCGCCCGCGCAATCTGGCCGTGGCCCGGGAGCTGGAATCCCTGGTACGCGCCGGGGGCGCCGTGCCCGCCACGATCGCGGTGATCGACGGCGTGGCCCATGTCGGCCTCGACGAGGGCGGATTGATACGGATCGCGGAGGACCCGGCGGTACGGAAGCTGGGCCACCGGGACATCGCGCCCGCGCTCGCGACCGGGGCGACGGGGGCGACGACGGTCTCCGCGACGGCCTGGCTGGCGGACGCGGCCGGCATCCGGGTCTTCGCGACCGGCGGGCTCGGCGGGGTGCACCGGGGGTGGACGGAGACACAGGACGAGTCGGCCGATCTGCGGCTGCTCTCGCGGGTCGGGATCACCGTGGTGTGCGCGGGGGTCAAGTCGATCCTCGACGTCCCGGCGACGCTGCAACGCCTGGAGACCCTGGGGGTGACGGTCGTGGGATACGGGACGGGGCACTTCCCCGGGTTCTATCTGGCCTCGTCCGGCGAGCCGGTCGACTGGACGCTGCGGACACCCGAGGAGGTCGCGGGCGTCATACGGGCGAAGGAAGGGCTGGGCGAGCCCCGCGCGGCGCTGATCGTCGCCAATCCGGTGCCGGTGGCGGAGCAGTTGGATCCGGCCCTGCACGACCGGGTCCTCGGGCAGGGTCTCGCGGCGGCGAAGGAGAAGGGAATCGGCGGGCAGGCCGTGACGCCGTTCCTGCTGGAGTATCTGATGGTGCACACGGGCGGCGCATCCCTGGAGGCGAACCTGGCGGCGGTGCGGGGCAATGTGCGGCTCGCGGCACGGATCGCGGCGGCCCACGCCGACGACGGCGCATGAGCGGTCTCCTGGTCGTCGGCGATGTGGTCACCGACATAGTCGCCCGGCACCGAACCCCGCTGGCGCCCGCGACCGACACGGCCGCCGAGATCCGGCGGCTGCCGGGCGGGGCGGGGGCCAACGCCGCGTGCTGGGCCGCGCGTTCGGGCTGTCGCCAGGTACGGATCCTCGGCCGCGTCGGCACGGAGGAGGCCCGCTGGCACGACCTGGCGCTCCGCCGGGCGGGCGTGCGGCCGCTGCTCGTCCCGGACCCGGAGGTCGGTACGGCGACGGTGATAGCCCTGGTCGACGCGGGCGCCGAGCGCACGTTCCTGACCGACAGCGGCGCGGCGCTGCGCCTCTCCCCCGCCGACTGGAACGACACGTTCCTGCACGGGATGGCCCGGCTCCATCTCTCCGGTTACCTCTTCTTCGCCGAGACGAGCCGCGCAACCGCGCTCCGGGCGATGCGCGGCGCGGAGGAGGCAGGGGTTCCGGTGAGCGTGGACCCGGCGTCCGTGGGCTTCCTTCGGCACCTGGGCGTGGACCGGTTCCTGGCGGCCACGCCGGGCGTGGAGACGTTGTTCCCGAACGCCGACGAGGCCCGGCTGCTCACGAGCCGTACGGATCCGGCCGAGGCGGCGGAGATCCTGAGCCGTACGTTCCCGCTCGTCGCGGTCACCCTGGGCGCCGGGGGCGCGCTGGTCGCCGAGGCGGGTGCGGTCACGGGTCGTGTCCCGGCCCCGCCCGACGTACGGCCGGTGGACTCCACGGGCGCGGGTGACGCCTTCACGGGCGCGTTCCTCGCGGCCCGGCTCGCGGGGGCGGACGCCCTGGAGGCGGCCGAGGCGGGCTGCCGGGCGGGCGCAGAGGCGGTGACCGTGGTGGGCGGCAGACCGCCGTCGACCCACAAGGGCTAGCCCGGGAGGCCCGTCCAGGCCGGGTGGCGCGGATCGTCGGCTCGCACGACCACGTCGGCGGCCTCGGACGGCCCGACCTCGTTCTCGTACCGCGCGAAGGCGGGCAGGGTCCAGGCCTCCTCCGTACGGCGCGCGAGTGCTCCGGGCGAGAGCCGCAGGTGCACGGTCGTGTCGAACGGGAACCAGTGCCCGAGAAGGAACGGCCCGTGCACCACGAGGACGCCGCCGGGCGGGAGTTCCACGTACGGGCTGCGGGTGGCACGGTCGGTGACGGGGTCCCAGAGGTCGGGCAGGACCCGCCCGCTGCCGCCCGCCTCCAGCGGCCCGAACACCTCGCGCCACAGCGCCCCGGTGTCGAACCAGCCGCTGTAGTACGAGTCGGGGTCCTGCTTCCCGTACTCGTAACGGAGCGAGGCGGGCCGGAGGAACCCCCCGGTGCCGACGACGAGCACGGACCTGCCGCGCAGCCGCAGCGCGTCGGCGATCCGTTCGGCGGTCTCCCCGGTCGGCGCCGCGGGCGCCCCGTCGATGCCGACCTTGAGCCAGGCGCCCCCGTCACCGGGCGTCGCGCCGTCGACCCGCGCGGCCACGGCCTCGGAGATCCGGTCCCAGGTGATGGCTTCGAATCGCACGGGCTCGACCTTGTCATGGACGTCGGGGTTCGAAGATCGAGTCTACGAAGTCGCGCACTCCGGCTCGAGCTCGTCCACGGAGAGCGGCGCGCCTTCGGGCAGCAGTTAGGTGACGTGGAGGACGACCGGTTGGGTGCCGGTCACGCCGCTGTGCCGGTCACGCCGCTGCCCGGCGTGGCCGACGCGGCGGACGGGACGAATATGCCCGTCCCCATGGGCCCCTCCAACTCCTCGGAGCAGCCGCTTGGTTCACCACCACCGAATCGGCCATACGGTGACCCGCAGGGCACGTTTCGGACGGCCGAACGATCTCAGCCAGCAACTCTCACCGTTTCGTCGAGGCGCGCCCGCCCCGCCGCCACCGCCTCCGCGAGCGTCAGCTCCCCGTTCGCCAGAGCCCGGCAGGTCGCGGTGTCCGTGTGCAGATGCGCGTCGGGGGCCTCGGCCGGTCCGTCCGCGTACCAGGCGGCCCCCTCACCCCCGACCCGTAGATGGAACGCACCCTCGTCCAGGGTCACTTGGACGACTCCCGTCACCACGCCCTCCAGGGCACCGAGGAGCGGGATCGCGAACCAGTGGGCGCGTACCGCGTCGGTCGGCCGGGGCTCCTCCAGGGCCGGCGCGCCCCACTCCGCCAGGGCCCGCAGGACGGACAGCAGGTCGCGTCCGCGCGGCGTGAGCTCGTACACGTACGCCGAGACGGGCGGGGGCAGGCGACGGCGCGTGACGAGGGCTGCGCCCTCCATCTCCTTGAGGCGTCCGGCCAGCATGTCCGTGCTGACGCCCGGGAGATCGGCGTGCAGATCCGTGTAGCGGCGCGGCCCGGCGAGGAGTTCGCGGACGATCAGCAGCGTCCAGCGGTCGCCGACCGCGTCGAGGGCACGGGCGGCGGAGCAGTACTGGTCATAGCTTCGGCGACGTGGCATGCGACGCAGTCTAGACAAGTTGTTGGACTTTCCAAGCTCGAACTTGGTAAAACCAAGCATCAATACTTCTGGGGAGGTCGTCGCATGGAGTTCCGGCAGTCGAGCAAGTTGAGCGAGGTCTGCTACGAGATCCGGGGCCCGGTCATCGAGCACGCCAACGCCCTGGAGGAGGCGGGCCACAGCGTCCTGCGCCTCAACACCGGAAACCCCGCGCTCTTCGGGTTCGAGGCGCCCGAGGAGATCGTCCAGGACATGATCCGGATGCTCCCGAAGGCCCACGGCTACACGGACTCCCGCGGCATCCTCTCCGCCCGCCGCGCGGTCGCCCAGCGCTACCAGGCGATGGGGCTGCCCGAGGTCGACGTCGACGACGTCTTCCTCGGCAACGGCGTGTCCGAGCTCGTCTCGATGGCCGTCCAGGCACTCCTGGAGGACGGCGACGAGGTCCTGATCCCCGCCCCCGACTTCCCCCTGTGGACGGCGGTGACCACCCTCGCGGGCGGCAAGGCCGTGCACTACCTCTGCGACGAGTCGGCCGACTGGTATCCGGACCTGGACGACATGGCCGCGAAGATCACCGACCGCACCCGGGCCGTCGTCATCATCAACCCCAACAACCCCACGGGCGCCGTGTATCCGCGCGAGATCGTGGAGGGCATCCTCGACCTCGCCCGCCGCCACGGCCTGATGGTCTTCGCCGACGAGATCTACGACCAGATCGTCTACGACGAGGCCGTGCACTACCCGGCCGCCTCCCTCGCCCCGGATCTCGTCGTGCTCACCTTCGGCGGACTCTCCAAGACGTACCGGGTGGCCGGATTCCGGTCCGGCTGGCTGGTCGTCAGCGGCCCGCAGCAGCACGCGAAGAGCTACCTGGAGGGCCTGACCATGCTGGCCTCCATGCGCCTGTGCCCGAACGCCCCCGCCCAGTACGCCATCCAGGCCGCGCTCGGCGGCCGGCAGTCGATCCACGAGCTCACCGCCCCCGGTGGCAGGCTCCACGAGCAGCGCGACAAGGCGTGGGAGAAGCTCAACGAGATCCCCGGCGTCTCCTGCGTGAAGCCGAAGGGCGCGCTCTACGCCTTCCCGCGCCTCGACCCGAAGGTGCACAAGATCCACGACGACGAGAAGTTCGTCCTCGACCTGCTGCTGCGCGAGAAGATCCAGGTCGTGCAGGGCACCGGCTTCAACTGGCCCCGCCCGGACCACTTCCGCATCCTGACCCTGCCGTACGCCGACGACCTCGACGCGGCGATCAGCCGCATCGGCCGCTTCCTGAGCGGCTACCGGCAGTAGGCCGTCCGGGCTCCGGCCCCGCGAAACAGCCTCGAAAAGGAGCGGGTCCGAGGGCGTAGCCTGCCCCCGGACCCTGTTCGATGCCACTCACATCACACGCCGGCGCACTTGAGAGCCCGGGTCAGTCGTCATTGCGTCGCGTCCTGCCGTTGGACCACCGCCGATCGAGCTCGGCGGACCAGATTCGAACTGGCATTTCGACGCACCAGGGCCCGGGCCCGGTCGATCCGGCGATGAGCGGCGGATACTGAATCTGGAGCAATAGTCTGAGTTTGAACGCGACCCTTCTCAGAAGGGCCGCGCATTCACGACAAGGCTCAGCTTCAGCTTTGCGCTCCTCGCGCACCCCGACCGCATGCTGTGGCCGGGGAGTTCATGGGTTCCTCCGCTACCCGAAGAGGTAGCCGAAGACGGCGTCGCCGACCCGCTGGTCGGTGACCTCGGCGCTGTTCGCCTCCTCGCGGGCGTACTTGACCGCCTGCTGGAGCTTCTCCACCCGCTCCAGAAGCTCGTTCACCCGCCGGGCCGGCAGCGCGCCGGAGAACTTCACGGTGGTCCAGTAACCGACCGGCACGTCCTCGTAGTACACCTCGACCTGCGCCGGGTGCTTGTCCGTCGCCTCCGCCTTGACGTGGTTGCGCGGCACCTTCTTCGTCCGGACCGTGCGGACGACCTCGGTCTTCCACGCGTCGGTCGACGGGTCCTGGGTCCAGGACTCGGCCGCGTCGAGGACGGGCAGCTTACGGACGAAGGTGTGGATGTCCGTCAGCTGCTTCTCCAGGAACAGGAGGTACGCGACGGGCACCTGGCCCACCAGCACGCGCCCGTCGACGGTGACGTCGGCGCGCGCCTCGCAGTTGGCCCAGTCCTTGGTGGCGGTCACGTCGAAGAGCCGCGTCAACGCCCGCGCGGTGTCCCGCAGCACGTCCTCGGCCTTCACCTGTACCAGCGTGGACTCGGGCGGAAGCTGCTCGCCCTCCTCGTCCTTCGGCTGGTACGTCCGGGAGATCCCGGCCAGCAACGCGGGCTTCTGCAGCCCGTGGTGGGCCGCCGTCAGGTCCTGCTGCGCCCTGGACTTGACGCCCTTCTCCACTGCGATGATCTGATTGAGTTTCGTTGCCACGCGACAGACCCTAGAGGTCCGATGACGATGAATCGAACGATTATCACCCCGACTTGTCGACCTTCCTGAGCGCGCCGAGGAGTAACCGGTCATGGATACGGCCCTGATCGCCATGGTGGGAACGCTGCTGGGTGCGGCCGCGGCCGGCGTGCACTGAGGAGGCGGCCGTGGACCTGGTCGCGCCCGTCGTCGTCGAACCGCTCAAGCGCCGCCGCTGTTCGGAGTGTTCCCAGGGGCCTCTGGAGCGGATGATCGTCGAGTTCAACGCACCGGTCTGTCTGGACTGCGCGGACCTGGGCCATCTGGTGTTCCTGCGGCGCGGGAACACCGCCCTGACGCGGCGGGCGCGGGAGGGCAGCGCGCTGTGGGCCGTGGTCGTACGGCACAACCGGCGCCGCACCCGGTACGAACGTCAGGGCCTGCTCGTCGAGGAGGCCGCGCTCGCCCGGGCCGAGGCGGCCTGTCTGGCGGACGCGGAGGCACGGGCGCGGCGGCGGGAACGGGACGCGGCGCGGCGCGCGGAGCGTGACGCGGAGGTCACGGCGGCCCTTGAGGCCGAGATCATGCGGCTCTTCCCGCGCATTCCCGCGGACCGCGCCGCGGAGATCGCGTCCCACGCCGCCCGCAAGGGCAGCGGCCGGGTGGGGCGTACGGCGGCGGGTCGGGCGCTCGACCGGGGTGCGGTCACGGCCGCGGTTCGGGCCGCCGTACGGCATGTCGACACCGAGTACGACACGCTCCTCATGCGCGGGGTTCCCCGGCACCAGGCCCGGACGAACGTCGCACCCGCCATCGAGGCGGTGCTCCGGGCCTGGCGCCCTGTGTGAGAAACGGGGCGGGCTTGCGCCTGGGGCCTCCCCGCGGGTACCTCAGACCTGCGCGCCCATCCGGCGCGCCCGGCGGTAGACGAGTGCGCCGCCGAGGAGCAGGGCCGCGCCGGCCGGGGCCGCGTAGCCGACCAGGTCCGAGCCGGTGCTGGCGAGCTCGACCGAGTCGCCCTGCGGGCCGGGCGCCGGGGCGGGGGCGGCCGGGGTCTCCGCGTCCTCGACCGGGCGGGGCAGCGTCTTGGGCGGCACCGTCGGCTTGGGCTCCTCGCCCGGCGCCTCGGGCTTGCCGGGGCCGTTGACGGCGGAGTTGCCGAAGACCGGGTTGCCGATGCCGACGACGTTGACCGAGTTGCCGCTCACGTTGACGGGGAGGTCGATCGGCAGCTGGATGCCGTTACCGGAGAGCACGCCGGGCGAGCCCTTCGCGAGCCCCTCTGCGGTCGCGCCGCCGCCGTTGGAGGAGCCACCCTGGGAGCCGCTGTGGGAGCCGGTGTGCGAGCCGCCGTCGGGGTGACCGCCGCTGCGCGGCGTGGCCGGCTCGTCCTTGTGCGTCCGGCCGCCACCGGAAGCGTCCGATCCGTACCCCTTGGACGGGCTCGTGTTGGCGCAGCGGTTGCCGACGGCGGGGTTGAGCAGTCCGACGACGTTGACGGTGTTACCGCAGACGTTGACGGGGACGTGCACCGGCAGCTGAACCGTGTTGCCGGAGCCCACGCCCGGCGAACCGACAGCGGCGCCCTGCGCACCGGAGTCGGCGTGCGCGGCGCCCGCCGACAGCGCCAGCGCGCCACCCGTGACCATCAGTGTGGCCAGACCACTTCGGCGAATGTGCCTCATGGCTTCCTGCCTTCCGGAGGTGTTCACGGGCATCCGCCCGTACCGCAATTAACGCGACCCTGGCGAGGCTGGATCAGGCCGTTGGCGTGTTTCACTCCATCGAGTGGGATTGAGCTCGAACGGACGGGGCAGCGGCTGTCGTACGATCGCCCGCATGCCGCCGGGTGCCGAAGAACCGTCCTCGACCGCGAGGGCAGTTGAGGCGAATGACATGTCCGGCATATCCAAATCAAGTAGGATGAAAGCTTTCCCAGCGGGCAGCGGGCAGCGGGCAGCGGGCAGCGGGCAGCGGGCAGCGGGCAGCGGGCAGCGGGCAGCGGGGTTGCGCCGCCCGGTGCTGAGGAACGGCAGGACCGGCGGGACCGGACCGTGCTCTTCGCGGCCCGCTCGGCCGCCGCGCTGCACCGGCTCCTCGACGTCGCCCCGGTCTTCCGCGGTGACGCGCGGATCAGACGCCGCTTCGTCCTCGTCCCCGGTTCCGTCTTCGACGTCGACGCCCTGGCCGCCCTCGCCGCCGTAGAGCGGGCCGGCGCCCGGACCGTGCCCTGGAGCGAGGCCCGCGCGGGCCGGCACGACCTCGTGCTCGCCGCCAGCCCCAAGGGCGAACTGTCCGCGCTCGGCGGCCCGCTCGTGCTCCTGCCGCACGGCGCCGGATACAACAAGGCCCTGCCCCAGGAAGGCACCGCCGACTCCGCCTCCGGCCTCGACGGGCTCTTCCTCCTGCCCGAGGGACGGCCGCTCGCGGATGTCCACGCGCTCGCCCACCCCGGCCAGATCGAGCGGCTGGCCGCCGACGCGCCGGCCGCGGCCGGGCGGGGCGTGGTCGTCGGGGACCCGACGCTCGACCGGATCCTCGAATCCGCCGGGCGCCGCGACCGGTACCGGGCGGCGCTGGGGACCGGTACGCGGCGGCTGGTCGTGGTCGTCTCCACCTGGGGCCCGGAGTCCCTCGCCGAACGACGGCCCGGGCTCGTCCGCGAACTCGCCGCACACCTCCCGTACGACGAGTGGCAGGTCGCCCTCGTCCTGCACCCCAACACGCACAGCGAGCACGGCACGTACGACCTGCGGGAGAGCCTCGCCCCCGAACTGGACGCGGGCCTGGTGCTGTCCCGGCCGTACGAGGAGTGGGGCGCGCTGCTCGTCGCGGCCGACGCCGTCGTCACCGACCACGGTTCGACGGCGCTGTACGCCGCCGCCCTGGACCAGCCGGTCGTCGCCGCCTGCGACGGCGGTGCCGAGCTGATCCCGGGCAGCCCGATGGCCGAACTCCTCGGCCGGGCCGGGGTCCTCGGCGGCGCGGCCGACCTCGACGCTCTCGTGGCCGGCCATCGGCCCGGGGAGCTGCGGGCGACCGCGGCGACCGCGTTCGCCCGCCAGGGCGAAGCCCTGGAGCTGCTGCGGACCGAGGTGTACCGGCTGCTCGGACTCGCCCCGCCGCCCTACCCCGCCGATCCGGCGCCGCTTCCCGTCCCGGAGGGCGCCGCCCGGACCCCGTACGCCTTCGCCGTAGACGTCCGTCACGAGGGCACGGCGGTACGGATCACCCGGCATCCCGCCTGGGCCGATGTCGAGATCCACCACCTGGCCGCCGACGCGGAGCTCGCCGCCCGCCGTCACCAGGAGAGCGCGGCCCTCCTCTTCCGCAGGTCGGCGCCCGACGGCGGCGAGACGGCGGAGGAGTGGACGGCGGAGGAGTGGACGGCGCGCGTCCTGGAGCGGTGTCCGGGATCCCGTACCGTCGCCGCTCCCCTGGCCGAGACCGGACGGTGGCTGATCCGGCGTGCCGACGGGGCTCTGTACGACCTGCGGCTGGAATCGGACTCCGCGGTGGATCCGACGGCGCTGCTCAGTGGCGTGCACGACCGGCTGTCGGCGACGAGCAGCACCGGCCGCCGTACCGGCACCGCCCTCGTCGACGTCCTCGTCGGCGGGACACGGCACGCCGTACGCCTCACGCCCCGAACCGGGGATCGCTGATCCGGGGTCTGCTTGCCGTCCCCTACGTGTCGTCCGACTCGGCGGCGAGCGCGGCGATCAGCTCCAGGATCTCCGTCTCCTCGCGGGCCGCGTGCCGTTCCCGGGCGCTGCTCAGTGCCGCCTCGTAGAGCGGGGCGGCCTCCTCGCGGCGGCCGAGGGCGTGCAGGGCGCGGCCCCGTTCCAGGCCCGTCCGGGCCGTCATCCGGGCCCGCTTCAGCCCGTCGGCGGCGGCGTGCGCCTGCTCGGCGTGGGCGAGGGCGGTGTCCCACTCGCCCGACTCGCGGTACGAACGGGCCAGCAGATACGTCTGGAGCATCGCCCCGTAGGGGTTGGGGATCTCCTCGTGGAGGCGGCGCGCCGCCAGGAAATCGGGGATCGAGCCCGCCCAGTCCCCGCGCATCGTCGCGACCTTGCCGCGGAACTCCCGTGCGGACGCGCGGAGTGTGCGGTCGAGGTCGGACCCGCCGCCGAGCGTATCGGCGGCCGTCACGGCCGCGTCCACCTCGGCCGCGGCCTGGTCCAGCTCGCCCAGTTCCCAGAGCGGGCGGGCGAGTTGGCAGCGCATCCGGACGAGCGCGGCCGTGTGCTCCGCCCGCCGTGCGGCGTCCCGGCCCGTCGTGAACGCGTCGATCACGTCGGCGTAGTGCTGATGGTCGAGGAAGTGCGTCCACAGCGGCTCGCAGAGCGCCCAGGCCTCGGCGTCCAGGCCGTGCCGGTAGGCGTCCCGTACGGCGCCGAAGAGCGCGTGCCGCCGGGCTTCCAGCCACCGCAGGGCGTCGGACCCGCCTCTGTCGCCGGTCCATTCCACGTCCGGTACGCCGGGCAGGGCCGGTGCCGGCTCCGCCACGGTCAGCCGCGGGCCGGCCCCGAGCAGGTCGGCGCGCTGGGCCTGGCGCAGATACCAGCGCACCACCCGGGCGCGGCCGGCCGCCGCCTCCGTGCCGTCCGGGTCGTCGCGCCGGGCCCGCCGGGCGGCGTGGTCCCGCAGCAGGTCGTGCATGCGGTGGAGTTCGCCGTGTCCGGCGGCGGGCAGCAGTCCGGACGCGGTCAGTTCGTCGAGCGCGTCGTACGCCGCCTCCGCCGCCTCTCCCGTCTCCGCTGTCTCCGGGGCCTCCTCGGTGCCGTCGCCGGCCGGGCCGTGGAGCGCGACGACCGCGTCGGGTGCCACGTACGGGCCGGGGTGGACGGCGAGCAGCCGGTAGAGGCGGGCCGCCCGGGGGCTCAGGTCCTCGTACGCTGCGTTCCAGACCGCTTCCACCTCGGGCACTCCGTTCTCCTTCCACTCCCTGGCCAGCCGGTCGGCGAGCCGGCCGAGCGGGCGGCTGCCGTGGCGCCGCACCCATCGCGCGGCGACTTCGAGCGCTGCGGGCAATCCCTGGCAGAGCCGGGCGAGTTCGGCCGCGGCATCGGGCTCTTCGATGAGGCGGGGGTCGTCGCGCACGATGGTCCGCAGCAGTGTGTGGGAGTGCGGTGCGGCGAGCGGCGCGAGCGGGAGTTCGAGGTCGGCGCCGCCCGGGATCTCGTACAGCGCGCGGCGGCCGATGGCGAGGACGACACTGCCGCCGGAGGCGGGGAGCAGCGCTTCGACCTCGGCACCGGTACGGGCGTTGTCGAGCACCAGGATCATGCGCCGGTGCTGGGTGAGGGCGCGGTACTGGTTCCGGCGGGCGGCGAGGGTGCGCTCCAGCTCGTCGGGGCGGAGGCCGAATCCGCGCAGGAGCTCGGCGTAGGCCTCGGAGAGGTCCGCTCCGCCGTCGGTGCGGTGGTCGTCCAGGTCGACGTAGCGGACGTTGCCCTCGTACTCGGGGTGATCCGCGCGCAGTCCGCGCGCGAGCCGCGTCCCGAGCGTCGTCTTGCCGACGCCGCCGACCCCGCTGATCACGGCGACGAAGGGGCGGCGCAGGGCGGGGGTCGCGCCCTCCTGGGCGAGCGCCTCGGCCAGTCGGCTCCGCTCCTCGTCGCGGTTGACGAAGGAGCGGCACTCGGGCGGTAACTGATCCGCCATCAGGGTGTAGGCCGTGGACAACGCGGGTGGGTTGAGGTGCAGATGCTCGATGCGTCCGGCCTGGACGAGCGTCTCCACCCGTGCCTGTCCCCCCACGCTGTTACGCGTCTCTTCGGTCATGGGCGGTTTCCGGCAGGGGGCAGCCCGGTCAGGCGGCCGGTGGTGGCGCCGGGGTCACCTGTGGTGCCGCCGATGCTCAGGGTGCCGATCGTGCCGGCCTGGACGACCGTGGCGTGGTGGACCTCTGCGCTGACGTTGTTGGACACCTTGACGGTCGGCGCCCCGGAACCACCTTCTCCGGTCAACTCGGCAAGGATCTGCCGCAGTTCGTCGGCGGCTTCGGGATCGTCGCGGAGGCTGCGGCGCATCCGGGCCCGCCATTCGGCAAGGGCCTCGGCGCGCGCGTCGGACGCCGCCTGCTCGTCGTCGCTCCGCTCCGCGTCGAGCAGTTCCTCGCGCGCGATCTCCAACTCCGCGCCGACCGATTCCTCGTCGGCGCCGAAGCGCCGGGCGAAGAACGCGGCGACACGGGTCCGGGCGCTTCCCCAGCCGTCGCCGACCATCTGCTGGACGAGCGCGGTCGCGCCCGCCGTCGCCAGAGCCACCAACTCGGCTTCCACCAGGCCCCCTTCGTACGGGCGTTGTCGACGTTGTCGTCGATGTCGCCCCTGGATCGCCAGCCTAGCCGTCAGCGGCCCAGCAGGTCGGTGAGTGCCCCGACGGGGTCGGCGTCGGGTGTGCCGCGGGGCCACCAGTCCTCACGGTCGGCGTCCGACTCATATCCGTACCAGAGTCCGTCGCGGCCGAAACGGAGCTGCAGGGACCGGGTCGACAGCCGGTTGCGCCAGGGGCGGAAGGCCGGGAAGTCGGAGGCGAGCAGGGCGGGTCGGGCCCGGTCGAAGGGGCCTGCGGGCGGGTCCCAGGGCTCTTCGAGGACGGCGAGTCCGGCGATTCCGCCCTGTCGCCAGGCGGCGACGGCGCGGGCCAGGTCGGTGGGGGTGCGGTCGAGGGCGTGGGCCAGGTCGCGGTAGAGCGCGCGGGTGGAGGCGGTGAGCCCGGAGCCGGGGTGGGCGGCGGCCAGCCGGACGGCGTCCTGCCAGGGGGTGAGCGCGGCGACGGGGTCGTGGCCGGTGGCCAGGAACGCGTGGGCGCGGGCGGCGGCCTCCGTCGCGAGCAGGTCCAGGGCGAGGGGGTCGGGGGCGTGCGGGTCCGGCGGGTAGACGGGCGGGCGGCCGGGCTGGGCGGGCAGGGCGAGGGGCGGGGGCAGCGGCGGCAGGGCGTGGCCCGTCGCCGGGGCGAGGGCGGTGCGGGCGGGAACCATGGCCATCGGGGGCGCGGCGGCGGTCTTCTCGGCGGCGGAGCGGGCCGCGTTGCGGTGGGTGAGGGCGGCCAGGATCTCCTGCTCGCCACGCCCCCTCATCAGGAAGAGGACGAACGGGTCCTCGTCGAGGAGCCGGGCCGACTGGTAGCAGAGGGCGGCGGCGTGCTTGCAGGGGAAGCCGTCGTCCGGGCAGGAGCAGTCGGGGACGAGGTCGCCGGGAGCGGGCAGCAGGCCGGTGACGGCTTCGAGGGCGTGCGGGACGTCCTTGTCGAGGAGGGCGGCGATGTGGTCGGGGCGGGCGGCGACCTCGTCGAGGAACCGCTCCCAGCCGTCGTCGCCGAGCGTCCGCAGGCGGATCTCGGTGCGGTACGGGCGGGGCCTGGTGCCGTGGACGTAGGCGATGACGCGGCCGGGGGTGACGGTGATCGCGTCGACGTGCCCGCGCCCGGCGTACGCCTTGCCCCGGGCCAGTCGCGCCGGGTCGAGGGCGGTGTCCTCCAGGGCCTCCACCCAGGCGTTGCCCCACCAGGTGGCGGCGAAGCGGCCGTCGGGCGCCTCGCGCGGGGCGAGGGCGGGGAACGTGCGGCGCAGGTCGTCGTGACGGGGGCCCGCGAACCTCCCGGGCCCCGGCCGGCGGGCGGCGGCGCGTGGCGAGGGGTTCGGGCGCGGCGACGGGCTCGATCGGGGCGAGGAGTCGGAGCGGCGGTTCATCACGGCCTCCTCAGGGACACCAGGTCGGCCAGCTCGCGGTCGGTGAGTTCGGTCAGGGCCGCCTCCCCGGAGCCGAGGACGGCGTCGGCCAGGGCGCGCTTGGCGCGCAGCATCTCGGCGATGGTGTCCTCCACCGTGCCTTCGGCGATCAGCCGGTGGACCTGGACGGGCTGGGTCTGGCCGATGCGGTAGGCCCGGTCGGTGGCCTGTTCCTCGACGGCCGGGTTCCACCAGCGGTCGAAGTGGACGACATGGCCGGCCCGGGTGAGGTTGAGACCGGTGCCCGCGGCTTTGAGCGACAGCAGGAAGACCGGTACGTCTCCGGACTGGAAGCGGTCGACCATCCGCTCGCGCTCGGCCACGGGGGTCCCGCCGTGGAGCAGTTGGGCCGGGATCGCGCGGGCGGCCAGGTGGTCGGCGAGCAGCCGGGCCATGGCGACGTACTGGGTGAAGACGAGCACGGAGCCGCCCTCGGCCAGGATGGTGTCGAGGAGTTCGTCGAGGAGGGCGAGTTTGCCGGAGCGGCCGGCGAGCCTGGCCGTGCCGCCGCCCTTGGCCGTCTGCTCCTTGAGGTACTGCGCGGGATGGTTGCAGACCTGCTTGAGCGAGGTCAGCAGCTTCATGACGAGTCCGCGGCGCGCGATGCCCTCCGCGCCCTCGATCTGCGCCATGGTCTCCCGTACCACCGCCTCGTAGAGCGAGGCCTGTTCGCGGGTGAGGGCCACCGGGTGGTCGGACTCGGTCTTCGGCGGCAGTTCGGGGACGATCCCGGGGTCGGACTTGCGGCGGCGCAGCAGGAACGGCCTGACCAGGCGGGCGAGGCGCTCGACGGCCTCCTCGTTGTCGATCTCCTCGCTGTTCTCGACGGCGCGCGCGTGGCGGGAGCGGAAGGCCTTGAGGGGGCCGAGGAGACCGGGGGTGGTCCAGTCGAGCAGGGCCCACAGCTCGGAGAGGTTGTTCTCCACGGGGGTACCGGTGAGGGCGACGCGCGCCGCCGTGGGGATCGTGCGCAGCGCCTTGGCCGTCGCGGAGAAGGGGTTCTTGACGTGCTGCGCCTCGTCGGCGACGACCATCCCCCATTCCTGTTCGGCGAGATGCGGGGCACTGGTGCGGAGCGTGCCGTAGGTGGTGAGGACGAAGCCGGCCAGGCCGGATTCCGGGGCGAGTCCTTCGAGGGAGCGGTCGGCGCCGTGGAAGCGGCGCACGGGGACCCCGGGGGCGAAGCGCTGGATCTCCCGCTGCCAGTTGCCCAGCAGGGAGGCGGGGCAGACGACCAGGGTGGGCGCGCGGCGGGCTCGGCGCAGATGCAGGGCGATGAGCGTGACGGTCTTGCCGAGGCCCATGTCGTCGGCGAGGCAGCCGCCGAGTCCGAGGGAGGTCATCAGATCGAGCCAGGCCAGTCCGCGCAGCTGGTAGTCGCGCAGGGTGGCGTCGAGTCCGGCGGGCGCCTCGACCTGCTCGGGCCCAGCGACGAGCCGGTCCCGGAGCGCCGCAAGGGCGCCGACGGGGACGGCGCGGACGGTCTCGCCGTCCACCTCGGCGGTGCCGCTGAGGGCGACGGCGAGCGCGTCGACCGGTTCCAGCAGGCCGAGTTCGCGCTTGCGGGCCTTACGGACCAGGTCGGGGTCGACGACCACCCACTGGTCCCGGAGCCGCACGATGGGCCGGTGGGACTCGGCGAGCGCGTCCATCTCCCGCTCGGTGAGCGGGTCGCCGTCGAGAGCCAGCTGCCAGTTGAAACGGAGCAGTTCCTCGCTGTCGAAGAACGCCGTGCCGTCGGTGGCGGAGCCCGGTGCGGAGACGGGCGGCCGTACGACGGCGGAGGCGCTGAGCGAGCGGGCCAGTTCGCGGGGCCAGTGGACGGCCACCCCAGCGTCGGCGAGCCGGGCGGCGGCGGGGCCGAGCAGCTCGTACAGCTCGTCCTCGGTGAGGGCCAGGACACCGGGGACGTCCCGCTCCAGGAGCCTGCCGAGCGGCGGCCAGACGCGGGCGGCGCGGCGCAGCGCGAGGACGGCGTCGATCCTGGCCCGTGGTCCGAAGAGCTCGTCGCCGTCGCCCGCCCAGAGTCCGGCGGCGTCGATGACGAGGGTGGGGTCTGCGAGGCTGTGGACCTGGAGGAGGGCCGCGGCGGCCTGCCGCTCGTCCCCGCCCTCCTCGGCGATGTCGAAGAGCTCGTACCCGGCGAGGTCGAGGCGGAGCGAGACCCGGACCCCGGCGTCCATACCGGCCGCCGCCTCGGCCGCCCAGGCACGCGCGCGGGGCAGGTGCTGCGCGGCCCGTGCGGCGAAGGGCGCCCCGGCCGCGTGGGCGGCGGCGGGCGTACGGGGCAGGGTGTCGGCGACCGCGTCGAGGAAGGCCCGTACCAGCGCCTCCGGCTCGGGCAGCTGGAGCGGGGTGCGGCCGGGGACGGCCACCGCGTGGGCTTCGGGGGGCATAGCGGCGGCGACGGCCCGCAGATGCGCGATGTCGTCGGCGTCGAGCGGCCCCGCCCGCCAGGCGTCGAGGTCGTCGGCGGTGAGCCCCGGCAGGAGCCTGCCCCTCGCGGCGAGGTGCAGGGCATGCAGGGCGGCGGCGCCCCAGCAGGCGGTCGCGGGGTGCGCGCCCGGCTGGTGGCGGGCGGCGACGAGGTGCGGGAGCGCCTCCGCGACGCCGAGGACCACGGCGGGGACCGTGCGGCTGCGGACCCCCGCTCCGTGCGGCCGTACGACGGTGAGCTCGGTCAGCCCCACATCCGCGGGCCCGGCACCCGGCGGGCCCGCGTCCCGGGTCCCGTCACCGTGCGTGCCGTCGCCGTGCGTGCCGTCGCTCCCGGTGCCGTGCGGGGGCACCGGCGGCGTGCCGCCGTCGGGGGACCAGAAGGCGACCCGCCCGTCCCGGGGCAGCGAGGCGGGGAGGAAGACGGCGGCGCAGGTCTGCAGACTGTGCGGGGTCATGGGCCCTGCTCACCTCCCGTTCCACGACGGATTCCGACTGGATCTCCGACCTTACGGGTGGGGTCTGACAATGGGCCTTCGCACCGCTTCGCCCGGGCGGCCCAGCAGCGGATGACAGCCCGGTCCGCAGGCGGCAGGGTGACGGGGAACAGGGCTTCTGCCGCCTTCGCCCGACAGACGAGGATCCGCCATGTCCGTTCACCGGCGTCTCGGCACCGCCGCCGGGGCCGCGCTCCTGACGCTCGTCGTCGCGGGCTGTTCCGGCCTCGGCCGCTCCGCGGTGGGAACGATCACGTACGAGACCGAGCGCGAGGTCGTGATCACCGTGACGAGCCCGTCCGTCAAGGGCTGCCACCGGCTCGCGCCGGCCGGCGTGACGAAGATCGAGAACCGAAGCATGGTCGACCTGCGGATGTACCGGACCCGGGACTGCAAGGGCAAGGAGAACACGTACGTCGCCAGCAACTCGGCCAACACGATCGCGCCGGACACCCTCCCCTGGCGCAGCTACAGCATCGTCCACTAGCCGCGGCGGGCCGCCGCCTCAGCCCCGGCGCCGCAGGACCAGCGCGATCAGCTCCTGGTTGTGGTGGCGGCGGGTCCAGGCGATCACGACGAGCGGCACGGCGAAGACGACCGGCGTCAGGGCGTACTGACCGTCGAAGACGGCGAGCTGGGTGACGAGGGCCCCGATCATCAGGCCGACGAGGCCGGTCGCCGCGGCGCTGGACAGGACGGGGATCAGCAGCGCGACGGCGCCGGCCAGCTCCAGGGCGCCGACCGCGTACATCAGCCAGTCGCCCCAGCCGATCCGGTCGAAGGTCTCCGCGGCCGACCAGTGTCCGACCAGCTTCGGCCCGGCGCTCGGGATCGCGAAGGCGAGCGCGAGCAGGACCTGCAGGACGCGCACGGAGATGTCGCCGCGGCGGCTCAGCCGGCTGCCGGTCCGCCCGGCGGCCGTGACGGCGGCGGAGGTGGCGGCCGCGCTGGTGGAAGTGGCGGCGCTGGACGTGGTGGCGGTGCTGGCGATGTCGGTGCTCATGGGTGCCCCCTGTGTCGGCGTTGCGTTCGCTTTCACAGGGGTAGACGGGCCGGGCACCGGAAACTCATCGCTGTTCCGGCGCCCGACTCGATCTTCTTCAGAAGGACGTCAGGAGGGCATGGGACGGGCCCTCACCCACGTGCCGTCGTCCGTCAGGTAGGCGTCCACCACGAGCCCCGCCTCGCCCAGGTACCGCTCGAAGTCCTCCCTGCTCAGGGGCCGCGACCGGAACGTCTGGGTCCAGCGCAGGTCGGGGAAGACGTACTCGGCGACGACCGAGTTGACGCCGTCGCCGACCGGGTCCGCCGATACGATCCGTACCGTGCAGCCGCTCGGGTCCTGGCGTTCGCGCGGCACCTGCTCGTGCCACCCTTCGCCCTCACGCTGGATCAGGACACTGCCGCCGTCCCGCACATGGCGTCTGCAGGTCTCCAGAAGCGCCTGCCGTTCGCTGTGTTCGGCCGTGTGCACCAGGTACGAGGCGAGCATCACCACATCGAACCGCCGTGCCAGGTCCAGCGATTCGATCGGGCTGTGCATCGTCTCCGCGCCCGGCACACGCTCCCGTACCGCTTCGAGCATCTCCGCCGACTCGTCCACCGCCGTCACGGCGAAGCCCCGCTCGACCAGAGGCCCCGTCACCCGCCCCGCCCCGCAGCCCAGTTCGAGCAGCGAGGCGCCCGGCGGCACGGCGGCCTCGATCACATCGGGCTCGTTCCCGACCCCCAGGCGCCGATACACATCGACGGCGCAGCCGTCCGGGGTGATGGCTCCGGGCCCTGTCCCTTGATGTCCCTCACGCATCCGTACGCTCATGCCCGGAAGAACGAAGCGGCCCGGACGGCCGTTCCCGCCACCGCTCCGAAGCCCCCTACACCCCTCGTTCGAGTGACGTTCGCCTGTGCGCTTCGGGGGTAGACCCTCAGTAGGAGATGCGACCGTCATGCGTACTGGGAGTGAGCCGGCGACCGCGCGCAGTCCCCTGCGGATGCGGTTCTGGCTGAGCCTGTGGGGTCTGCTCTGGGCCGCCTTCGGCACGACCGTATTCGCCCTGGTCGGCAGTGTTGGATGGGCGACGGCCTGCGGGGTGCTCTTCGTCGTGGCGGCTGTCGACATGTCGATGGTGCTGCGTCACATCCACCAGGGGCCGCACTGGCAGCCCGGCCGGGACATCCCGCCGTACGAACCCGACCACGGCGGCCCGCGCCGCCGCTGAGACGCCCCGGCGCCGAACCCCGCCCAGCCCCCTGGAACCCCCGGTCAGTCCTCCGCGCCGAAGCGGGCCGCCTGGAGGTACTCGGGCTTGGGGTCGAGCGCGGCGGCGAGCCGGAAGTGCCGGGTGGCCGGGCCGGGCCGGCCCGAGCGCTGGAACGTACGGGCCAGGGCGAAGTGCGCGAACGCGTTGTCCGGCTCGCGCTCCAGAACCAGCTCGAACTCGAGCTCGGCGGGGCGCAGTTGGGCGGCGGCGAAGAAGGCGCGGGCGCGCAGCAGACGGGCCGCGGTGTTCTCGGGGTGGGCGGCGATCACCGAGTCGAGCAGTTTCACGGCACCACGAGGGTCCCGCGCGGCCAGCAGATGCTCGGCGGCGCGGAAGTCGATGACGTGGGTCTCGGGGTTCCTCTCGGCCACGGTGGCATCCTTCCCTTGCTCCGGCGGTTCAACATCGAGTGCGGCAGGGCTATTCCGCGCCGGCGCACGACCGGTGCGACCCGGCACGACCGACACGGCCGGCCGGTCCCGGTGACCCGGTGATCCGACCGCCGCACCCGCGATTCCTACCCAGCCGGGGCCGTGACCGATCGGCGCGGACCCCGCGGCTTTCCCCCGGTTCCGGTGGCTTCCCCCGCGTCCCTTCGGCGGCCTGCTACCGGGTCCCTTCGGCGGCCCGCCGGGTCAGCTCGTCCCAGACCTTCCGCACCTGGGGTTCCAGCGCGTCCAGCGGACCGTCGTTGTCGATGACGAGGTCCGCGATCGCCCGCCGCTGCTCACGCGTGGCCTGGGCGGCCATCCGGGCGCGCGCCTCGGACTCCGCCATGCCCCGCAGCCGTACCAGCCGGTCGAGCTGCGTCTCGGGGGACGCGTCCACGACGACGACCAGGTCGTAGAGCGGGGCGAGGGCGTTCTCGGTGAGGAGGGGGACGTCGTGGACGACGACGTCGTCGGGGCCGGCCGCGCTCTCCAGCTCGGCGGAGCGGGCACCGACGAGGGGGTGGACGATCCGGTTCAGGGTGGCCAGGCGGTCGGCGTCGGCGAACACAACGGAGCCGAGCTTCGGCCGGTCCAGGGTGCCCTGCTCGGTCAGGATCTCCGGCCCGAACGCCGCCACGACGGCCGCGAGCCCGGGCGTCCCGGGCTCGACGACCTCGCGCGCGATCTTGTCGGCGTCGATCAGCACGGCCCCGTACGAGACGAGCAGCCGCGACACTTCACTCTTGCCGGCGCCGATACCGCCGGTCAGGCCCACCTTCAGCATGAGCGGCAGCTTAGGACCCACTGTCGGTCCCTTACGCGTCGCCCTCCCGCTCGGCGAGGAAGCGCTCGAACTCGCGGCCCAGTTCGTCCGCCGACGGCAGGTCGACGGGCTCCGCGACGAGGCTGCCGCGGGTCTCGGCGCCGGCCATCGCGTCGTACTGGTGCTCAAGGCCCTGGACCAGGGCCGTCAGCTCGTCGTCGCCCTCGCCGATCTGGCGCTCGATCTCGGTCTGGGTCCGCCGGGCCTCCGTCCGCAGCGTGTGCGCGACGCCGGGCAGGACGAGGCCGGTGGCGGCGGTGATCGCCTCCAGGGCGGTCAGCGCGGCGTCGGGGTACGAGGAGCGGGCGACGTAGTGCGGGACGTGCGCGGCGACTCCGAGGGTGTCGTGGCCGTACTCGGTGAGCCGGAACTCGACGAGCGATTCGGCGCTGCCCGGCACCTGGGCCTCGTCGAAGGGGCTCTTGTGGCCGGGCATGAGGTCCGTGCGATTGCCGTGCGGGGTGATGCCGACGGGCCGGGTGTGCGGGACGCCCATGGGGATGCCGTGGAAGTTCACCGAGAGGCGGACGCCGAGCCGCTCCACGATCTGGCGGACGGCGGCGGCGAAGCGCTCCCACTCGACGTCCGGCTCGGGGCCGGACAGCAGCAGGAAGGGCGCGCCGGTCGCGTCCTGGACGAGCCTGACCTCGATGGCGGGTGTTTCATACGCCGTCCAGCGGTCGCGCCGGAACGTGAGCAGCGGACGGCGGGCCCGGTAGTCCACGAGCCGGTCATGGTCGAAGCGGGCCACCACCTGGTGGGGCAGCGTGTCCAGCAGACCGTCGACGATCTGCTCGCCTGTCTCACCCGCGTCGATGTAGCCGTCGAAGTGGTAGAGCATGACCAGCCCGGCCGACTCCTGCGCCAGGGCCACGTCCACCACGGCCAGGCCCTTCTGGTCCCATTCGTACAAATCCTGGGGATCAAGCACGATTACCGCTCCTCCTCGCGTTCCTACGAAAGAACGCCTGCCGGGGCATGAGCATTCCCCGTGCCCCGGATTTCGTGCGCGGAGTGTCAGCGCCCGAGCACGCGCCCCGCACATACCCGGGGCGCTCGCCGCGCCGCATCGGGAGCTCGCTCCGGAAACGACTGAGGCCCGCTCCCCCGGAGGGGAACGGGCCTCGATCGTTGGCTAGCTAGAGCCTAGGGGCAGAGCTTCAGCTCTGGCCGCCGGCCAGCTTCTCGCGCAGGGCAGCCAGGGCCTCGTCCGACGCCAGGGCGCCGGAGTTGTCGTCCGACTCCGAGGAGTACGAACCACCCGAGACGCCCGCCGGGGCACCGGCCGGAGCGGCGGCGCCACCCTCGGCAGCGGCGGCCTCGTCGGCCTCGCGGGACTTGATGACCTGAGCCTGGTGCTGCTCGAAGCGCTGCTGCGCCTCGGCGTACTGGGTCTCCCAGGCCTCGCGCTGGGTCTCGTAGCCCTCGAGCCAGTCGTTGGTCTCGGGGTCGAAGCCCTCGGGGTAGATGTAGTTCCCCTGGTCGTCGTAGGACGCGGCCATGCCGTACAGGGTCGGGTCGAACTCGACCGACGCCGGGTCGGCACCGAAGGACTCGTTGGCCTGCTTCAGGGACAGCGAGATCCGGCGACGCTCGAGGTCGATGTCGATGACCTTGACGAAAATCTCGTCGTTGACCTGGACGACCTGCTCCGGGATCTCCACGTGGCGCTCGGCCAGCTCGGAGATGTGGACCAGACCCTCGATGCCCTCGTCCACGCGGACGAACGCACCGAACGGAACCAGCTTGGTGACCTTACCCGGGACGACCTGACCGATCTGGTGCGTACGGGCGAACTGCTGCCACGGGTCCTCCTGCGTCGCCTTCAGCGACAGGGAGACACGCTCGCGGTCCATGTCCACGTCGAGAACCTCGACGGTGACCTCCTGGCCGACCTCGACAACCTCGGACGGGTGGTCGATGTGCTTCCAGGACAGCTCGGAGACGTGCACGAGACCGTCGACGCCACCCAGGTCCACAAAGGCACCGAAGTTGACGATCGAGGAGACGACGCCGGAGCGGACCTGACCCTTCTGGAGGGTCGTGAGGAAGGTCTGGCGAACCTCGGACTGGGTCTGCTCGAGCCAGGCGCGGCGGGACAGGACCACGTTGTTGCGGTTCTTGTCCAGCTCGATGATCTTCGCCTCGAGCTCCTTGCCCACGTAGGGCTGGAGGTCGCGGACACGACGCATCTCGACGAGAGAGGCCGGCAGGAAGCCACGGAGGCCGATGTCGAGGATGAGACCACCCTTGACGACCTCGATGACGGTACCGGTGACGATGCCGTCTTCTTCCTTGATCTTCTCGATCGTGCCCCAGGCACGCTCGTACTGAGCGCGCTTCTTGGACAGGATGAGGCGGCCTTCCTTGTCCTCCTTCTGGAGAACCAGGGCCTCGATCTCGTCGCCGACCTTGACGACCTCGTTCGGGTCGACGTCGTGCTTGATCGAGAGCTCGCGGCTCGGGATCACGCCTTCGGTCTTGTAACCGATGTCGAGCAGGACCTCGTCCCGGTCGACCTTCACGATGACGCCGTCGACGATGTCGCCGTCGTTGAAGTACTTGATCGTCTCGTCGATCGCGGCGAGGAAGGCTTCCTCGTTACCGATGTCGTTGACCGCAACCTGCGGGGTGGTGCTGGTGGCGGTGGTCTCGGTGCTGCTCGTCATGTGGGAAAGGGCTCCGGTTACGGACAGAAAGTCGTAGGTACTGCTACGCCGTGAACCCGTATCGCACCGAAGAAGCCGGACAGCCAATGAAGCGCCATTCCCGACGAACGGGGGGGCGCCTCGAGAACCGAGGGGACATGCATCCGTGCGAGCGCGACCTGCTCCGTCTGAGGCGCGCAGGCCCGCAGCGCAACCTTTAGCATACGGGGGCAGCCGGACAGGGTCAATGCGCGAAGCGCGCACGCGGGGCGGATCGCCACATACCCGGCACAACTCAACTCTCCCCAGGCCGTCATGGCTGCGGGGGACGCGCAGCGGCGCTGTGCGCAAACTACATCGACGGGCGAGATGAACCAAGAGTACGAACACGAAGACGGACCCGTGGGCGAAGAGGACGAGGCGGAGGCGACCCGCCGTGAGACCGGGGACGCGGAGAGCAGCCGGGCGAGTCGGGGCTGGTGGGACCGGAACGCCGACGAGTACCAGAGCGAGCACGGGGCCTTCCTGGGAGACGACAGGTTCGTCTGGGGTCCGGAGGGGCTCGACGAGGCCGAGGCGGGGCTGCTCGGGCCGGCCGACGCGCTGAAGGGGCTCGACGTCCTGGAGATCGGCGCGGGGGCGGCGCAGTGCTCGCGCTGGCTGGCCGCCCAGGGCGCGCGGCCGGTGGCGCTCGACCTCTCGCACCGCCAGCTCCAGCACGCCCTGCGGATCGGCGAGGACGTGCCGCTGGTCGAGGCGGACGCGGGCGCGCTGCCGTTCCTCGACGGCTCCTTCGACCTGGCCTGCTCGGCGTACGGCGCGGTGCCGTTCGTGGCGGACCCGGTGAAGGTGTTCCGCGAGGTGCGCCGGGTGCTGCGGCCGGGCGGCCGGTGGGTGTTCTCGGTGACGCACCCGATCCGCTGGGCCTTCCCCGACGAGCCGGGCCCGGAGGGGCTGTCGGTCGCGGCCTCCTATTTCGACCGCACTCCCTATGTCGAGCAGGACGAGCAGGGACGCGCCGTCTATGTCGAGCACCACCGGACGATCGGGGACCGGGTCCGGGACGTGGTGGTCGGCGGGTTCCGGCTGGTGGATCTCGTGGAGCCGGAGTGGCCGGAGTGGAACAGCCAGGAGTGGGGCGGCTGGTCCCCGCTGCGGGGGAACCTGATTCCGGGCACGGCGATCTTCGTGTGCGAGCGGGACTGACGCGGCTGTCACAGGTCGACGGGCCCGGCGCGCGGCTTCAGTCGCAGGTCGACGCTTCAGTCGCAGGTCGACGCTTCAGTCACAGTCAACGCTTTCGTCGTATAAGAGGACAGGACCTGTGGACAGCCGGGCCCGCCGTCGGCGACGACGTACGAAACTGAGTGCGTGATCCGAAACGACGCACTCGACCGTCTCCCCGTCCGCCATGCCGTCCCCGAGTTGCTGACCGCGCTCGAGGAGCGCGGTACGGCGGTGCTGTACGCGCCTCCCGGCAGCGGCAAGACCACGCTCGTGCCGCTGGCGCTCGCGGGGCTCATAGGGGACGGACCGCGGCGGCGGGTGCTGGTGGCCGAGCCGCGCCGGATGGCGGTGCGGGCGGCCGCCCGGCGGATGGCGTGGCTGCTGGGCGAGGAGGTCGGCGAGGCAGTCGGCTTCTCGGTCCGCGGCGAGCGCCGGACCGGCCCCGCGACCCGCGTCGAGGTGGTCACGACGGGCGTACTCCTCCAGCGGCTCCAGCGCGATCCCGAGCTGGCGGGCGTCGATGTGGTGCTGCTGGACGAGTGCCACGAGCGTCATCTCGACGCGGACACGGCGATGGCGTTCCTGGTGGACGTCCGGGCGACGCTGCGGCCGGAGCTGAAGCTGATCGCCGCGTCCGCCACGAGCGACGCCGAGGCGTGGTCACAGCTCCTCACGGTGCTTGACGGCACGGGTCCGGCGCCGATCGTGTGGGGGAAGGGCGACGTGCACGGGTACCTCGTCCGCTTCGCCGCACCACCCGCCGGCATCAGGCCCGCCCATGGCACCTGGGTGGATCCCGCCTTCCAGCGGCATGTGGCGGCGACGGTCCGGCTCGCCTGCGAGGCGTACGAGGGCGACGTCCTCTGCTTCCTGCCCGGTACGGGTGAGATCGCGCGGACGGCGGGGCTGCTGGCCGACCTCGACGCGGACGTGCTCCAGCTGCACGGGCGGGCCCCGGCGGCGGTGCAGGACGCGGTGCTGAAGGGGGCGGAGCCGGGCGGGCGGCGCAGGGTGATCCTCTCGACGTCCGTGGCGGAGTCGAGCCTGACGGTGCCGGGGGTGCGGATCGTCGTGGACTCGGGCCTGGCCAGGGAGCCGCGGATGGACCACGCCCGGGGCCTGGGCTCGCTGGCGACGGTTCCGGTGTCGCTCGCGGGCTCGACCCAGCGCTCGGGCCGCTCCGGACGGGAGGCGTTCGGTGTCGTCTACCGCTGCTGGGCGGAGGCGGAGGACGGAAGCCGGGCCCGCTTCCCCTCCCCCGAGATCGAGATCGCCGACCTGGCCTCGTTCGCCCTGCGGGCTGCGTGCTGGGGCGACCCCTCGGCGAAGGGCCTCGCGCTCCTCGACACGCCACCGGCCGGGGCGATGGCGGCGGCCCGTTCCGTACTGACGGCGATCGGCGCGGTCGACGAGCAGGGCCGGGCGACGGAGCGGGGGCTACGGATGTCCCGGCTCGGGGTGCACCCCCGGCTGGCCCGTGCCCTTCTGGACAGCGCGCCCGCGGTCGGGGCGCGGCGGGCGGCCGAGGTGGTCGCGCTGCTGAGCGAGGAGCCGCCCCGGGAGTACGGGGACGACCTGGCGGCGGCCTGGCGGGCTGCCCGGCGGGGTGCCGACGGCTACGGGGCACGCTGGAAGGCGGAGGCCCGGCGCCTGGAACGGTCGGTGGGCGAGGCGGGTCCCGGAGACCGGGCGGGGAAGGGTGCCGGGAGCCGGGATGGCAGCGGTGCGCCGGCGCCGGGTGGGGAGGACGCCGTGGCCGGGCTTGTGACGGCGTACGCGTTTCCCGAGCGGGTGGCCAGGGCGCGTGAAGGCAGCGGGTTCCTGATGGTGTCGGGGACGGGCGCCGAGCTCGCCGAGGGCTCGCGGCTCGGGAGCGCGCCATGGCTGGCCGTCGCCGTCGCGGACCGGACCGCACGGAGCGCCACGGCGCGGGTGCGGTTGGCGGCGGTGGTGGACGAGTCCATGGCGCGGGCGGCCGCCGGGCATCTGCTGGCGTCCGGGGAGGAGGTCCACTGGGAGGACGGGGACGTGGTCGCCCGGTCGGTGTCCCGGCTGGGCGCCGTGGAGCTGGCCGACCGTCCGCTCAGGGACTCCGCCGACCCCGGGCTCGTACGGGCGGCGCTGCTGGACGGGCTGCGGCGTGAGGGGCTCGGGCTGTTGCGGTGGAGCCGCGAGTCGCAGGAGCTGAGACGGCGGCTCGGCTTTCTCCACCGGGTGCTGGGGGACCCGTGGCCCGAGGTCTCGGAGGAGGCTCTGCTCGACCGGGCCGAGGAGTGGCTGGAGCCCGAGCTGTCGCGGGCCCGGCGCCGGGCGGATCTCGGCCGGATCGACGCGGGGCAGGCACTGGGACGGTTGCTGCCCTGGGCGACGGGCGAGGCCGGCCGGCTCGACGAGCTGGCGCCCGAGCGGATCGAGGTGCCGAGCGGCTCGCGGATCCGGGTGGACTACGGCGGCGAACAGCCGGTCCTCGCGGTGAAGTTGCAGGAGATGTTCGGGCTCGCCGAGACGCCGAGGGTGGCGGCCGGGACGCCGGTGGTGGTCCATCTCCTCTCCCCCGCCGGACGGCCCGCGGCCGTCACGGCCGATCTGGCCTCGTTCTGGCGGGAGGGATACCGGGCGGTGCGGGCGGAGCTGCGCGGGCGCTATCCCAAGCATCCGTGGCCGGAGGATCCGGTCGGCGCGGAGCCGACGCGGCACACCAGCGCGCGGCTCAGGAGGGAGCGGTAGCGGGGCCGTCCGGGGCGGGGCGCCGGGCGCGGGCCTCCAGCCAGAGCGAGAGGGCGAGCAGGAGGAGGGACAGGGTGACGAAGGTCCAGGGCAGATAGGAGGTGACGAGCAGGATGATCGTCCGGTTGGACTGGACGAGTTCGACGGTGTCCCTGATGTAGTCCTCGCGCATCTTCACATGGCCGGAGAAGGCGGTGACCTTCCAGTCGGTCTTGTCGTTGCGGAGCTCCTCCTCGTGGATCTCCTCGCCGTTGACCGGGGCGCCGGTGACGGGGTCGACCCAGAACATCCGCTTGGTGGTGTACCAGATGGACATGCCCGACTGGCTGATCACCTCGGGGGTGATGCCCTTGACCGGCATCGTCTTGGGCATGGGGACCTTCTGCCACGGGATGGTCTGCTCGAAGTAGTAGACCTCCATGCCGCGGAAGGTGCGGGTGCCCTTGTAGTGGATGGGGGAGGTGGTGCGGGAGCGGGCGTCGAAGTACTGGTAGTCCCGCTTCTCGGTGAGGAAGGGCCACTTGAACTCGATGCCCTCGCGCCGGACCGGGTCGCCGTCGACCGTGGCGCCGGTGGCGTTGACCGGGTCCTGGGTGTGGGCGTCGAAGACGTAGCGCTCGGGGATCTGGGAGACCATCTTGCCGTCGGGGCCGGTGATGTAGGTGAGGGCGTCCCAGACGACGACGTCGCGGCCGGCGGAACGCTCGATCCGCTTCGACTCCTCCACGTTGCCCTTGAGGGTCTGGATGATCGTGAGCTTCTCGACCTTCTTGGCGGTGAGGGTCGAGTAGTCGACGAGGGTGGCGGGCTTCGCCTCCAGGACGATCTCCTGGTACTGGTTCGGCGGGATCTTGGCCACGCGGGGAAAGACGTACCAGCGGAGGGTGGGGGCCATCGCGGCGAAGAAGACGGCGAACGAGAGCAGGACGAGGCTGGCTCGGCGGCGCATCGGCGGGGCTCCTCCTACTTCTTGGGGCCGGGGTCGGCGGTGAGGAGGGGCTTGGGCGAGGTGGGCCCGTCGGGCGGCAGGTCGACCACGGAGACGAGGAGGACGACGAGGAGCACTGGGACCAGCCCGATGGCGGCGGCTACGAGGGCGCGCATGGTCGGCCTCCCGGTGTTCGATCTGATGCGGCGTCAGGGCGGGGGCACCGTAGCAACGCGGGCACGAGATGAGAACACGTTGCACTCAGAACGCAGAGCGCCGCCCGCCCGTCCGGGCGGACGAGGGGGCGGCGGATCGGCGGCGCGGCACCGGCCGGGGCCTCCGGCCGGTGTTCGGACCGGGAGGTCGCTCAGGCCAGGACGTCACTCAAGCCGGGAGGACGCTCAGGCCGGAGGGCGCTCAGGCCGGAGGGCGCTCGGGCCGGGAGGGCGCTCAGGCCGGAGGGCGCTCAGGGGGTGGGCGAGGCGGTCGGGGTGGCGGTCGACGAGGCGGCCGGGGTAGGGGTCGGCGTCGGCTCGGGTTCCGGGGCCGGGGCGGTGACGTTCAGCTCGATGGTCACGCTGCCGCCGCCGGGCGTGGTGAGCCGGAGCAGGAAGGTGCCGGACTGGTCGTCGGCGTAGATGTCCGGGAGGGTGAGCAGTCCGAAGGCGTCCGTCTTCAGGCCCGTGAGGGTCCGCAGCGGGTTGCCGACGGCGTCCTTGAAGTACGGGCCCTTGGAGTTCTGCTGCGGGTCCGCCGCCGAGTTGATCATGGTGGCGGTCAGGCCGACCGAGGAGGCGATGGCGCCGTCGAGGGTGGCCTTCACGAGGATCCGGTCGGCGAACCGGCCGCCGGTAGTGGCCGTCAGCTCGGTGGTGTCGACGCGGACCAGGGTGTCGGCCCGGCGCTCGGTGACGGTCGCGGTGAACGAGACGGGTGCCGCCTGCTGGCCCACGACCGAGGCGCGGACCGTGAAGGTGCCCGTCTTCTCGCCGGCCCGGACGGGCGGCGAGACGGCCCGGCCGTTGAGGCCGGTCAGGACGGTCACGCTCTTCGCCACGCCGCCCAGGTTCGCGTCGGTGGCGCCGATGATCTCGAAGCGCACGGTCAGTCCGGCGGCGGGCTTGCCCGCCGCGTCCCGCACCTCGACGGTCGGACGGCCGGCGAAGACATCGCCGGCGGGGGCCGTCAGCGTGCCGGTGCCGGCGTCCTTGAGCGTCACGACCTTCGCGGTCGCCGGCGGGGTGACGGGCGGCTTCGTCGGCTGAGGGGTGACGGGCTTCGACGGGTCCGGCTTCGGCGTGCTCGGGGACGGCGACGGAGTGGGCGTCGTCGGCGCGGAAGTGGACGGCGACGTGGGGCCGGTGCTCGGGGTGTCGCTGCGGTCGATGGGCAGCAGTCCCGTGCCGTCCGGGACCTGGTGGGTGCCGCGCTTGTAGTACTCGAACCAGGAGAGCACGGTCCGCAGGTACTCGGTCGAGCGGTTGTAGCTGAGGATCGCCCGGTCCAGATCGGCCTTGACCGCGAGGTCGCGGTTGTTGGCGCAGAGGTACATCCCGGCGGCCTGGGCGGCGTCGTAGATGTTGTTGGGGTCCTTGCGGCCGTCGCCGTTGGCGTCCTGACCCCAGGTCGCCCAGGTGGAGGGGATGAACTGCATCGGGCCGACGGCGCGGTCGTTCGTCGGGTCGCTGTCGAAGGCGCCGTCGTCGGTGTCCGGGATGTTGGCGAAGCCGACACCGTTGAGGACCGGGCCGAGGATCGGGGAGAGTGTGGTGCCGTTGGCGTCGACCCGGCCACCGCGCGCCTGCCCGGACTCGACCTTGCCGATGCCCGCGAGCAGCTGCCACGGAAGGTTGCAGGCGGGGTCGGTCGACCGGATCGACTGCTCCGCCCGCTTGTAGGCGGCGAGCACGGAGGCGGGTATGCCGGCCTCGGCGGGGCCCGTGATGATCGGCAGGTCTATGGAAGTGCCGGGCTTGTTCGGCGTGTTCAGCGGCGGCAGGTCGGTGTAGTACGGCGAGTCGCCGGTCGCCGAACCGTCCGTGGCAGGAGGCGTCGCTTCACCGGCACCGACCGGCCGGTCGCCGGCCGCGCTGTCCGAGGGCGGCGGAACGACGCCGGGCGCCTGCGAGGCGGCGAGTGCCGCCACCGCCGCCGCGACGACGGCACCGCTCGTGGCTCCCCTGCGCAGACGGCGGCCGAATTGCGCTGCCATACCTTGGTCCCTCCCCCTCGACTGACCCACGCTCCCCGCGCGAGGCCTCAGGAGACCCTATGACACCGACCGGCCCCGGAACACAGCGCCCTGACCGCGTTTCACGCTTTCGTCACCTCCAGGTCGCCCACGGTCCGGACGGAGATCGCTCACGCATACTGGGCGTGACCGCCGACCGGCGCCGTGGGAGACGCCCGGGGCCGGCGCGGATTGCGAGGGGGATGTTCCGATGCCGTTCACGCTCAGCCATGCCGCCGCGGTGCTGCCGGGCATCCGCCGCGACGGCACCGGACGCGGGCCGCTGATCGCCTCCGCGCTCGTGGCGGGGTCGTTCTCACCCGACATGACCTATTTCGCGGCGACCGCGGTCCCCGGCGCGATGCTGTTCGGGAGCGTCACGCACTCCCCCGCGGGCATCCTGACGGTCGATCTGCTGATCACCGCCGCACTGGTGGCGGTGTGGCTGATGGTGCGTGAGCCGCTGGTGGCCCTGCTGCCGGGCCGGTGGCAGAGCCGGGTGTACGGGTTCGTCCGCGGCGCGTCCTGGCGCGGCCGTCCGCCCGTACCGCTGGCCGTCTGGTTCTGTCTGTCGGCGGCGGGCGGCGCCGCGACGCACGTGGTGTGGGACTCCTTCACCCATCTCGACCGCTATGGCACGCAGGCGATCCCGTTCCTGGGGGCGATCGTCGCCGGCTTCCCGGTCTATCTGTACTTCCAGTACGGAGGTTCGGCGCTGGCGCTCGTACTGCTGGTGTGGTTCACCGTACGGGCGCTGCGGTCGTCCGCCGGAGGCCCGACGCCGCCCGCGGAGGTGCCTGTCCTGGGCCGCCGGGGGCGGTGGCTGGCCGGTGGGCTGATCGCCGGCTGCGTCCTGGCCGGGATCGTGCACCGGTGCCTGCGCTGGTACGCCTACTGGGGCCGGATCGAGACGCCCCTGGACATCATCCCGACGGCCTGCTTCGGGGCCGGCGCGGGGCTCGCCGTCGGCCTGGTGCTGTACGGGGCGGGGATGCGGCTGTGCGGTGCGCGAACGGGTCCGGCGGCGTCCCGTGAGCAGACCAAGGATCGTGAGCCGGCGCGCTCCCGTCCGGGATCTCACTGATCGCGCCCTCCGGTGTGAAGCCACGGGCGGCGCGGTAGGCGAACGGGGACGACGGCTTCCGGTCATGCCCCCAGTCTCGGGAGCGCCCCGCTCCGAGGCGCCCCCCGCACTGGTCCACCTGGCGCAAGCGGTGCCCAAACCGCCCGCGCCAGGTCCCGGAGATCCCCCGTGAGGAGCCGTCAGTGCGCGGCCGACTCCCAGTCCGGGCCCACGCCGACCGAGACGTCGAGCGGGGCGCGCAGCGAGGCCGCCGCGGACATCTGCTCGCGGACCAGGGCCTCGACCTGCTTCCGCTCGCCCGGGGCCACTTCGAGCACGATTTCGTCGTGGACCTGGAGCAGCATGCGGGAGGCGAGACCGGCCTCGGTCAGCGCCCTGTGCACGTTCAGCATCGCGACCTTCACGATGTCCGCGGCAGTGCCCTGGATCGGCGCGTTCAGCGCCATCCGCTCGGCGGCCTCGCGGCGCTGGCGGTTGTCGCTGTTCAGATCCGGGAGGTACCGGCGGCGGCCCAGCATCGTCTCCGTGTAGCCCGTGGCCCGCGCCTCGTCCACGACCCGGCGCAGATAGTCCCGTACCCCGCCGAACCGCTCGAAGTAGGTGTCCATCAGGGCCCGGGCCTCGCCCGCCTCGATGTTCAGCTGCTGGGAGAGGCCGAAGGCCGACAGGCCGTACGCCAGGCCGTACGACATGGCCTTGATCTTGCGCCGCATCTCGGCGTCGACGGCGGACCGCTCGACGCCGAAGACCTGCGAGGCGACCGTGGTGTGCAGGTCCTCACCGGAGGTGAACGCCTCGATCAGGCCCTCGTCCTCGGAGAGATGGGCCATGACCCGCAGCTCGATCTGGCTGTAGTCCGCCGTCATCAGGGACTCGAAACCCTCGCCCACGACGAAGCCGTGCCGGATGGCCCGGCCCTCGTCGGTGCGCACCGGCACGTTCTGCAGGTTCGGGTCGGTGGAGGAGAGCCGGCCCGTCGCGGCCACGGTCTGGCTGAAGGTGGTGTGGATCCGGCCGTCGGCCGCGATCGTCTTGATCAGGCCCTCGACAGTGGAGCGCAGCCGCGCCTGCTCACGGTGGCGGAGCATGATCACCGGAAGGTCGTGCTCGGTCTGCCCGGCCAGCCACGCCAGCGCGTCGGCGTCCGTGGTGTAGCCGGTCTTGGTCTTCTTCGTCTTCGGCAGGTTCAGCTCGCCGAAGAACACCTCCTGGAGCTGCTTGGGCGAGCCGAGGTTGAACTCGTGCCCCACGGAGGCGTGCGCCTCCTTCACGGCCTGCTGCACCGCTCCGGCGAACTGCTGCTCCATGGCTTCCAGATGGGCCCGGTCGGCGGCGATGCCGTGCCGCTCCAGGCGGGCGAGCAGCTCGGACGTCGGCAGCTCCACGTCGTGCAGCAGCTCGCGCGCGCCGACCTCGCCGAGCTTCTCCTCGAAGGCGCCGCCGAGGTCGAGAACCGCCCGGGCCTGCGTCATCAGCGCCTCGGCCTCCGCCGTGTCGTCGGCGCCGAAGGCGAGCTGGCCGTCGGCGGCGGACGCCGGGGCGAGCTCACGGCCGAGGTACTCCAGGGAGAGCGCGTCGAGCGCGAAGGAACGGCGGCCCGGCTTGACGAGATAGGCGGCGAGCGCGGTGTCCATGCCGACACCGGCGACGCTCCAGCCGTGCTCGGGGAAGACCCGCATCAGACCCTTGGCGTTGTGCAGCACCTTGGGCCGCTCCGGGTCGGCGATCCAGGCGGCGAACGCCTGCTCGTCGGCCTCGTCGAGCTCGGTGGTGTCGAACCAGGCGGCCGCGCCGTCCGCGGCGGCCAGCGCGATCTCGGCGACGCTTCCGGTGCCCAGGGCCCAGCTGTCGACCGTCGCCACGCCCAGCGGCTTCGTGCCGTGCTCGGCGAGCCACGGCGCGAGCTCGCCCGCGCCGAGGACCGCGCCGTCCAGCTCCACGCCCGCGGCGGGCGCCGGGGCCTGCTCCTCCTCGGCGCCGGGGTCGACCGCGAGCAGCCGCTCGCGCAGCGAGGGGTTACGGATCTCCAGGGTGTCCAGGAACAGCGCGACGGCCTTGCGGTCGTACGGCAGCCGCTCCAGTTCCGTCACCGTCTTCGGCAGCTCGACGTCCCGCACCATCTCCGTGAGGACGCGGTTGAGCTTGACCGCCTCCAGGTGGTCCCGGAAGTTCTGCCCGGCCTTGCCCTTGATCTCGTCGGCGCGCTCGACCAGCTCGGCGAACGACCCGAACTGGTTGATCCACTTCGCGGCGGTCTTCTCGCCGACGCCCGGGATACCGGGCAGGTTGTCGGACGGGTCGCCCCGCAGCGCGGCGAAGTCCGGGTACTGCCGCGGCGTGAGGCCGTACTTCTCCTCGACCTTCTCCGGCGTGAACCGGGTCAGCTCGGAGACACCCTTCGTCGGGTACAGCACGGTCACGTGGTCCGAGATCAGCTGGAAGGAATCCCGGTCGCCGGTGACGATCAGGACCTCGAACCCGGCGGCCTCGGCCTGCGTGGCGAGCGTGGCGATGACGTCGTCGGCCTCGAAGCCGTCGATCGCGAACCGCGGCGCGTGCATCGCGTCCAGCAGCTCGCCGATCAGCTCCACCTGCCCCTTGAACTCGTCCGGGGTCTTGGAGCGGTTCGCCTTGTACTCCGGGAACTCCTGCGAGCGCCAGGTCTTGCGCGACACGTCGAACGCGACGGCGAAGTGCGTGGGCGCCTCGTCGCGGAGCGTGTTCGCCAGCATCGACGCGAAGCCGTAGATGGCGTTCGTCGGCTGCCCGGTCGCGGTCGTGAAGTTCTCCGCGGGCAGCGCGAAGAACGCCCGGTACGCCAGGGAGTGCCCGTCCATGAGGAGCAGGCGCGGACGGTTGTCTTCGGTCTTCGATGCTGTCTCAGCCACGGACACGATCCTGCCACGGACCACTGACAATCCCGCCCACAGCCGCCCGCGGGCACGCGCTGTCGGTGGCCCGTGACAGGATCGGAGACGTACGCCACCCGATGACCGCTCAAGGGAGAGCGCGATGGTCAGCAAGCCCCCCACAGGCGACCCGGTCCAGGACGCACCGCAGGTCGCGCCCCCGCAGCACGTTGCCGCCGGCCTCGCCGCCGTGGCGCACACGCTGCGGATCTCCCAGGCACAGATGGGCGTGCGGCGCACCGCGCGGACGCTGCTCAAGGTCAACCAGAAGGACGGCTTCGACTGCCCCGGCTGCGCCTGGCCGGAGGCCGACAAGCGGCACGTGGCGGAGTTCTGCGAGAACGGGGCGAAGGCCGTCGCCGAGGAGGCCACGCTGCGCCGCGTCACCCCCGACTTCTTCGCCGCCCACCCGGTGGCGGACCTGGCGAACCGCAGCGGGTACTGGCTGGGCCAGCAGGGCCGCATCACCCAGCCCGTCTACGTGGCGGAGGGCGCCGACCGGTACGAGGCGGTGACCTGGGAGCGGGCGTTCGCGATCATCGCCGAGGAGCTGACCGCCCTCTCCTCCCCCGACGAGGCCCTCTTCTACACCTCGGGACGGACCAGCAACGAGGCGGCGTTCCTCTTCCAGCTCTTCGCCCGCGAGTTCGGCACGAACAACCTGCCGGACTGCTCCAACATGTGCCACGAGTCCTCCGGTTCGGCGCTCAACGAGACCATCGGCATCGGCAAGGGCAGCGTCTCCCTGGAGGACCTCCACCAGGCCGACCTGATCGTCGTCGCCGGCCAGAACCCGGGCACCAACCACCCCCGGATGCTCTCCGCCCTGGAGAAGGCCAAGGCGGCGGGCGCGAGGATCATCTCGGTCAATCCGCTGCCCGAGGCCGGCCTGGAGAAGTTCAAGAACCCGCAGACCCCGCAGGGCCTCATCAAGGGCGCCTCCCTCACCGACCTCTTCCTCCAGATCCGCATCGGCGGCGACCAGGCCCTCTTCCGCCTCCTCAACAAGCTGATCCTGGCGACGCCCGGCGCGGTCGACGAGGAGTTCGTACGGGAACACACCCACGGGTACGAGGAGTTCACCGCCGCCGCCCGCGCCGCCGACTGGGACGAGACGCTCACCGCGACCGGCCTGAGCCGGTCCGAGATCGAGCAGGCCCTGGAGATGGTCCTCGCCTCGAAGCGGACCATCGTCTGCTGGGCGATGGGCCTCACCCAGCACAAGCACTCCGTGCCGACGATCCGCGAGGTCGTCAACTTCCTGCTGCTGCGCGGCAACATCGGCCGCCCCGGCGCCGGCGTCTGCCCCGTCCGCGGCCATTCGAACGTGCAGGGCGACCGCACGATGGGCATCTTCGAACGGCCCGCGCCCGCCTTCCTGGACGCCCTGGACAAGGAGTTCGGGATCGTCTCGCCGCGCCACCACGGCTTCGACGTGGTCCGCTCCATCCAGGCGCTCCGCGACGGCGAGGCGAAGGTCTTCTTCGCCATGGGCGGCAACTTCGTCGGCGCCAGCCCCGACACGGAGGTCACCGAGGCGGCGATGCGCCGCGCCCGGCTCACCGTCCACGTCTCGACCAAGCTGAACCGCTCGCACGCCGTCACCGGCACGCGCGCGTTGATCCTGCCCACGCTCGGCCGCACCGACAAGGACGTCCAGACGACCGGCAAGCAGTTCGTGACCGTCGAGGACTCGATGGGCCTGGTGCACGCCTCCCGAGGCAACCTGCCGCCCGCGAGCCCGCACCTGCTCTCCGAGCCGGCGATCGTGGCCCGGATGGCCCGGGCGGTCCTCGGCGCCGGATCGGCCACGCCCTGGGAGGAGTTCGAGAAGGACTACGCCACCATCCGTGACCGCATCGCACGCGTGGTGCCCGGCTTCGAGGACTTCAACGCCCGCCTCGCCGCCTCCCCCGGCGGCTTCGCGCTCCCGCACGCCCCGCGCGACGAGCGCCGCTTCCCCACCGCCACCGGCAAGGCCAACTTCACCGCCGCGCCCGTCGAGTACCCGACGGTGCCGGCAGGCCGGCTGCTCCTGCAGACCCTGCGCTCGCACGACCAGTACAACACCACGATCTACGGCCTGGACGACCGCTACCGCGGCATCAAGGGCGGCCGCCGGGTCGTCCTCGTCCACCCGGAGGACGCCGCCGCCCTGGGCCTCGCGGACGGGGCGTACACCGATCTGGTCAGCGAGTGGACGGACGGCAGCGAGCGGCGCGCGCCCGGCTTCCGCGTCGTGCACTACCCGACGGCCCGCGGCTGCGCCGCCGCGTACTACCCGGAGACGAACGTCCTGGTGCCGCTGGAGTCCACCGCCGACGTCAGCAACACCCCCGCCAGCAAGTCCGTGATCGTCCGGCTGGTCCCCACAGCGGGCTGAGTCACCGGGCCGGCGGGGCTGATCACGCTGTTCACGGGGGCGGCGGGGCGGTCCCGGAACCGTCTGGAACAATCGCCAGGCGCCTAAGCGTTTGCTCAGGCACGCACTGACGACGTACGAAGACGAACGGAGCCGGGCCGATGGGCGAGCAGCAGCACGTGAAGTTCCCGCAGGAAGTCCTCGACGAGTACGCCGCGCTCGGCGTCGACCTTCCCGCCCTGTTCTCGGCGGGCCACCTCGGCAACCGCATGGGCGTGCAGATCGTCGAGGCCTCGGCGGAGAAGGTCGTCGGCACGATGCCGGTCGAGGGCAACACCCAGCCGTACGGGCTGCTGCACGGCGGCGCCTCCGCCGTCCTCGCCGAGACCCTCGGGTCGATCGGCTCCATGCTGCACGGCGGCGTCTCCAGGATCGCGGTGGGCGTGGACCTGAACTGCACCCACCACCGCGGGGTCCGCAGCGGCCTCGTCACGGGTGTCGCGACCCCGGTCCACCGCGGCCGGTCCACGGCGACGTACGAGATCGTGATCACCGACGAGCAGGACAAGCGGGTCTGCACGGCCCGGCTGACCTGCCTGCTGCGCGAGGTCACGGCCAAGGACGCGGGGAACCTCCCGGACGCCGGCGTGACCGGCGGCGCGGCCTGATCACCGGCGGCGCGGCCTGATCACGGGCGGCCCGACCTCGTCACCGCAGACGGCCAGACCCGTCACCGCAGGCGGCCCAACCCGCCACCACACCCGGCCCGGGACGGCGCTCCGTCCCGGGCCGCGCTGTGTCACGGCGCACTCAGAGTCACCATCGGGGCCCCGGGTGCGGGCACCCGAGCCGGGGCTCGGCTCCCGGGAACGGGGGCCGGTACCAGGACGAATCCCCAGCTCGGGTGCCGACTCGGGCCCGCGGCGGCGAAACCCGGTCTCCGGAGACGGAACGTCGGCTTCCGAACGTCGTGTCGCAGGTCCGGTACCAAGCCTCCGGACGCTCCGGTACCAGCCTCCGGACGCTCCGAACGGCGGTGCGACTCGCCACCGGTCACCTCCGGCCCTCTTGTCCCCGCCCCTGGCACCCGCTTCGCTGACGAACCTCCCCCACAGGAGAGCACCGGTCCCACTCACACACCGAGGGGTTCTTCTTGACCGCCGTACGCTTCAGCACCGTGGCGAGCGCCATTACCGCTGCGGCCTGCGCTGCCGTCCTCGCCACCGCGATCCCGTCCGCAGCGATCAACTCGTACAACGCCGCCCCCGCGCCCGAGCGCACCGAGGTCGGCGCGCTGGTCGCGACCTGGGACGCCGACGGCGACCCGGGCACGCCCGACCGGGTCGACTGGGTCTGCTCCGGCACCATGATCGACGCGGACACCTTCCTGACCGCGGCGCACTGCACCACCGACCGGCCGGAGAACGTCCGGTTCTACGTGTCTCTCGACCAGGACGTGCAGGCCGGCCTGGACAAGGCCGCCGCCGAGCACCCGGGCGACCCGACCGCAGTGGCGAAGGCAGTCGCCGTCGAGGGCACCGCACACAACCACCCCGCCTATCCCGGCCCGGCCTCCGACACCCACGACATCTCGGTGATCCAGCTGCCCGCCACGAAGGTCGCCGAGCGCTGGTCCTTCAAGCCGGCCGCCCTCCCCACCGCCGGCGCGCTCTCCGCACTCGGCCCACAGGGGCTCGACGACACCTCGTTCGTCGTGGCCGGCTACGGAACGCAGGAGGCGCGCCGCGGGCCCGGCGGGCACACCCACCCGGGCGGCGGCGTCCGCCTCAAGGCCCCGGTCACCTTCAACGCGCTCAACGACGCGTGGATCCGGCTCGCCATGACCGCGCCGCAGGGCAACGGCGGTGCCTGCTACGGCGATTCGGGCGGCCCGAACTTCGCCACGCTCGACGGCAGGCTGACGCTGGTCGCCACCACGATCACCGGCGACACGCCCTGTTACGCCACCAACGTGGTGTACCGGCTCGACACTCCCGGCGCCCGCTCCTTCCTCGCGCCGTTCGTCCAACTGCCGTAGTCCGGACTGCAGTTGTGCCCGCGCACGGGATCCCCTAGCGTCCCACCCATGGGCTTCCCGCCGCGCGCACGCACGGACGCACGAACGGGCGCACCGGCGGACGGACAGCGCCCGCGGGCGTACGCACCGGCCAGGGCCGCACTCTCCGCGGCCCTGGCCGTGGGCGTTCTGGCCGCGACCGCCATCCTCTCCGGCTGCTCGCGCGACCACCCCGATCCCGCGCCGCCGCAGGTCAGGACGGCCGTGGACACCTGCACCGATCTTGTCGCGTACTGGGTGAAGGAAGCCCTCGCCGGGAGCAAGTGGGCCGGGCTCGACTGGGAGCAGAAGGGGCTGTCCAACGAGCAGTTGACGATCCACGACGAGGTCCTCGCACTCGCCCGCGCCCAGGAGCGCACCCAGGGCCGCGAGGCCGCCTCGGCCTTCGCCGGCAAGGAGAGCCGAAGACGGTGCGCGTCGGCGAACGGCGCGACCGGGAGCTCGGAGAACTGGAAGCCGCCCCCGTAACACTCCGTGACATCCGCGCAAGGCGAAAACGGAGTGCTGCACTCAGCGTTCCGTCCGCTGACGTTTGGGTGACTGTCCGATATCCGGTGACACCCATGACCGGTCCGACAGGAGCTAGATCCCCTCAAGCCCCTTAGCGGAACTGCACGTTCTCAGCATGTGAACACCGTCGCGCTGACCTAAATGCCCCATTTTGCCCACCGCCTGTCCACCTCCTCTCCCCCTCGCGATAACAAGACAGTCACATCCTGACCTCGCCGCTCCCCACCTCCCTCACCTGCGCTTAGAGTCACCGCCAGTCACCGCGCCGCCGGGCGCGTCCACTGCACGGCCCCGCACCACCCAGTCATCCCAGTACGGCCCGGCACTCACCGACGGCACCTCCAGCTCCACGCTTCACGGCACCGCCTCAGCTCGAGGGGGCCGCGCCAGGGAAAGGATTCATCGTGCGACACCGTTCCTTGCTCATCCTCACCACCGTGATCACCACGGGAGCACTCACCCTCACCGCCTGCGGTTCGCGCGACGACAAGGGCGGAAGCGACAACTCCAGCGGCGGCACCACCGTCGTCATCGGTGTCGACGCGCCGCTCACCGGATCACTCTCCGCGCTCGGCCAGGGCATCAAGAACTCCGTGGACCTGGCGGTCCAGACCGCCAACAAGAACAAGGAAGTCCCGGGCGTCACCTTCAAGATCGAGGCCCTCGACGACCAGGCCGTCCCCGCCACCGGCAAGGCCAACGCCACCAAGCTCGTCGGCATCAAGGACGTCCTCGGCGTCGTCGGCCCGCTGAACTCCGGCGTCTCCCAGTCGATGCAGGCCGACTTCGACAAGGCCAACCTCACCCAGGTCTCCCCGGCCAACACCAACCCGTCGCTCTCCCAGGGCGACAACTGGGGCAAGGGCGAGTTCAAGCGCCCCTTCAAGACCTACTTCCGTACCGCCACCACGGACGTCGTCCAGGGCAAGTTCGCCGCGAACTACCTCTTCACGGACGCCGGCAAGAAGAAGGTCTTCGTCGTCAACGACAAGCAGACCTACGGCGCCGGCCTCGCCGCGATCTTCTCCGACGAGTTCAAGCGCCTCGGCGGCACCGTCGTCGGCACGGACTCCGTGACGGTCAAGGAGACGGACTTCTCCTCCACCGCCAACAAGATCAAGGGCTCCGGCGCCGACTCCGTCTACTTCGGCGGCCAGTACCCCGAGGGCGGCCTGCTCTCCGACCAGGTCAAGAAGGCCGGCGCCAAGATCCCCACCATGGGCGGCGACGGCATCTACGACCCGGAGTTCATCAAGGCCTCCGGCGAGGCCAACGACGGTGACCTGGCCACCTCGGTCGGCTACCCCGTCGAGAAGCTCCCCACCGCCAAGAAGTTCATCGCCGACTACGCGGCGGGCGGCTACAAGGACCCGTACGCGGCCTACGGCGGCTACTCCTACGACGCCGCCTGGTCCATCATCCAGGCCGTCAAGGCCGTCGTCGCCGCCAACGACGGCAAGCTCCCCGACGACGCCCGCGCCAAGGTCACCGAGGCCATGTCCAAGGTCTCCTTCGAGGGCGTGACCGGCAAGGTCTCCTTCGACCAGTACGGCGACACCACGAACAAGCAGCTCACCGTCTACCAGGTCAAGACCGGCGCCTGGGTCGACGTCAAGTCCGCGACCTTCGAGGACTGACCCACCGCACTGCCCCGCACACGCACCAAATGAACCAAGCCGCGCGAGGGCGCAAACAGCGCCCTCGCGCGGTGTCATATCCGACACGCTCATCGGAGGCCCTGCGGTGAACGAACTGCCGCAACAGCTGGCCGACGGCCTTGCCCTGGGGGCCCTTTACGGCCTCATCGCCATCGGTTACACGATGGTCTACGGCATCGTCCAGCTCATCAACTTCGCCCATGGCGAGATCTTCATGATCGGGGGCTTCGGCGCCCTCACGGCATACACGATCCTGCCCGACGGCACCGCCCTCGTGATCGCGATCCCCGTGATGCTCATAGGCGGCGCGGTGGTCTCCGTGGCCGTCGCCACCGCCGCCGAACGCTTCGCCTACCGCCCCCTGCGCGGCGCACCCCGGCTCGCCCCCCTGATCACGGCCATCGGTCTGTCGATCGTGCTCCAGCAGCTCATCTGGGGCTTCTACCCCGGCGCCAAGAGCAAGGTCACCTTCCCCGAGTTCAAGGGCGGAAGCTTCCAGATCTTCGAAGGCCTGTCGATCTCCCGCGCCGACACGTTCGTCCTCGTCGCCGCCCCCGCCTGCATGCTCGCCCTCGGCCTCTTCGTCTCGAAGAGCCGCAGCGGCCGCGCCATGCAGGCCACGGCGCAGGACCCGGACACCGCGAAGCTGATGGGCATCAACACCGACCGCATCATCGTGATGGCCTTCGCCATCGGCGCCGCGTTCGCCGCGGTCGCAGCGGTCGCCGAAGGCCTCGACAAGGGCCAGATCCGCTTCGAGATGGGCTTCCTCCTCGGCCTCAAGGCCTTCACCGCGGCCGTCCTCGGAGGCATCGGCAACATCTACGGCGCCATGATCGGCGGCGTCGTCCTCGGTCTCGCCGAAACCCTCTCCATCGCCTACGTCGAAGACATCCCCGGGATGGACCAGTTCGGCGGCGGCGCCTGGAAGGACATCTGGGTCTTCTCCCTCCTCATCCTCGTGCTCCTGTTCAGGCCACAAGGCCTGCTCGGACAACGCACAGCGGACAGGGCGTGATCGCGATGACCACGGACCTCACCAAGACCGCGGAAACGTCCGCGGCCCCCGAGAAGACCGACGCCACCCCGGCACCCGGCCTCCTCCGCTGGATCGTCGCCGCCGGTGGCCTCGCCACCATCGCGTCCACCTTCCTCGCCTGGACCTACACCACCGAATTCCCCGGCGACCTCACCGTCACCGGCTACCCCGGCGGTCTGCAGCTCCTCACCCTCGTCGGCGGCCTCCTCCTCACCCTCTTCGCCGTCTCCGGACTCGGCGTCAAGGGCCTGCGCTGGCTCACCCCCTCCGGGTCGGCCAAGGCGCTGCAGTTCCTCGCCCTGGGCACGCTCGGCACCACCTGGTACACCGTCATCGCCATCGCGGCCCAGCTCGGCGGCATCGCCCACTGGGAGCCCGGCGCGTACGTCGCCTTCGTCGCCGTACTCGTCCCGCTGGCCGCGTTCTCCCTGAAGGACGACTCCCGCAAGCCGGCCAAGCCCAAGGAGATCCCCTCCTGGGCGGAGATCCTGCTCATCGTCGTCGCCTTCGCGATCGGCATGTACGTCGTCACGTACGGCATCTCCACCGAGTACCCCGAGCTGTTCCTCGGCTACCTGCTCCTCGTGGGCCTCGGCGCGGCCGCGCTCAACAAGGCCGGCCTCGTCGGCCGGATCTCGGCCATCGCCTCCAAGAACAAGCAGGTCGCGGCCGTCGCCGCCTTCGCCGCGGCCGCCGTGTTCCCCTTCACCCAGACCACCGACACGTTCACCGTGATCGCCGTGCAGATCCTGATCTTCGCCACGGTCGCCCTCGGACTCAACGTCGTCGTCGGCCTGGCGGGCCTGCTCGACCTCGGTTACGTCGCCTTCCTCGGCGTCGGCGCGTACACGGCCGCACTCGTCTCCGGATCCACGGCCTCCGCTTTCGACATCCAGCTCCCGTTCTGGGCCGCCATGATCATCGGAGCGCTCGCCTCCCTGATCTTCGGCGTCATCATCGGCGCGCCGACCCTCCGGCTCCACGGCGACTACCTCGCCATCGTGACGCTCGGCTTCGGCGAGATCTTCCGCATCACCGTCAACAACATGGACGGCGACAACGGACCCCAGATCACCAACGGCCCCAACGGCATCCCGAACATCCCGGCGCTGAACATCTTCGGCTACGACTTCGGCGAGACCCACACCATCCTCGGCGTGGAACTCGGGTCGTACGCCAACTACTACCTGCTGATGCTCCTCGTCATGGTCTTCGTCGTCCTGGTCTTCAGCCGGGCACAGGACTCCCGCATCGGCCGCGCCTGGGTCGCCATCCGCGAGGACGAGACCGCGGCAACGGCCATGGGCATCAACGGCTTCCGGGTCAAGCTCATCGCCTTCGCCCTCGGCGCCACCCTCGCCGGCGTCGCCGGCACGGTCCAGGCCCACTTCCAGGGCACGGTCCTCCCCGAGATGTACGTGTTCGCCGGCCCCGTCGCCCCGAACTCCGCGTTCCTCCTCGCGGCCGTCATCCTCGGCGGCATGGGCACCATCCGCGGCCCCCTCCTCGGCGCCGCACTGCTCTTCCTCATCCCCGAGAAGCTGGCCTTCCTCCAGGAGTACCAGCTCCTCGCGTTCGGCCTCGCGCTCATCCTGCTGATGCGCTTCCGCCCCGAGGGCCTCATCCCCAACCGGCGCGCCCAGCTCGAATACCACGAGCACGACGAGAACGCCGCCAAGCTCGACGTACCGGAACAGCGGCTCTCCGCCGAATCCGGCACCGGAACCACGAAGGCGGGTGCGTGAACGCCATGACGACGACCACCACCACGGAGACCACGGCAACGGCCACCGCCGCCACCGTCCTCGACGCCAGCGGTGTCACCATGCGCTTCGGCGGACTCACCGCCGTACGCGGAGTCGACCTCACCGTCCGCGAAGGCGAGATCGTCGGCCTCATCGGCCCCAACGGCGCCGGCAAGACCACGTTCTTCAACTGCCTCACCGGTCTGTACATCCCCACCGAGGGACAGGTCAGCTACAAGGGCACCGTCCTGCCGCCCAAGCCCCACCTCGTCACCAAGGCCGGCATCGCCCGCACCTTCCAGAACATCCGCCTCTTCTCCAACATGACGGTCCTGGAGAACGTCCTCGTCGGACGCCACACCCGGACCAAGGAAGGCCTCTGGTCCGCGCTCCTGCGCGGCCCCGGCTTCAAGAAGGCAGAAGCCGCCTCGCGCGAACGGGCCATGGAACTCCTGCAGTTCATCGGCCTGGAGAACAAGGCCGACCACCTCGCCCGCAACCTCCCCTACGGCGAACAGCGCAAGCTGGAGATCGCCCGGGCGCTGGCGAGCGACCCCGGCCTGCTGCTCCTCGACGAGCCCACCGCGGGCATGAACCAGAACGAGACCCGGGCAACCGAGGAACTCGTCTTCGCCATCCGCGACAAGGGCATCGCCGTCCTCGTCATCGAGCACGACATGAAGTTCATCTTCAACCTGTGCGACCGCGTCGCCGTGCTCGTCCAGGGCGAAAAGCTCGTGGAGGGCACCTCCGAGGTCGTCCAGGGCGACGAGCGCGTCGTCGCGGCGTACCTGGGAGAGCCCTTCGAGGGTGCCCCGGGCGCGGAGGAGGTCGCCGAGGTCGAGGCGGCGGAGGCACACGCGGAAGCGGAGGCCGAGGTGGCTGAGGCTGAGGAGGCTGAGGCTGAGGCTGAGGAGGCTGCCGTGGAGGAGGCCCCCGAGGCCGAGGCGCCTGACGCCTCTGAGGCCCCCGAGGCCGACGAGACGCCTGAAGCCCCCGAGGCGGACGCGACGGACGAGCCCGACGCGCCGGCAGCGGACAGCACCACCGAAGGAGACTCCAAGTGACCGCTCTTCTCGAGGTCGAGGACCTCAGGGTCGCCTACGGCAAGATCGAAGCCGTCAAGGGCATCTCCTTCTCCGTCGAAGCCGGCCAGGTCGTCTCCCTGATCGGCACCAACGGAGCCGGCAAGACCACCACCCTGCGCACCCTCTCGGGCCTCATCAAGCCCACCAGCGGCAAGATCACCTTCGACGGCCAGGTCCTCAACGGCATCCCGGCCCACAAGGTCGTCTCCCTCGGCATGGCCCACTCCCCCGAGGGCCGGCACATCTTCCCCAAGCTCACCATCGCCGAGAACCTCCAGCTCGGAGCCTTCCTCCGCAAGGACAAGGACGGCATCGAGAAGGACGTCCAGCGCGCCTACGACCTCTTCCCCATCCTGGGCGAGCGTCGCAAGCAGGCCGCCGGAACCCTCTCGGGCGGCGAGCAGCAGATGCTGGCCATGGGCCGGGCGCTGATGTCCCAGCCCAAGCTGCTCATGCTCGACGAGCCCTCCATGGGCCTCTCCCCGATCATGATGCAGAAGATCATGGAGACGATCGCGACCCTGAAGTCGGAGGGCATGACGATCCTGCTCATCGAGCAGAACGCCCAGGCCGCCCTCTCCCTCGCGGACTACGGCTACGTCCTGGAGGTCGGCACGATCAAGCTGTCCGGCACCGGCCAGGACCTCCTGCACGACGACGAGGTCCGCAAGACGTACCTCGGCGAGGAGTAGCCCCCGTCCCCACAGCCAGAAGGCCCGCCCCACAAGGAAGTGGGGCGGGCCTTCTCTGTACGTCTGTACCGCTACTGGCCCTTCGCGGCCTTCTTCTCCTCGGCGTCCTCGATGACCGCCTCGGCGACCTGCTGCATCGACATGCGCCGGTCCATCGACGTCTTCTGGATCCACCGGAACGCGGCGGGCTCCGTCAGGCCGTACTGCGTCTGCAGGATGCTCTTCGCCCGGTCGACCAGCTTGCGCGTCTCCAGACGCTGCGAGAGGTCCTCGACCTCCTTCTCCAGCGCGCGCAGCTCCGCGAACCGGGACACGGCCATCTCGATCGCCGGCACGACGTCGCTCTTGCTGAACGGCTTCACCAGGTACGCCATGGCCCCGGCGTCCCGGGCGCGCTCGACGAGGTCGCGCTGCGAGAAGGCGGTGAGCATGAGAACGGGGGCGATGGACTCGCCCGCGATCTTCTCGGCGGCGGAGATCCCGTCCAGAACGGGCATCTTCACATCGAGGATGACGAGGTCGGGCCGGTGCTCCCGAGCGAGCTCGACGGCCCGGGCACCGTCGCCGGCCTCGCCGACGACCGAGTAGCCCTCTTCCTCGAGCATCTCTTTGAGGTCCATGCGGATGAGGGCCTCGTCCTCGGCGATGACGACACGGGTCGTCAGCGGCGGGACGTGCGACGCGTCGGCATCGTCGGCGGCGGGCTGGGGCGACTCGGGGGCGGTCACGGGGGCTCCTCGTTGCGGGGCGTGGTGCTGCACCCAGAAGCCTACCTAGCTGCGGTGTCCTCTTGTGACCCGGTAGACTTCCCGCAGCCGGCCCGGTTGGAGGAACTGGCTTACTCGCGGCACTCAAAATGCCGTGCCCTTTGGGCATGTGGGTTCGAATCCCACACCGGGCACGTTCCCAGAAAGCGGATGTTCACCTTCTCGTGAACATCCGCTTTTTGCTGCACGCGGGTACGAATGCGTACGCAGAGTAGCCACATGAGCATGCACGAGACACAGGTACGGCAACGGGCGCTCTCACTGCTGCGCGCAGGGGTCAGGAATGCGGACGTGGCCCGGGAGCTCAACGTACCCCGCGGCACCATCGGCAAATGGAAGCACGTGGACCGGTTGAAGAGGGGCGAGTCCGCTGCGCGACGCCATCTTCCTTGTCCACGCTGCGACGGGCGCGAGCTCGATCAGAAGGCATATGCCTACCTCCTCGGGCTCTACCTCGGCGACGGCAACGTGAGCCAGCCCCCAACGCACCGCACAGCGAGTCTGAGGATCACCCTCGATGACGCCTGGCCGGGGCGTACAGACCGAGGCCGAGGTCTCAATGCACGCGGTCTTTCCTGACAACGCAATCTCCAGGGCCCGCAAGGTCGGGTGCCACGACATCAAGGTCTACTCAACCCACCTCAGGTGCCTGTTCCCCCAACACGGGCCTGGCATGAAGCACACGCGGCGCATCGTGCTCGAAGACTGGCAGCAGGAGATCGTCGACGCGCACCCGTGGGCGTTCATTCGGGGGCTCATCCATTCCGACGGGTGTCGGATCACCAACTGGACCACTCGCCTCGTCGGTGGTGAGCGCAAGCGGTATGAGTACCCCCGGTACTTCTTCTCCAACAAGTCGGACGACATCCGGAAGCTGTGCGGCGACACGCTCAGCAAGGTCGGCGTCGAGTGGACGACGACCGCCCGTGGCGTCGACCCCTACAACATCTCCGTCGCCCGCAAGGCCTCCGTCGCCCTCATGGACCTCCACGTCGGGCCCAAGTCCTGAACGGATCAGGGGGTCCTGGTCACCGGGTCGCCGATGTGGTGGACGTGGACCAGGTTCGTGGAGCCGGGGACGCCGGGCGGGGAGCCGGCGGTGATGACGACCGTGTCGCCCTTCTGGCAGCGGCCGATGCGGAGGAGTTCCTCGTCCACCTGGGCGACCATCGCGTCCGTCGAGTCGACGTGCGGGCCCAGGAAGGTCTCCACGCCCCACGTGAGGGTGAGCTGGGCGTGCGTGGCCGGGTCCGGGGTGAAGGCGAGGAGGGGGATGGGTGAGCGGTAGCGGGAGAGGCGCTTGACGGTGTCGCCGGACTGGGTGAAGGCGACGAGGAACTTCGCGCCGAGGAAGTCGCCGATCTCGGCGGCGGCTCGGGCGACGGCTCCGCCCTGGGTGCGGGGCTTGCTGCGTTCCGTCAGCGGCGGGAGGCCCTTGGCGAGGATGTCCTCCTCGGCGGCCTCGACGATGCGGCCCATCGTGCGGACCGTTTCGATCGGGTAGCGGCCGACGCTGGTCTCGCCGGAGAGCATGACGGCGTCCGTGCCGTCGATGACCGCGTTGGCGACGTCGCTGGCCTCCGCGCGGGTGGGCCGGGAGTTTTCGATCATCGAGTCGAGCATCTGGGTGGCGACGATGACCGGCTTGGCGTTCCGCTTGGCGAGCTTGATCGCGCGCTTCTGGACGATCGGGACCTGTTCGAGGGGCATTTCGACGCCGAGGTCGCCGCGGGCGACCATGATGCCGTCGAAGGCGGCGACGATGTCGTCGATCGCTTCGACCGCTTGTGGTTTCTCGACTTTGGCGATCACCGGGAGGCGGTGGCCCTCCTCGTCCATGATGCGGTGGACGTCCTCGATGTCGCGGCCGCTGCGGACGAAGGAGAGGGCGATGATGTCGGCGCCGGTGCGCAGGGCCCAGCGGAGGTCGTCGATGTCCTTGTCGGAGAGGGCGGGGACGGAGACGGCGACGCCGGGGAGGTTGAGGCCCTTGTTGTCGGAGACCATGCCGCCTTCGACGACGCGGGTGTGGACGCGGGGGCCGTCGATTCCGGTGACTTCGAGGGTGACGCGGCCGTCGTCGACGAGGATGCGTTCGCCGGTGGTGACGTCGCCTGCGAGGCCCTTGTAGGTGGTGCCGCAGGTGTTTCGGTCGCCTTCGTGGTCTTCTACGGTGATGGTGAAGGTGTCGCCGCGTTCAAGGAGTACGGGGCCTTCGCGGAAGCGGCCGAGGCGGATCTTCGGGCCTTGAAGGTCGGCGAGGATGCCGATGCTGCGGCCGGTCTCGTCGGCGGCTTTACGGACGTGCTGGTAGCGCTCCTCGTGTTCGGCGTAGGTGCCGTGGCTGAGGTTGAATCGGGCGACGTCCATTCCGGCTTCGACCAGTGCCTTGATCTGGTCGTATGAGTCGGTGGCGGGCCCCAGGGTGCAAACGATTTTCGCTCGGCGCATGGTTCGAGCCTAGGGCTTACCGGCGGGTAGTCGAGGGGCCGGGCATGGCCGTTCAACAACCTTTGCGTGAAAGGTTGTTGACAAGTCTTGAATCTGTGCGGGTGGGTGCTCCGATGAGCAGATCGGGGGGCCGGGAGGCCGCCTCGGAGGCCCTGTGAGCGCCCCCGTGAGCGCCCCCGGTGAGCCCCTCCCGTGAGCCCCCTTGAGTCCCCCGCTACAGCTGCGGCGGGGCCATCGTGAAGCGGGCCATGACCTCTGCCGTGACCGTCTGGCGCTGGGGTTCGAGGTCGAGCGGCGGGGGTGCGTCGGTCGTCTCGGCGGCGAAGGCCATGCGCATGGTGCCGCCCATGAGGGCCGGCGGCGCGGGGAGGTCGGTGTCGGAGAGTTCGAGGAGGGCGGTGAGGGTGGTGCCGAGGGCGGTGGCGTAGGCGCGGGCGCGCTGGACGGCTTCGGTGACGGCGGTGTGGCGGGCTTCGGCGTAGGCCGGGGAGTCGGGGCGGAGTGCCCACCAGGGGCCGTCGACGCGGGTGAGGTCGGAGTCGGCGAGGCGGGTGGTGAGTTCGCCGAGGGTGGTGAAGTCGCTGAGTTCGACGGTGAGGTGGACGCGGCCCTGGTAGGCGCGGATGCGTTCGCCGCGGCCGTGTTTGCTGGGTTCGGGGGTGATGGAGAAGGCGCCGGTCTCAAGTTTCTCGACGGCTTCGCCGTAGGACTTGACGAGGTCGAGGGTGTGGGCGTTGCGGCGGGTGAGGTCGGTGAGGGTGGCGGCGCGGTCGGTGCCTCGGGCACTGACGGTGATGGCGATGCGGGCGATTTCGGGGTCGACGTCGAGTCGGGCTTCGCCGCGGACGGCCACGTGGGGTGCTTCGGGGGTGGGGTGAGGGGTGGAGTGGGGGGTCGTCACGTACGGGCTCCCTCGTGCGGGTGACGGATGTGGGCGTGGGGCTCGGTCTCGGTCTCGGTCTCGGACACTGTCCCATTCCGTCACGCGCGAGGGCTTCAGTTCTGGGTGAGGGGGGTGAGGTGTTGGGTCTGGGCGGGGATGCGGGGGGTCTCGCGTTGTTCCAGGCCGAAGCTGGTGAAGGCGGTGCGGTGTGGGAGGGGATAGGGGTCTTTGCCGGTGAGGGTGTTGAGGATGGTGGCGCTGCGCCAGGCGGCGAGGCCGAGGTCGGGGGCGCCTACGCCGTGGGTGTGCTTCTCGGCGTTCTGTACGTAGACGGAGCCGGTGACGGATGCGTCGAGGACGAGGCGGTAGGTGTCGTCGATGCGGGCGCGTCCGGCGGAGTCGTGGCGTAGGTAGGGGTCGAGTCCGGCGAGCATGCGGTCGACGGGGCGTTCGCGGTAGCCGGTGGCGAGGACGACGGCGTCGGTGGTGAGGCGGGTGCGGGTGGACTGCTGGATGTGTTCCAGGTGGAGTTCGATCTTGGTGGTGGCGACGCGGCCGGCGGTGCGGACGCGGACTCCGGGGGTGAGGACGGCGTCGGGCCAGCCGCCGTGGAGGGTGCGGCGGTAGAGCTCGTCGTGGATGGCGGTGATGGTGTCGGTGTCGATGCCTTTGTGCAACTGCCATTGGCGGGGCAGAAGTTCGTTGCGGGCCTGTTCGGGGAGGGCGTGGAAGTAGCGGGTGTAGTCGGGGGTGAAGTGTTCGAGGCCGAGCTTGGAGTACTCCATGGGTGCGAAGGCTTCGGTGCGGGTGAGCCAGTGGATCTTCTCGGCTCCTGCGGGGCGGGCGCGGAGGAGGTCGAGGAAGATTTCGGCGCCTGACTGGCCGGAGCCGATGACGGTGACGTGGTCGGCGGTGATGAGCTGGGCGCGGTGGTGGAGGTAGTCGGCGGAGTGGATGACGGGGACGTGGGGGGCGTCGGCGAGGGGTCTGAGGGGTTCGGGTACGTACGGTTCGGTGCCGACGCCGAGGGCGACGTTGCGGGTGTAGGCGCGACCGAGGGCTTCGGCTTCGCCGTCGGCGTCGAGTTGGGTGAAGTCGACTTCGAAGAGGGCGCGTTCGGGGTTCCAGCGGACGGAGTCGACCTGGTGGCCGAAGTGGAGGCCGGGGAGTTGGTCGCTGACCCAGCGGCAGTAGGCGTCGTATTCGGCGCGCTGGATGTGGAACTTCTCGGCGAAGTAGAAGGGGAAGAGCCGGTCGCGGCCGCGGAGGTAGTTGAGGAAGGACCAGGGGCTGGCGGGGTCGGCGAGGGTCACGAGGTCGGCGAGGAAGGGGACTTGGAGGGTGGCGCCGTCGATGAGGAGGCCCGGGTGCCAGTGGAAGGCGGGGTTCTGTTCGTAGAAGGCGGTGTCGAGTCCGCCGGGGACGCCGTGGGCGAGGGCGGCGAGGGAGAGGTTGAACGGGCCGATGCCGATGCCGACCAGGTCGTGGGGCTGGTCGAGGTCGCGCGGGGGGTGGTGGGGGCGCTGGGTGTGGTGGGGGTGGTCGGGGGTGCTGCCGGTCATCGGTCGGTGCTGCCTTCCACGAGGTTGAGGATGTGCTGGAGGTCGTCGGGGGTGGTGTGGGGGTTGAGCAGGGTGGCTTTGAGCCAGAGCCGGCCGTCTTCGTGGGCGCGGCCGAGGACGGCCCGGCCTTCGGTGAGGAGGGTGCGGCGGATGGCGGCGACGGTGGTGTCGTCGGCGTCGGTGGGCCGGAAGAGGACGGTGGTGAGGGTGGGGCGTTCGTAGAGCTGGAGGCCGGGGGTCTTCTCGATGAGGTCGGCGAGGTGGTGGGCGAGGGCCTGGACCTGGTCGACGAGGGCGCCGAGTCCGCTGCGGCCGAGGGCGCGGAGGGTGACGGCGATCTTGAGGATGTCGGGGCGGCGGGTGGTGCGCAGCGAGCGGCCGAGGAGGTCGGGGAGGCCGGCTTCGGTGTCGTCGGGTGCGTTGAGGTAGTCGGCGGTGTGGGAGAGGGCGGTGAGGTCGTTCCTGTCCCGTACGGCGAGGAGTCCGGCGGCGACCGGCTGCCAGCCGAGTTTGTGCAGGTCGAGGGTGACGGTGCGGGCGCGGTCGAGGCCGGCGAGGAGGTGGCGGTGGGTGTCGCTGAAGAGGAGGGGGCCGCCGTAGGCGGCGTCGACGTGGAGGTCGGCGTGGTGGGCGTCGCAGAGGTCGCCGATCTCGGGGAGGGGGTCGATGCGGCCGGTGTCGGTGGTGCCGGCGGTGGCGGCGACGAGGAGGGCGCCGTGGCCGTGGAGGTCGGTGAGGGCCTCGTGGAGGGCGACGGGGTCGAGGGTGCCGTTGGGGGTGGGCACGGTGACGGGTTCGGGGAGGCCGAGGAGCCAGGCGGCGCGGTGGAAGGAGTGGTGGGCGTTGGCGCCGACGACGGTCTGGACGGGGTGGCCGGGGCGGTGGCGCTCGCGGGCGAGGAGGAGGGCGAGTTGGTTGGACTCGGTGCCGCCGGTGGTGACGAGGGCGTCGGGGGTGGGGGTGTGGGGGTACGCCTGCCTGGCGAGGGCCTCGGTGACGAGGGCTTCCAGGGCGGAGGCCGCGGGGGCCTGGTCCCAGGAGTCCATGGAGGGGTTGAGGACGGAGGCGGCGAGGTCGGCGGCGGCGGCGAGCGCGAGGGGTGGGGTGTGGAGGTGGGCGGCGCAGAGGGGGTGGGAGGGGTCGGCGGCGCCTTGGGTGAGGGCGTGGGTGAGGGTGTGGAGGGCGGTGGTGGGGGTGGTGCCGTGGGGTGGGAGCGGGTCCCCGAGGGCCTCGCGGACGTGGGCGGCCACTGCGTCGGGGCCGCCGGGGGGGATGGGGCCGCCGCGGGCCGCCGCGCCCTCGTGGAGGGCGGTGAGGACGGTGTCCAGGAGGGGGCGCAGGGCGGTGAGGTCGGTCGCGAGGGGTGGCGGGGTGGGCTCGGCACGCATGGGCGAGAGACTGCCGGGGGTTTTCTGGGTTTGTCCGGCGATGTCGCTGGAGCAACCCGAACGGGGTACGGGGGCTTGCCAAGGCGTCACGTTGGGGGGCGGGCGGCTCGGGCGCGGGGCGCCTGCCAGGTGCCTTGTCCCGGGCGGGCGGTTCGGGTGCGGGGCGCCAGCCAGGTGCGATGCCCCGGGGCGGGCGGCTCGGGTGCGGGGCGCCAGCCAGGTGCGATGCCCCGGGGCGGGCGGCTCGGGTGCGGGGCGCTTGCCAGGTGCGATGCCCCCGGGTGGGCGGCTCGGGTGCGGGGCCTGGACGAGGCCCCGCACCCGTGGTGCTCGTTCGGGTGCGGGCCGGTGGTCGGGTTGTGCCCACCCTCCCCCAGACTTCGTCCGGGGGACCCCCATCGCCCTTCGGAACGATTGCCCACAACCAGGTCAGGGAGTACGGACCTTCAGGGAGCGGTGGAGGTCGGAGAGTTGGTCTACCAGTTTGCGGTGGAGGGCCGGGGTGAGGGTGGGGTCCTTGAGGTGGGTTTCGCCTAGTGCCAGCGCCTCCGCGTCGATCGCGTACGCCGGGAAGGCGTGGCGGCCGGCGGCCTCGGCGATGGCCGGGCCTCGGCGGGTGCTCAGGGCGGTGGCGGCGGGGTAGAAGCGGGCGACGTACTCCCGTACCAGGTCGGCCTGTTCGGGCTGCCAGAAGCCCTGGGCCGTCGCCGTGAACAGGTAGTTGGAGAGGTCGTCCGTGTCGAAGAGGCGGGACCAGGCGGCCGCCTTCGCCCCCGGGGTGGGGAGGGCGGCGCGGCAGCGGGCGGCGCCTTCCTGGCCGGTGGCGCTCGGGTCGCGGGCGAGTTCGGCGTCGATCGCGTGCTCATCGGTCGCGCCCAGGACAGCGAGGCGGGCCAGGGCGCGCCAGCGCAGTTCGGGGTCGAGTTCGGGGCCGCCCGGGACGGTTCCGTCGGCGAGCCACGCGGCGATCGTGTCGGGTTGCGTGGCGCTGCTGATGAACGTACGGACGGCGGTGAGGCGCAGTCCGGGGGCGTCGCCGTCCTCGGTGTGCCGGATGAGGGTGCGGGCCAGGGACGTGAGCTGGGCGAGGGCCGCGGGGCGCTCTTCGAGAGGGATGTAGCGGTCGGCGATCTGGGTGCGGGCGAAGGCCAGCACGCCCTGCACGATGGCCAGGTCCGTCTCCTGCGGGAGGTGCGCCTCCGCGGTCGCGAGGTAGGCGCCGGGGTCCAGTTCGCCGTCGCGGACCATGTCGCGCAGGGTGTTCCAGAGGACGGCGCGGGTGAGCGCGTCGGGGATGCCGGACAGGCAGCGCAGGGCGGTCTCCAGCGAGGTCTCGTCCAGGCGGACCTTGGCGTAGGTGAGGTCGGCGTCGTTGAGGACGACGAGCGCGGGGCGCGGGCCGGGGAGGTCGAGGGGCGCGGTCTGCGGGACGTCGATCTCCAGGCGTTCGCGCCGGACGAGGCGGCGGCCGTCGACGAGGTCGCGGTCGTAGACGCCGACGGCGATGCGGTGCGGGCGGCTGCCGTCGTGGCGGACGGTGAGGGTGGTGCGGGTCTCGTCGCCGCCGAGTTCGGGGGTGAGGGTGTCGACGCCGGTGGTGCGGAGCCACTGTTCGGCCCAGGCGTGGACGTCGCGGTCGGTGGCGGAGGCGAGGTTGTCGATGAAGTCGGCGAGGGTGGCGTTGCCGAACCGGTGGCGCTTGAAGTGGGTGTTGATGCCGGCGAGGAAGTCCTTCTCCCCCATCCAGACGACGAGTTGGCGCAGGGCGGAGGCGCCCTTGGCGTAGGAGATGCCGTCGAAGTTGAGGAGTGCGGAGGCGGTGTCGGGGACGGCGTCGGGGTCGGGGGCGACGGGGTGGGTGGAGGGGCGCTGGTCGGCGTCGTAACCCCAGGCCTTGCGCTCGATGCCGAAGTCGATCCAGGTGTCGGGGAAGCGGTCGGCGCACGCCTCGTTGATGGTCTGGTAGCCCATGTACTCGGCGAAGGACTCGTTGAGCCAGATGTCGTCCCACCAGCGCAGGGTGACGAGGTCGCCGAACCACATGTGGGCCATCTCGTGGGCGATGACCATGGCGCGGGTCTGCCGTTCGGTGATGGTGACGGCGGAGCGGTAGACGAACTCGTCGCGGAAGGTGACGAGTCCGGGGTTCTCCATGGCGCCGGCGTTGAACTCGGGGACGAAGGCCTGGTCGTACGAGTCGAAGGGGTACGGCTCGTCGAACTTCTCGTGGAAGCGGTCGAAGCAGGCCTTGGTGATGTCGAGGATCTCGTCGGCGTCGGCGTCGAGGTAGGGGGCGAGGGAGCGCCGGCAGTGGAGGGCGAAGGGCAGTCCGGCGTGTTCGCTGCGGATGGAGTGCCAGGGGCCGGCGGCGACGCAGACGAAGTAGGTGGAGAGGAGCGGGGTGGCGGCGGCCTGCCAGCGGCCGTCGGGGCGCTGCCGGGTGATGCCGTTGGAGAGGACGGTCCAGGTGTCGGGGGCCTTGACGGTCAGCTCGAAGACGGCTTTGAGGTCGGGCTGGTCGAAGGCGGCGAAGACGCGCTGGACGTCTTCCATGAAGAGCTGGGTGTAGACGTACGCCTCGCCGTCTGTGGGGTCGGTGAAGCGGTGCATGCCTTCGCCGGTGCGGCTGTAGCGCATGGTGGTGCTGACGCGGAGCTCGTGCTCGCCCTCGGTGAGGCTGAGCGGTACCCGGTTCTCGTCGAGGGACGCGGGGTCGAGGGGCTCGCCGTCGAGGTGGAGGGAGTGGAGCGTGACGGGCTTCAGCTCGACGAAGGTGTCCCCGGCGGTGCGGGCGGTGAACCGGATGACGCTGGTGGACTCGAAGGTCTCGTCGCCGGTGGTGAGGTCGAGGTCGACGGCGTAGTGCTGGACGTCGAGGAGCTGGGCACGGGTCTGCGCTTCGTCGCGCGTCAGTACGGACATGGGCCCATGCTGCCCGATGGGGCGGGGGCGGGGCAGGGGGGTTCCGCTGAGAGCTCAGCGGTACGGGGTGGGGTTTGGGGTCGCTTCAGGCGAGGCCCGCGCCGGTGACGTGGGCGAAGGCGGCGGTGATGCCGGGGCGGTCGTAGCCCGTGGTGCTCTTGGCGCCGGTGGAGAGGAGGGCGTGGAGGAGGAGGCGGGCCTTGGCGGGGTCGAGCGGGCCGGCGGGGATCAGGCCGCGGTGCAGGACGTCGTGTTCGGAGCCGGGGCCCTTGTACGTGTGGGTGAGGGTCGCGCCGGCGCCCGTACGGGAGGCGAGGACGACGGGGATACGGCCGGCGAGCCGTTCCAGGGGTTCGACCAGCCAGGCCGGCACGTGGCCGGCACCGAAGGCGGCGAGGACGAGGCCGTCGAAGCGGGCGTCGACGGCTTCGAGGAGTTCTCCGCGGTCGCCAAGGGAGAGGGTGACGAGAGCGACCCGTACCGCCGGGTCGAAGTGGAGCGGGTGGATGGCGCTGGTGCCGGTGGGGCGCAGCAGGATCCGCGGCTCGCCCTCGACGACCGTGCCGAGCGGGCCCGCGCCCGGGGAGGCGAAGGTGGCGACGGAGGTGGTGTGCGTCTTGCGGACGTGGCGGGCGGCGTGGATCTCGTCGGCGAGGACGACGAGTACGCCGAGGCCCGCGCAGCCGGGGTCGGCGGCGACGGTGATCGCGGCGGCGAGGTTGGCGGGGCCGTCGGGGCCGGGCAGGTCGGGGCGGCGCATGGCGCCGGTGACGACGACGGGGCGGCTGGTCTCGCAGAGCAGGTCGAGGAGGAAGGCGGTCTCCTCCAGGGTGTCGGTGCCCTGGACCACGACGACGCCCGAGCCGGTGGCGACGGTCTCGCGGACCTCGTGGGCGAGGGCGGCGAGGTCGTCGAAGGTGAGGGAGGAGCTGGGGAGCCGCCGGAAGTCACGCAGCTCGACGTCGAGCCCGGCGGGGGCGGCGGGGGTGGAGGGGCCGGAGGGCCTGGTGGGGGCGGCGGGGCCGGCGGGGGCGGCGCTGGGGGCTCCCGTAGCGCCTGCGGCACCTGCGGCACCCGCCGCACCCGCCGCATCCGCCGCATCCGCGGAGACCCTCGCGCCTGTGCCCGTACCGCCGCCCGTCAGGCCCAGGCCCGCCAGGACCTCCGTGCCCGTCATGCGGGACGCGTCGCCGCCGCGGGCGGAGATGGTGCCTCCGAGGGTGAAGACGGTGACGCGGTTCATGGTTGTGCTCCGTCCGCGATGGTCTCGTGGTGGCGAATGACCTCGGCGATGATGAAGTTCAGGAGTTTCTCGGCGAACGCCGGGTCCAGTTTCGCGCTCTCGGCCAGTTCGCGCAGCCGGGCGATCTGGCGGCCCTCGCGCGCCGGGTCGGCGGGCGGCAGCTGGTGGCGGGCCTTGAGGACGCCGACCTGCTGGGTGCACTTGAAGCGTTCGGCGAGCATGTGGACGACCGCCGCGTCGATGTTGTCGATGCTTTCGCGCAGCCGGGTCAGTTCCGCGGTGACGGACTCGTCGATCTCACTCATGAGCAGCGAGCTTAGACGGGTCGGGTGGCGATCGTCGGTGGGTGTTCGGGATCCGGGATGCGGTTGCTCCAGCCGCCGGGGACGGTCCTGCCCTGCTGTTCGCGGAAGCGGACGGGGGCGGTGCCGACCCTGCGGGTGAAGAGCCGGGAGAAGTAGGCGGGGTCGTCGTAGCCGACGCGGCGGGCGACGGCGGCGACGGGCAGTTCGGTGGCGGCGAGGAGTTCCTTGGCGCGGCCGAGGCGGATGGTGAGCAGGTAGTCCTTGGGGCTGCAGCCGGCGGCGCGGCGGACGGCGGTACGGAGTTCGGCCTGGGTCATGCCGTGCCGGGCGGCGTGTTCGGCGACGGAGAGGGGTTGGAAGGCGTCGCGGGCGAGGGCGGTGAGGACGGGGTCGCCGTCGGCGTTGGTGTCGGCGCGGGCGCGGCGCAGGGCGACGAGGAGTTCGTGGACGGCGGCGCCGGTCTCGACCTCCAGGAGGGGGTTGCCCCGGCGGGCGGCGCGGGCGATGCGGGCGATGGCGGCCCGGGGTGCGGCGGCGTCGGAGAGGGGGACGACGGGCCGGTCGGGTTCGATGTAGCCGAGTTCGGTGTAGGTGGTGGTGGCGGGGCCGGCGAAGTCGACGAAGGCCTCGTCCCAGCCGGTGCCGGGGTCGGCGGAGTAGTGGTGGGGTACGCCGGGGGTGAGCCAGATGAGGGCGGGGGCGGTGATGGTGGTGCGGCGGCCGTCGGAGCCGCGGTACCAGCCGCTCCCGGCGCTGACGACGACGGCCACGTGGTGGTCGAGGGTGCGGGGGCCGACGGTGGGCAGGGCGCCGTGCTGGAGTCCGACGCCGAGGCAGACGAGGCCGAGGCGGTGGTGGACCGGGCTGGGCGTGAAGTAGCGCATCCAGGTGTGGTACATCGGCTGTGCCCCCTCTCTTCCGTCCAAACAGCGACGATCTTTGTCCATGGACCCCTCCGCCGCCAGAGGGCGAAGGTGAGGCCATGAGCACGTTCGCTGTGGGTGACGAGGACTTTCTTCTGGACGGCCGGCCGGTGCGGCTGCTGTCGGGGGCGTTGCACTACTTCCGGGTGCACGAGGAGCAGTGGGGTCATCGGCTGGGGATGCTCCGTGCGATGGGGCTCACGTGTGTCGAGACGTACGTTCCGTGGAACCTGTGCGAGCCGGAGCCCGGCCGGTATGGGGACCTGGCCGAACTGGGGCGGTTCCTGGACGCGGTGGCGGCGGCCGGGATGTGGGCGATCGTGCGGCCGGGGCCGTACATCTGCGCCGAGTGGGAGAACGGCGGGCTGCCGCACTGGCTGACGGGGCGGCTCGGGCGGCGGGTGCGGACGGACGACGCGGAGTATCTGGGGCATGTGGAGCGCTGGTTCCGGCGGTTGTTGCCGCAGGTGGTGGAGCGGCAGATCGGCCGGGGCGGGCCGGTGGTGATGGTGCAGGTGGAGAACGAGTACGGGAGTTACGGCTCGGACCAGGGGTATCTGCGCCGGGTCGCGGAGCTGCTGCTCGACTGCGGGGTGGAGGTGCCGCTGTTCACGTCGGACGGTCCGGAGGACCACATGCTGACGGGCGGGTCGGTGCCGGGGGTGCTTGCGACGGCGAACTTCGGTTCGGGGGCGCGGGAGGCGTTCGCGGTGCTGCGGCGGCATCGGCCGGCGGGGCCGTTGATGTGCATGGAGTTCTGGTGCGGCTGGTTCGACCACTGGGGTACGGAGCATTCCGTACGGGACGCGGTGGACGCGGCGGCGGCGCTGCGGGAGATCCTGGAGTGCGGGGCGTCGGTGAACGTCTACATGGCGCACGGCGGCACGAACTTCGCGGGCTGGGCGGGGGCGAACCGGGCCGGTGAGGCGCACGACGGGGAGTTGCGGCCGACGGTGACGTCGTACGACTACGACGCGCCGATCGACGAGGCGGGGCTGCCGACGGAGAAGTTCTGGCGGTTCCGCGAGGTGCTCGCGGAGTACGCGGAGGGTCCGCTGCCGGAGGTCCCGGAGCCGCCCGCGCGGATCGCGGGGCCGGTGGAGGGGGCTTGGGCGGAGTGGGCGCCGCTCGCGGAGGTGCTTGAGGTGCTCGGCGGCGAGGAGTCGGTGACGCCGATGCCGCCGACGTTCGAGGAGCTGGGGGTGGACCGGGGGTTGGTGCGGTACCGGCTGGAGGTGCCCGGGCCCCGGCAGCCGTATCCGCTGGTCGTGACCGGGTTGCGGGACCGTGCGGTGGTGTACGTGGACGGGGTGCGGGCGGGGGTGCTGACCGGGGAGGACGGGGCGCTGCCGGAGCCGGTGGCGGGGCCGGCGGTGGTGGAGCTGTGGGTGGAGTCCCTGGGGCGGGTCAACTACGGGCCCCGGCTGGCGGAACCCAAGGGGATCACGGGCGGGGTCCGGCACGAGCGGCAGTACGTGCACGGGGTACGGGCCCGGGGGCTGCGGCTGGACGCCGTCGAGGCGGGGGCGGTGGCGAAGGTGCCGTTCCGGCCGGTGGCGGCGGGGTCCGAGTCGGGGTCCGAGTCGGCGTCCGAGTCGGCGTCCGGGTCCGGGTCCGAAGGGGTGCGGCCGGCGGGTCCGGGGCTGTACCGGGCGGTGGTGGAGGTGGCGGGGGCGGGTGACGCGTCGCTGACCCTGCCGGGTGGGACGGGGGACATGCGGGGCTTCGTCTGGGTGAACGGTTTCTGTCTGGGCCGGTACTGGGGCGTGGGGCCGCAGGAGTCCCTGTACGTACCGGGCCCGGTCCTCCGGGAGGGCGCCAACGAGGTGTGGATCCTCGAACTGGAGGGCGGGGCGGGAGGATCGGTACGGCTCGCGTGAGGGTGGTGCGGGTACGGGGGCGGTCGCCCGTCCCCGTACCCGCGCCGGACGTCGGGGGCGAGTCCGGGGCGCGGTCACCCAGCACCCGGCCCCGTACCCGCCCGGGGTTGGGGTACGGGAGGCGGTGGGCCGTCCCGACCCCGGCCCGGGGTCGGGTCGGGTCGGGGTACGGCGGCGGTGGGTCGCCCCCGTACCTCTCCCCTACGGGACCGCTACAGCGTGGCCGCCGCGGACTTGATCTGGGCGGCGAAGGTCGAGACCTCGGTGTACACGCCGGGGTAGCCGGGGCGGGCGCAGCCCTCGCCCCAGCTCACGATGCCGACCTGGATCCAGGCGCCGGCGTTGTCGCGGCGGAACATCGGGCCGCCGGAGTCACCCTGGCAGGTGTCGACGCCGCCCTCGTTGAAGCCGGCGCAGATTTCCTCGCCCGGGACGAGGGAGGAGCCGTACGCGTCCTGGCAGTCGGCGTCCGAGACGAACGGGACGGTGGCCTTGCGCAGGTAGCGCTGCTGCGCGCCGCCCTCGCGGGTGGCGCCCCAGCCGGCGACGGTGAACGTACCGCTGTTGTACGCGGTGGTGTCGGCGATCTTGAGCGTGGGCACCGAGGTGATCGGCGAGGCCAGCTTGATCAGGGCCCAGTCCTTGCCGGTGCCGTTGTAGCCGGGCGCCTGGAGGACCTTGGTGGAGCGGACCTTGATCGCGGACGAGGAGTTCAGGTCCACGACTCCGACGGTGGCGGTGATGCTGGTGTTGTTGCCGGAACCGTTCACACAGTGGGCGGCGGTGAGGACGACCTGCGAGGTCAGCATCGAGCCGCCGCAGCCCATGGAGAGCCGGACCATCCAGGGGAACTCACCCTGGGCGGCGCGGGTTCCGCCGACGACCGGGGTGGGCGCGGCGAGGGCGTTGGTGGGCTGGAGGCTCACGGCGGCGAGGACGACGGCGCCGGCCGCGGCGAATCTCTGCAGGGCGCGGACGAACCTGTTCTTCTTCAAGTGTCTGCCTTTCGTGGGGGGTTGAGCCCTGATGGCATGCGCGCGTCAAGACTTGGTCCGGATTATGGACAGCGCCCGTCGGGGGCCACAAGGGCGCGATTTCGGCCAGGTCCGTACCGCTGCCCGGGCTCGTACAGTGGTGGAGGGAAGGGGGTGCGGCGTGCCGGACGGAAGTGGAGCCGACGCGGTCGTTCACGGGTTCCCGCACCTCGCCACGGTCCGGGCCTCGATCACCGCGCTGTACCGCCGGCTCTCGGCGGACGGGGTGCGGCAGTACGGGTCGAGCGTGCCGGCGGCGGCCGTGGCCTTCACCGACGAGGAGGACCTCCACCTCGGGGCGCAGCGGGTGGCCCGGGCCCTCGTGCACCACCTGCGGCTGCCCGAGGCGCGGATGATCGTGAGCTTCCGGGAGATGCAGCACGCGGCGAGCGTCGAACTGGCGGCGGGTCCCGAGTACTTCGTGGAGCTGAACGACCGCTTCTGCCGGCACCGCGGGGACGTGGGCGCGGCGCTCGCCCATGAGATCACGCACGTGCTGCTGCACCGCCTCGACCTCGGCTTCCCCGGCACCCGGGACAACGAGATCCTCACCGATGTGGTGACCACCTATCTGGGGGCGGGCTGGCTGCTGCTCGACGCGTTCCGGGAGGACGGGATGTCGAGCCAGAAGCTGGGTTACCTGACGCCGGAGGAGTTCGGGTACGTGCTGGCCAAGCGGGCGGAGGTGTTCGGCGAGGACCCCTCGCCGTGGTTCACCAGCGCGCGGGCGTACGAGGCGTGGGGCCGGGGGCGGGAGGAGGCGGCGCGGGACGCCCGGCGGCCCCCGCTGGCGGCGGCGGGGTGGGCGGCGCGGCACCGGTACGCGAAGGACCGCCGCTACGGGCGGGCGGCGGCGGACGCGCCGTACGCCTTCGAGGGGAGCGGGTCCTCGGCGCGGGTGTCCTTCCCGTGCCCGGTGTGCCGACAGCGGCTGCGGGTACCGGCGGGGCGGCGGGTTCGCGCCAGGTGCGGGGTGTGCGGGACGGTCCTGGAGTGCGACGGGTGGGGGGCGGGGTGTCGTCGGGGGTGGCGCCGTGGCTGCCGTCCGGGCCGGACGTCCGGGCCGTCGTCCGGGCTGCTGTCGGGGCTGCTGTCGGGGCCACCAACCCATTTGCGTCGCCCTGCCCTGGCGGGTCAAGGTCGGGTCATGAGCACGTTGTTCGACGCGATACACGAGGGTGACGACGCCGTGGTGCGCGCCCTGCGGGCCGGGACGTCCCCCGAGACCGACGACGAAGGGGAGACCGCGCTGTACCGGGCGGCCGTCGCGAACGAGCCCGGGGTGGTACGGCTCCTGCTGGCCGCCGGGGCGGATCCCGCGCGGGGCAGTGGGGAGGAGGCGGGGGACCTGCCGCTGTGCGGGGCGGCCTGTGGCGGGCACGCGGAGGTGGTGCGGGCGCTGCTGGCCGCGGGGGCGGCGGCGGACCAGGCGGAGGCGTACGGGTTCACGGCCCTGGACTGGGCCGTGCGGCTCGGGCACGCGGAGACGGTACGGCTCCTGCTCGCCCACGGCGCGGCGCCGAGCCGACCGGGCCCCGACGGCCTCCCGCCGCTGGTGGCGGCGGCGCGTCGCGGCTCGACCGCGAGCGTACGGGCCCTCCTGGAGTACGGCGCCGGCCCGGCGGAGGACGCACTGCGCGAGGCACGGCGCTGGATCGGCGTGGACATCGAGGAAGAACTGCGGCGCGGCCTGCTCGCGATGGCGAGCGGGGACGACGGGTCGGAGAGCGGGGACGACGCGCTGGGGCGCGGGGACGACGGGTCGGGGAGCGGGGACGAGGCGCTGGGGCGCGGGGGCGACGGGTCCGCCGACGGGGACAACTGGCTGGGGTCGACAGGGTCGGGGGCGGGGCCCGAGTCGGGGCCCTGGCCCGGGGCGGCGGGGCCAGGGGCGGAATCCGGGGCGGGGTCGGGGTCCGACCCGGCGCCTTGGCCCGGGCCGGGGTCGCGGTCCGACCCCGGGCCCTGGTCCGGGTCGGGATCCGGGTTTGAGCCCAGGCCCGAGTCAGGGCCCTGGGCCGGTTCCGGGTCGGGAGCCGGCTTCGGGGCGGCGTCGTCGGCGAGCTCCTCCGGGTCCGGACCCGGCGCTGGATCGGGGTCCCGTTCCGGGGGCGGGGTTCCGGAGACCGTTGTGCGGCGGGTGCGGGAGGACGGTGGGGTGACCGTCGTCGTCGACGTGCTGCGGGCCGATGGCGCGCCGAGCAGCGGTAACGAGCAGCAGACCGGGCATGCGGCCATCGCGACGCTGCTGGAGCGCGCGCTGGGGGTACGGGTGCCGCACGAGGAGCTTGCGGGGCGGGCCCTTCGCTGCGGGGACCCGGACCTGGACGACTGGAAGGAGGCGGTCCGCGCGCTGGGCGCCCGCGACGACGAGGAGACCTTCCGGGTCGCCTCCGCCTGGTGCCTCTCCGGCGACCCGATGCGCCGCGCCCTGGGCGCCCGCGTGCTCGGCGCCCTCGCCCGCTTCACGCGCCGGGGCCTCCCGGTCCTGCGCCGCATGGCGGCGGAGGCGGCACGCGGCACCGCCCGCGAGCCCGCGCTCTCCGTCGTCGTCGCCCTCGGGCAGTACGGCGAGTCGGAGGCGCTGCCCGAGATGCTGGGCCTTGCCGCGCATCCCGACGTCGAGGTGCGGCGGGCGCTCGGGTGCGCGCTCACCGGGCCCGTACCCGCCGGGGACCCGGTGGCCGTGGCGACGCTGGTCGCGCTGAGCCGGGACCACGACCATGGCGTACGGGACTGGGCGACCCTCGCGCTCGCGGAGGTGCCCGAGGACACGCCCGTCCTGCGGGAGGCGCTCGCCGCCCGGCTCGCGGACGACGACGAGGACGCGGTGGCCGAGGCGGCCCGGGGCCTGGCGATGCGTCAGGATCCGCGCGCGGTGGAGGTGCTGGCGGCCATCCTCGCCGACGGGGACCCGGAGAGCGCCGCACGCGACACCGCGCTCGCCGCCGTCGAGTACATCAAGGACCCCCGGGTCAGGACCCGTCTGGAGTGGACGGCCCCGCGATGTCGTTGACCGCCGCCCACGCGCACGCCATCGGGGGGCGGGTCGTCGCGCCGCTCGGCCCCAGGTAGGCCTCCCCCGCCGAGAAGTTCCCGGCCGCGTACAGGCCTTCGCGCGCCACCCGCGCGTCGCCGTCCGTGACCGGTCGCAGGCGTACGTCCGGTCAAGAGCCGGTGGCCTCCGCCCCGCGCCCGTACGGTCCGCCCGTCTGGGTCGGCGCCCGACACGGTCTGCCGGTGGTGCGGTTCCCGATGGGCCGGAACGGGTGGGTCCGGAATCGGGGACCCGCCGACGCCCGGCAGGCCCCCCGACGCGCCCCAACTCGCCAGTAACCCGTTCCGCCGGGGAATCGCAGGCCGTACTTCGCCTCTCGTTCACCGACGGGTCACCCCGACCCCCCGTAATGCAGGAGTTGTATGGACAACAGTTGTTCATACATCTTGGCCCCGCTCCCCTTCCCTCATGGAGTACGCGTGACCTCCCCTGCCCGCGCCGCCGTCCTGCTCGGCGCCCTCGGTCTCACCGCCCTGACGCTCACCGCCTGTGGCGCCGCCCCCACCAAGAGCGCCGCCGGCGCCGACGGGAAGAACCTCGCCACCGCCACCTCCGCCACCGAAGCCGGCGGCATGGACGCCCTCGTCGCCGCCGCGAAGAAGGAGGGCACGCTCAACGCGATCGCCATCCCGCGCGACTGGGCGAACTACGGCGCGATCATCGACGGCTTCACCGCCAAGTACGGCATCAAGGTGAACGTCGAGAACCCCGACGGCTCCAGCCAGGACGAGATCAACGCGGTGAAGTCCCGCAAGGGCCAGGACCGTGCCCCCGACGTCCTGGACCTCGGCGCCTCCTTCGCCCAGGCCGCCGGCGAGCAGGGCCTGACCGCCCCGTACAAGGTCGCCGCGTTCGACAAGATCCCCGAGACGCAGCGCGACGTCGACGGCCGCTGGTTCAACGACTACGGCGGCTACGTCTCCATCGGCTGTGACGCCAAGCGCGTCAAGGTCTGCCCGCAGACCTTCGCCGACCTGCTCAAGCCCGAGTACAAGGGCAAGGTCGCCCTCAACGGCAACCCGACCAAGTCGGGCTCGGCCTTCGGCGGCGTGTACGCGGCGTCGCTCGCCAACGGCGGCTCGTTCGACGACATCAAGCCGGGCATCGACTTCTTCGGCAAGCTGAAGAAGAACGGCAACTACAACCCGGTCGAGTCGACCCCCGCCACGATCGAGAAGGGCGAGACGCCCATCTCGATCGACTGGGACTACCTGAACGCCGGTTACGCCCAGCAGTTCTCGTCCAAGGGCATCGACTGGAAGGTCTCCGTCCCCTCGGACGGCGTCTACGCCCAGTTCTACTCGCAGGCGATCAACAAGGACGCCCCGCACCCGGCCGCCGCGCGGCTGTGGCAGGAGTACCTGTACAGCGCCGAGGGTCAGAACCTGTGGCTCAAGGGCCACGCCCGGCCCGTGCTGATGCCGGCCATGGAGGCCGACGGCACGATCGACAAGGCGGCCGCCGCGGCGTTGCCGAAGGTCGCCGGCACGCCGAAGTTCCCCACCGAGCAGCAGACCGCGAAGGCCAAGGAGACCCTGTCGCAGGGCTGGGCCGCGGCCGTCTCCGGGTGACACCTCGATGATTCCGCACTCCTCCACCGCCTCGTCCGGGTCCGCCGGCGCGCCCACCGCGCGCCCGGCGGCCCCGGCGGGGCCCGTCCCCGCCGACGGTACGGCCGATGCCGTGGCCGCCGGGGCCGCCGGTTCCCCCATGACCGACGACCTCGCCACGGCCCCGGCTCCCGCCCCCGCCAAGGCCCCCCGTGCCCGCACCCCGCGCCGCCGGTCCCTCGGCTGGCTCGCCGCCCTCCCGCTGCTGCTGCTCGTCGCGCTCGCCTTCGGGCTGCCCGCGCTCGCCATGACCGACGGTGCCTTCACCGTCGCCGACGGCGGGTACGGCCTCGACAACCTGTCGCGGTCCGTGGACGGCGCGTACGCCACCGCCCTGCTCGGCAGCGTCAAGCTCTCCGCGCTCACCGCCGCCGTCGGCACGGTCTTCGGGCTGCTGCTCGCCCAGGCCGTGGTCTCCTCGCGCGGCCGGGCGCTGCGCGAGGCGGTCCTCACCGCGTCCGGGGTGCTCGCCAACTTCGGCGGCGTCCCGCTCGCCTTCGCCTTCGTCGCCACCCTCGGCAACGCGGGCGTGCTCACCACCGAGTTCGGCCTGGACGAGCACGGCTGGTCGCTGTACGGGTTCTGGGGCCTCACCCTGACCTACCTGTACTTCCTGGTGCCGCTGATGGTGCTGACCGTGGCGCCCGCGCTCGACGGACTGCGCGTCCAGTGGCGCGAGGCGGCCCACGACAACGGCGCGACGACCTGGCAGTACTGGCGCCACGTCGGCATCCCCGTCCTGCTGCCCTCGCTCCTCGGCGGTTTCGTGCTGCTCTTCGGCAGCGCGTTCGCCGCGTACGCGACGGCCGCGGCGATGGTCGGCAGCTCCGTGCCGCTGGTCACCCTGCAGATCGCGGACGCGCTCTCGGGCAACGTCCTGGTCGGCCAGGAGAACGTGGCGCTCGCGCTGAGCCTCGACATGGTCGTGGTCGCGGCGCTCGTGATGGCCGTCCACCTCCCCCTCCAGCGAAGGAGCACCCGATGGCTCGCCTAGGACGTCCCGTCGTCCTCCTGGTCGCGGGGGTCTACTTCCTGGTGCCGCTGCTCGCGTCCGCCGTGTTCACCGTGGACATCCCCGGGCAGGGGCTCACCCTCTCCTCGTACACCCGGATCTTCGCGGCGCCCGGTTTCACCGGCAGTCTGCTGCTCTCGCTCGGGCTCGCGGCGGCGACCGTCGCGCTGGTCCTCCTGGTCACCATCCCGGCGGCGGTCGCGGCCCGGCTCTCCGCGCCCCGGCTGCGGCCGGTCCTGGAGGTCGTGTGCACGCTGCCGCTGGTGGTGCCGCCGGTGGCGCTGACCGCCGGGCTCGGGACCGTACTGCGCTGGGGTCCGGAGCACCTGTCCACGACCCCGCTTTACCAGACCTTCGTGGCCGTGCAGAACCCGGACTTCCCCTTCGTCCTGGTCCTCGCGTACGCCGTGATGGCGCTGCCGTTCGTCTACCGGGCGCTCGACGCGGGGCTGCGCTCCGTCGACCTGCGCACGCTGGTGGAGGCCGCCCGGGACTGCGGGGCGTCCTGGCCCCGCGCGCTGTTCTCGGCGGTGCTGCCCAATCTGCGCGGCGCGCTCCTGAACGCCTCGTTCCTGACGCTCGCGCTGGTGCTCGGCGAGTTCACGGTCGCCTCGCTGCTCGGCTTCCAGCCGTTCGCGGTGTGGATCGTGCAGGCGTCCGGCTCCGACGCGCGGCTTTCGGTGGCGGTGTCGCTGCTGAGCCTGCTGCTGACCTGGGTGCTGCTGCTCGCGCTGACCACCGTGGGCAACCGCCGCCGTCGCGCGCCCCGCGCGTCGCGTGGGGCCGCGTCCGGCTCTTCCCGTCCGTCCGAAGCCGCCGCGGTCTCCGCGGCTTCCCTAGGAAAGACCTCCTGATGACCGTGACCGACACCTCCGTCCGGACCGGGGCGGCTCTCCAGCTGCGCGGTCTGCGCCGGTCCTTCGGCTCCGCCGTCGCCCTCGACGGCCTCGACCTCGATGTCGCGCCCGGTGAACTCCTCGCCCTGCTCGGCCCGTCCGGCTGCGGCAAGACGACCGCGCTGCGCGTGCTGGCCGGCTTCGAGCGCCCCGACGAGGGTCAGGTGCTGCTCGACGGCGAGGACATCGTGCCGGTGCCCGCCAACCGCCGTGACACGGCGATGGTGTTCCAGTCGTACAGCCTCTTCCCGCACCTCACGGCCGCCGACAACGTGGCCTTCGGGCTGAAGATGCGCAAGGTGCGGACGGCCGAGCGGCGTGCCCGCGCCGCCGAGCTGCTGGAGCTCGTGGGGCTCGCGGGGCACGGCGACCGTTTCCCGCACCAGCTTTCCGGTGGTCAGCAGCAGCGGGTCGCGCTGGCCCGCGCGCTGGCGCTGCGCCCCCGGCTGCTGCTGCTCGACGAGCCGCTGTCGGCGCTCGACGCGCAGGTGCGGGTGACGCTGCGGGAGGAGATCCGCCGGCTCCAGCTGGAGCTGGGCATCACCACCGTCTTCGTCACCCACGACCAGGAGGAGGCGCTGTCGATGGCCGACCGGGTCGCGGTGATGAGCAACGGCCGGCTCGAACAGTGCGCCACTCCCACGGAGTTGTACGAGCGGCCGGCGACGGACTTCGTCGCGGAGTTCATCGGCACCATGAACCGGGTGCCGGGCCGGGCCGTCGACGGCGGCGGTCAGGTCGAGGTGCTCGGCGTGACGCTGACGGTCGAGGAGCCGGCTGGGCGCACCGGGGACGTACGGGTGCTGCTGCGGCCGGAGGCGCTTGAGGTGACGGCGGGCGGGCCCGCCCAGGTCACCGGCACCTCGTTCCACGGGCCTACGACCCGGCTGCGGATCGCGCTGCCCGACGGTACGGACGTCAAGGCGGACGTCCCGACGCACGCGGCGGCCGGGCTCACCCCGGGCACGGCCGTCTCCGTCCGTCCCCAGCCCCGCCCCGTGCTCCTCTCCTCCACCGGCGGTGCCGCATGAGCGACACGAACCGGCCGCCGGGCGGACGGCGGCTGCAGGCGGTCCTCTTCGACATGGACGGCACGCTCGTCGACACCGAGGGCGTCTGGCTCGACGTCGTCGAGTCGGCCGCCGTGCGCCGGGGCCGGACCCTGGACGCCGAGCGGCGTACGGCCGTGACGGGCCGGTCGGTCGAGGACACGGCGGACCTGCTGCACGCCCATCTGGGCACCTCCACCGAGGAGTTGGCCGCGGAGCTGGGCGCGGACTTCGCCGCCCGGCTCGCGGTGGCGGCGGCGCCCCGCCCGGGCGCGCTGCGGCTGCTCGCCGCGTTGCGCGCGAGCCGGGTGCCGACGGCGCTGGTCTCGGCCTCGCCCCGGGCGGTCGTCGCCCAGGTGGCGAGCACCCTGGACGGGCACCGGTTCGACGCGCTGTTCGGCGCCGAGGACACCGTGCGGACGAAGCCGGAGCCCGACCCGTACCTGGCGGCGGCCGACGCGCTCGGCGCCGAACCCGCGCGGTGCGTGGCGGTGGAGGACAGTCCGACGGGGGTCGCCTCGGCCGTCGCCGCGGGCTGCCGGGTCCTGGCCGTACCGTCGACGGAACCGCTGGTGGACTTCGCGGGAACCGAAGGTGTCACGCTGGCGGGCTCGTTGACCGAGGTCGACCCCGAGCTGCTGAACTCCCTGGTCGGGTGAGCCGCGTGCATGACAGGGTGGGCCTGTGAGTGAGGAACGGGGCAGGACTCCGCTGTATCTGAAGGTCGCCGCGGATCTGCGGACCGCCATCACGGCGGGTGAGTACGGCTCGGGTGCGAAGCTGCCCGCGGAGGACGAACTGGCGCGCCGGTACGGCGTGTCCCGGGGTACGGTCCGGCAGGCGCTGGCCGCGCTGCGCACCGACGGTCTGATCACCTCGCGGCGCGGTTCGCGCCGGGTGGTGCTCGGCGGGCCGCGGCTGCACAGCTTCGGGGAGCTGCGCTCGTTCACGCGGTGGGCGCGGTCCCTCGGCGAGGAGCCGGGTGGCCGGATCGTTGCGGTGGACCGGGTGCCGGCGGACGCGGAGGAGGCGGAGAAGCTGCGCGTCGAGGAGGGCGCTCCGGTCTTCCGGGTGCGCCGGCTGCGGACGCTCGCGGGGACGCCGGTGATGGTGGAGCGGACGACGTATCCGGAGCGGATCGGGGAGCTGGTGGCCGGGATGCCGCTGGACACGGTCTCGCACTCGGAGCAACTGGAGCTGCACGGCGTGCTGTTCGCGGACGCCCGGCACACCATCGACCTGGTGCCGGCGGACGCGGACGACGTGGAGTTGCTCGGCTGCCGGGCCGGGGAGTCGCTGCTGCGGGAGCGGCGGCACTCCACGGACCCGGCGGGGAATCCGGTGGAGTGGTCGCAGGACCGCTATCTGCCGGGGACGGTGGCGTTCACGATGCAGAGCTCGACGGCGACGAGCGCGCTGGGGCGCAGGCTCGGCGCCTGACGTTCGTAAGCACATATACGTCTGAACCCGGGGTCGGGGGGCCCCGGGTTCAGACGTATGCGGGCCCGTGTCACTCCGCGCGGAGCAGCCCGGCCAGCAGCGGGCGGAAGTGGTCGAAGCCGGGGGTCGGCAGCTCGGGGTCCTTCGCCTGCTCGTCCCAGCGGCGTACGGCGACGGCGTCGGCCGCGCCCGGGTGGGCCTCGAAGGCGCGCGCCTGCTCCGCGGTCATCGGCCCGCCCTGGACGGCCAGGGTGTGCACGGAGGCCTCGGAGAGGAGGGCGAAGTAGTCCGGCTCGACGGCGCACAGGTACCGCTTGGCGGCGACGTGCAGCCGTACGGGTTCGGTGACTTCGGGCCCGAACCACTGGTCGAGCCAGTCGGCGCCGGTGTGGCTGTGCCGGTTGTCGGTGCCGTTCTCCATCAGGTCGCGGCCGGTGACGGCGCCCTGGAAGTGGCCGACGTCGTGCAGGAGCGCGGCGGCGACCAGGTGCGCGGGGGCGCCGGCGGCCTCGGCGAGGGCACCGGCCTGGAGCATGTGCTCGGCCTGGGTGACGGCCTCGCCGAAGTACTCGGCGCTGCCCTCGCCCTCGAAGAGCCCGGCGAGGGTGGCCAGCGGGTCGACGGGATTCACTTCGCGGTCTCCTGTCGGCGCAGGACGGCGAGGGTGGAGACGAGCCCGTCGATGTCGGCGTACGCGCCCTGGAGGTGCCGGTCGCCGGACTCGGCGAAGGCCGTACGGGCGTGCAGCAGCCGGGTGTTGTCGAAGATCAGGCAGTCGCCGGGGGCGAGCCGGAAGTCCAGCTGAAGCTCCGGCCGCAGCAGCAGCTCGCCGAAGCGCCGGTACGCGGCGTAGAAGGCGTCGAGCACGTCGGCGGGCAGGCTCAGCGTGCCGATGGAGCGGTTGTTGAAGCGGATCTCGCGGAGCCGGCCGGTCGGGTCGGTGCCGATCAGCGGCCGGTGGGCGCGGAGTTCGGTGCGCTCGTCGGCGAAGGCGAACGGAACGGGGACGCGGGTGAGGATCTCGTACGCCTCCGGGTCCTCGGTGCGCAGCAGCGCGGCGGCGTGGAAGCCGTCGACGAGGCCGGAGTCGCCGCCCTGGGCCGCGTTGGTGAGGCAGTGAAGCAGCTGCAGGGTGGGGACCGGGTCGCGGTAGGGGTTGTCGGTGTGCGGGGTGATCCGGGCCCCGGTGAAGGCGAGGTTGTTCGGGTCGGCCTCGACCCGGACCTCGAAGAGCTCCCCGTAGTTGGTCTCCCGTACGTAGCCGAAGGTGCGGGCCACGTCGAGGACCTGCCGGTCGCGCACCGGGACTCCGCGCAGCAGGACGAAGCCGAGGCGCAGGACGGAGTCGAGGGCGTCGGCGCGGACGGCCGGGTCGGTGGTGTACGCGTCCCAGTCGGCCTCGGGGAGCCCGCCGTCGAAGCGGTCCGCGGCCCACAGTTCCTTGTCGTCCTCGGTGCGGCCGTCGCCCGGGGCGGCGGGCGCGCCGGGGAGGTGGGCGCCCAGCCAGCTCTCGGCGTAGACGGAGCGGTGGCCGTCGGGGGCCCAGACGACCTCGCGGGCGGGGGCGCCGTCGGGGGTGCGGGTGTCGTGGACGGTGTCGACGGCGAGCGCGGCGGGAAGTTCCGTGATCTGGAACAGCTTCTGGCCGTTGCGGGGGTCGCGGCACTGGGCGCAGGGGCAGTTGTCGCGCAGCCAGAACGGCGGTGCGGTGGCGAGGGACGCCATGACTCTCTCCAAGTTGTACAGACAACTTTCGTTTCCGTCGGGAGCCTCGCAGCCATGGATGGCCAAGGGGTTACGGGCAGCCCAACAGCCGTTCCGCCACCCGCTCGGCCAGCAGGTCGGCCATCCGCTCCATCACCGGCACGGGAAGTGCGGGGTTCACCGTCGCGCCGTAGGCGGTCTCCCGGTCGCGCAGCAGCCGCAGCAGCACGTCCTGCGGGAGGGCGGGGTTGCGGGCGGCCCGGGCCCGCACCGACCCCTCCGGGTCGCCGAGCAGCCGTACCGCCGACTCGGGCGCGAGCCGCGGGTCCTCCGCCGCGTCCTGCCGTACCTCCTCGGACGCGTCCCGGCTGAACGCCTCGACCAGCTCGGCCGTGGACTCCGGGTCGCTCAGGGCGAGTCGGCGGAGCCTCGGGTTCGGGTCGGTGGCGTAGCGGAGGAGTCCGGCGCGCGGGAAGTCGGGGTGGGTGCGCGGCCGGCCGGGGAAGGAGAGGCTGCCGTCCCACCAGTGCCAGACCTCCAGGAGCATGTCCGGGGGCGCGTCGTCGCAGGATTCGGCGAGGAAGAGCCGTACGACCCGGTCCTCGTCGCGGGCGAGGCGTTCGACGACGTCCGGTGGCAGACGCCGGGCGCGGGCCACGCTGCTGCGGACGAACGGATGGCTTGAGGCGGCGAGCCGGCGCATGGCGTCGGGGTCGTCGTGGAGTGCGGCGACCCAGGGCACCACATAGGGGTGCCTGGCACCGGGCTCGATGTCGACGCGGACGGCGGCCCGCTGCTCCTCGGTCAGGTCGGCCCGCACCGCGACGGTCTGCCGGACCCATTCGTCCTCGTCCTCGGCGAGGACGGCGACCGCCGCCGGATCGAGCCGGGGGTTCTCCGCCAGTCTTTCCCGGACGTCCCGGTCCTCGTGCACGGCGAGGCGCGCGGTCAGGGCGGGCACGAGCCGACAGCCGTCCAGGGCCTTGCCGTCCGTGCCGCCGAGCCGCTCGAACCCGGCCTCGTCCAGCGGGTGGTCGTGGTGGTGGCGCAGGAGCGCGGCGGTGCGGACGTGCTCGTCGGGGTCGGTGAGCAGCCCGTCCCGTACGGACGGAGGGAGGTGCGGCCAGGCTGGGGCGCAGGCGGCGGCACGGACTGCGGGCGCGGGGTCGGCGGCGAGAGCGTGGAGCAGGGGCGCGGGCAGTCCGGGCAACCGGGCGGCTTCGGCCCGGACCAGCGGGGAGGTGTCGGCGGCGACCTTCTCGTACCCGGGGTCGGTCAGCGGTGCGCCCCGGTCGGCGGCGATCTCCACGAACAAGGCCCGTCGCGCAGCGCTCCGTTCCGCGAGGGCGAGCCGGGTCCACTGGTCGGCGGTCAGCTCGCGCCCGAACTCGGCGAGCCGGCCGCGTACGTTCCGGTCGGGGTGGTCGACGGCGGCGTCGAGGACGGCGGGCGGCAGGTCCTGACGCGAGACGAACGAGGGGTCGATGTCGAGCAGCCGGATCAGCAGATCCACCGGGGCCGCCCGGTTGAAGCCGAGGAAGTCCCAGCCGTGGACCGGCTTCCCCAGATCGTCGAAGGTCATGGGCACCATCGTGCCCGGTCCGCGGCCGGCCGGCGTGGGGGAAGGTCCGGCCGCGGACCGGGGGCTGATGGGGTCGCCCGGGTCGGCCCGGGTCAGCAGCCCTGGTCGACGAGGTCGAACGAGGCGTAGTGGTCGGCCGTGTAGTAGTCCTCCTGGGAGGACTCACCGGTCACGATGCGGCGCGCGCCACGGGCCTCGGAGCCGGGGGTCTTGACCGTGTACTCGTGGTAGTAGCCGAGGGAGTGGGCGGGCAGCAGCCGCTCACGGTTCTGGAAGACGCTGCCGTCCTGGCGGTACGGGAAGGGGCCGCCCTGCTCGATCAGGCGGAGGGTGTCGCGGGCCTGGGAGGGGAGGTCGGAGTAGCAGATGTCGCCGACGGCGGCGGCCGAGAAGGCGGCGGAGGCGGCCGGGGCGGAGGCGGGGGCGACGACCGCGGTGGCCGGGGCGCCGAGGAGCAGCGTCGACACGAGGGCGGCGGCGCCGCCGATGACGGTGATGCGGTGGGGGATCCTCATGGCTCGATGATGACGCGCGTAGAAGTGCCTTCGACAGCCCAACTCCCTTCATTTCTCCGGACGTTAACTTCACCCGCGCGTTGTGGGGAAGGCGTGTACAACCCTCACGCGTACCTCACTCGTACGCCACCCGGGAGCTGAGGGATGTCCGCCGGCCGGGACACGGGTGTTGGTTGATACGAGAGTCACCAGGGCGACATCTTCGTGTCATCTGCCAGTACGGGCCGCCGGACCAGGCGGAGCAGACTCTCAGCCACGTACAGACCGAACCACCGAAGGACTGAAGGGGGCGGCACGTGAGCGTGCAGCAGTACGACAAGATCGGCGAGGCGTTCGAGGGGTTCAAGTCCCTGCCCATGATCCGTTACGGGGAGGTGCCGAGCTTCCTGGGCCTGGTCGGGGACGTGCGCGGCAAGTCGATCCTCGACCTGGCGTGCGGAACCGGCTTCTACGGCAGGGAGTTCAAGCGGCGCGGGGCCGAGGACGTCCTCGGCGTCGACATCTCCGTCGAGATGATCGCCGCCGCGCGGGAGATCGAGCAGCGCGAGCCGCTGGGGCTGCGCTACGAGGTCGGCGACGTGGCCGAACTGGGGCCCCTCGACCGGAGCTTCGACATCGCACTGGCCGTGCAGTGTCTCAACTACGCCGAGGACATCGCGACGTTGGAGCGGATGTGCCGCAGCATCCACCGGAGCCTGGTGCCGGGAGGAGCGTTCTACATGCTCTGCCAGCGGCCGGACTACCAGTTCGACTGCGAGTCCCTGGAGGCGTACGGGTTCCGCTGCGAGCCGACCGGTGAGGAGATCGAGGTGGGTCCGCGGGTGCGGGTCACGGCGCTCCTCGACCCGCAGCCGATCAGCATCCTGGGCGCGGTGCCGAGCCGCGAGGTCTACGAGGGGTCCCTGCGGGCGGCCGGGTTCCGTGAGCTGGAGTGGGTGCCGCTGCAGGTGTCCGAGGCCGGCATCCGCGAGTTCGGCGAGGACTTCTGGGCGGACCTGCTGGCGACCCCGCCGCTGGAGATGCTCCGCTGCCGCGCCTGACCGCGGGGTGACGGCGGGTGGGGCCCGGTCGCCCCTGACGGGACTCCCGACAGGATGACCGGGCCCCACCCGGGAGCCCCGGGCCCCACCCGGGAGCCCGGGAATCCCACTTGGAGGCTCAGGGATCCCACCCGGGAGCCCGGGGATCCCACCCGGGAGCCCCGGGCCCCACCCGGGAGCCCGGGAATCCCACTTGGAGGCTCGGGGATCCCACCCGGGAGCCCGCGGAGGCCGGAGCCCCACCCAACGCCCGGTCAGTCGGCCGCGCCGTACACCCGCCCCGGGGTCTCCGCGGCCGCCAGCAGTTTCAGGGCCGCCTCCCCCGCCTCCGTCGCGGTCCAGCGCGCGCCCCTGTCGGACGTCGGGCCGGGGCGCCAGCCCTCCATGACCGTGATGCGGCCGCCCTCCGCCTCGAAGACGCGGCCGGTCACGCCCGCCGAGGCCGCCGAGCCCAGCCAGACGACCAGCGGGGAGACGTCCTCCGGTGCGCCCTCCAGGCCCGCGAAGGCCTGCGCCGTCATCCGGGTCCTGGCCGCCGGGGCGATGGCGTTGACCTGGACTCCGTAGCGGCCCAACTCCGCCGCCCCGACCAGCGTCAGGCCGACGATCCCGGCCTTGGCCGCCGCGTAGTTCCCCTGCCCGATGCTGCCCAGCAGCCCTGCCCCCGACGTGGTGTTGACGACCCGCGCCACCGGCTCGCGCCCCGCCTTCGCCTCCGCCCGCCAGTACGCGGCCGCGTGCCGCAGCGGCAGGAAGTGTCCCTTCACATGGACGCGCATCACCGCGTCCCAGTCGTCCTCGCCGAGGTTCACGAGCATCCGGTCCCGCAGGAAGCCCGCGTTGTTGACCAGGGTGTCAAAGCGTCCGAAGGTGTCCAGGGCGACCGCCACCAGCGAGGCCGCGCCCTCCTCCGTGGCGACGTCGCCGCCGTGCGCCACCGCCTCGCCGCCCGCCGTACGGATCTCCTCCACCACCTGCCCGGCCGGCGATCCGGACCCGGCGGAGCCGTCGAGCCCGACCCCCAGGTCGTTGACGACGACCTTCGCCCCCTCGGCGGCGAAGGCACGCGCGTGCGCCCGCCCAAGACCCCGCCCCGCGCCCGTCACGATCACGACCCGGCCGTCGCACAGCCCCTCGCTCAGACCCATCTCAGCTCTCCTTGTTGACAGTCGCGGCGTCCAGAAACGCGGGGCGTTCGCCGCCCCCGTGTACCAGCAGTGCGGCCCCCGAGACGTACCCGGCCCGGCCGGAGGCGAGGAAGACGGCCGCCTCCCCCACGTCCGAGGGCTCGGCGAGCCGGCCGAGCGGCACGGTCCGGGCGACGGCGGCGATCCCGTCCTCGTCCCCGTAGTGCAGATGGGAGAGTTCGGTCCGCACCATGCCGAGGACCAGGGTGTTCACCCGGACGTACGGGGCCCACTCGACGGCCATCGACCGCGCGAGGTTCTCCAGGCCGGCCTTCGCCGCGCCGTACGCGGCCGTGCCAGGCGAGGGCCGGGTCGCGCTGACGCTGCCGATCATGACGACCGAGCCGCGCGCGGCCCGCAGCAGCCCGTGGGCGGCGAGCGATGCCGTCAGCGGCGCGGTCAGGTTCAACTCCACCACCCGCGCGTGCCGTTCGGCCTCCCCCTCCCCCAGCAGCCGGTACGGCGTTCCGCCCGCGTTGTTGACCAGCACGTCGAGCCGTCCGTACCGCTCGCCGACGCCCGCGAAGAACGCGCCGACCGCCGCCGGATCCCGCAGGTCGACGGGGACGAACTCGGCTTCACGACCGGCCTCCTTCACCGGCTCGTCCGGTGGCCGGCGGGCGCAGACGACGACCCGCGCCCCCGCCCCGAGGAAGGCCCGCGCGATGCCCGCGCCGACCCCCCGTGTGCCGCCGGTGACGACGGCCACCCTCCCGTCCAGCTCCATCGGCTGCTACCTTCCTCACCAAGCAGTCACCTAACAAATGTTTGGTGGAAAGGTAGCTGATCCGCTCATGGGTGTCTCCACCACAAGCCCCGACAAGGGCGTCTCCCTCGTCACCGTCGACTTCCCACCCGTCAACGCCCTCCCCGTACAAGGCTGGTACGACCTCGCCGACGCCCTCCGCGCGGCCGGCCGGGACCCCGGGACCCGCTGTGTCGTGCTCGCCGCCGAGGGCCGGGGCTTCAACGCAGGCGTCGACATCAAGGAGATGCAGCGGGACCCCGGTCACGGCAGCCTGATCGGGGCCAACCAAGGCTGCGCGGAGGCGTTCGCGGCGGTGTACGAGTGCGAGGTGCCGGTCGTCGCGGCCGTCGGCGGCTTCTGCCTGGGCGGCGGCATCGGGCTCGTCGGCAACGCGGACGTGATCGTGGCCGCCGAGGACGCCACCTTCGGGCTGCCCGAACTGGACCGGGGCGCGCTCGGCGCCGCCACCCATCTCGCCCGGCTCGTACCGCAGCATCTGATGCGCGCCCTGTACTACACCTCCCGTACCGCCACGGCCGCCGAACTGCAGGCCCACGGCTCGGTCTGGAAGGTCGTACCGCGCGGGGAACTCCTCGACGCGGCGCTTGAGTTGGCGGGCGAGATCGCCCGCAAGGACGGTTATCTGGTCCGGCTCGCCAAGGCCGCGATCAACGGCATCGACCCCGTGGACGTGCGCCGCAGCTACCGCTTCGAGCAGGGCTTCACCTTCGAGGCCAACCTCAGCGGGGTCGCCGACCGCGTCCGCGACACCTTCGGCACCGCGAAGGCCGAGGACGAAGCCAAGGACCAGGCCAAGGAGGGCACCTCGTGACCGACAAGACCATGACACCCGACGAGGTCGTGTCCCGCCTCCGTTCCGGCATGACGCTCGGCATCGGCGGCTGGGGCTCCCGTCGCAAGCCGATGGCGCTGGTCAGAGCGCTGCTCCGGTCCGAGATCACCGATCTCACCGTGATCTCCTACGGCGGCCCCGACGTCGGCCTGCTCGCCGCCGCCGGCCGGATCCGCCGCCTCGTCGCCGCCTTCACCACCCTCGACTCGATCCCCCTCGAACCGCACTTCCGCGCCGCCCGCGAACGCGGCGCCTTCGCCATGACCGAGCTCGACGAGGCCATGTTCATGTGGGGCCTGCACGCCGCCGCCAACCGGCTGCCCTTCATGCCCGTCCGGGCCGGGCTCGGCTCGGACCTCATGACGGTCAACCCCGAGCTCCGGACGGTCACTTCGCCGTACGAGGACGGCGAGACGTTCGTCGCCGTGCCCGCCCTGCGCATGGACGCCGCCTTCGTCCACCTCAACCGCGCCGACCGGCTCGGCAACGGCCAGTACCTCGGCCCCGACCCGTACTTCGACGACCTCTTCTGCGAGGCCGCCGACACCGCGTACGTCTCCTGCGAACAGCTCGTCGACCGGTTCGACGCCGGTACGACCGCCCCGCAGTCCCTGCTCGTCAGCCGGCACAGCGTCACCGGAGTCGTCGAGACCCCGAACGGCGCCCATTTCACCTCCTGCGTCCCCGACCACGACCGCGACGAGCCCTTCCAGAAGATGTACGCCACCACCCCCTGGCCCGAGTTCGCCGAGCGCTTCCTCTCCGGCAAGAGCGAGGACGACTACCAGCAGGCCGTACGGACCTGGCACGAGGAGCAGCAGTGACCGCGACGACCACGACCGTCACCCGCGCCGAATACTGCGTCGTCGCCTGCGCCGAGGCCTGGCGCGACAACGGCGAGGTCCTCGCCGCCGCCATGGCCCCGGTCTCCTCCTTCGGCGCCCGGCTCGCCAAGCGCTCCTTCGCCCCCGACCTCCTCCTCACCGACGGCGAGGCGATGCTCGTCGGCCTCGACGGGGAGCCCGAGGGCTGGCTGCCGTACCGCCGCCACCTCACGATGGTCACCGGCGGCAAGCGGCACGTCATGATGGGCGCGAGCCAGATCGACCGGCACGGCAACCAGAACATCTCCTGCATCGGCGACTGGTCCCGCCCCACCCGCCAGCTCCTGGGCGTACGCGGCGCACCCGTCAACACCCTCAACAATCCGACCAGTTACTGGATCCCGAAGCACTCGCCCCGGGTCTTCGTCGAGCGCGTGGACATGGTCAGCGGCGTCGGCTACGACCGGGCCGCCGCCGCCGGGGCGGAGCGCTTCCACCGGATCCCCCGGGTCGTCTCCGACCTCGGCGTCTTCGACTTCGAGACGCCCGACCGCGCCATGCGCCTCGCCTCCCTGCACCCGGGCGTCACCGTGGACCAGGTCCGGCAGGCCACCGGCTTCGACCTCGTGATCGGCGACGACGTCCCGTACACCCGCGAGCCGACCGCCGAGGAGCTGCGGCTGATCCGCGAGGTGATCGACCCCAAGGGTCTGCGGGACCGGGAGGTCCGGATCTGATGGAGACGGCGCTCACCATGCTCACCGGCGTCCGGTACCCGATCGTCCAGACCGGCATGGGCTGGGTCGCCGGGCCCCGCCTCGTCTCCGCCACCGCGAACGCGGGCGCCCTCGGCATCCTCGCCTCCGCGACGATGACCGTGGAGCAGCTGCGCGCCGCCGTCCGCGAGGTGAAGTCCCGTACGGACGAACCCTTCGGGGTCAATCTGCGCGCGGACGCGGGCGACGCCCGCGAACGGGTGCGGATCATCATCGACGAGGGGGTACGGGTCGCCTCCTTCGCGCTCGCCCCGTCCCGCGAGCTGATCGCGGAGCTGAAGGACGCGGGCGTGGTCGTCGTCCCCTCGATCGGGGCCAGGCGGCACGCCGAGAAGGTCGCGGCCTGGGGCGCGGACGCGGTGATCGTGCAGGGCGGCGAGGGCGGCGGACACACCGGCGAGGTGGCGACGACGGTTCTGCTGCCGCAGGTCGTGGACGCGGTCGACATCCCGGTGGTCGCGGCCGGCGGCTTCCACGACGGGCGCGGTCTGGTGGCCGCGCTCTCGTACGGGGCGGCGGGCATCGCCATGGGCACCCGCTTCCTGCTGACCTCCGACTCCACCGTCCCCGATGCCGTGAAGGCGAAGTACCTCGCCGCCACGGTGAAGGACGTGACGGTGACGACGGCCGTCGACGGGCTGCCGCACCGGATGCTCCGTACGGAGATGGTCGCCGCCCTCGAACGGGCGGGCCGGGTACGGGCGTTGGCGCAGGCGGTCCGCCGGGCGGCGGGCTTCCGCCGGATCTCGGGCCTGTCGTGGCCGCGGATGGTCCGCGACGGGCTCGCGACGAAGCACGGCAAGGACCTGTCGTGGAGCCAGGTCCTGCTGGCCGCGAACACGCCCATGCTCCTCAAGGCGTCCATGGTCGAGGGCCGCACCGACCTCGGTGTCATGGCGTCCGGACAGGTCGCGGGGGTGATCGAGGACCTCCCCAGCTGCGAGGAACTCGTCCTGCGGATCATGTCCGAGGCCGAGAAAGTGCTCCGCACCCTGCCGACACCAGGGTGAAACCCTCATCTCCCCACGGGAGTTCCGTCATGCCACTGTCGAGACGCGCCCTTCTGAGCACCGCCACCGCCGCCGCCTTCGCGGCGGTCACCGCCCCGGCCGTCGCGGCGCCCCGCCGTCGGCACCGCGCCACGGCCGGCGCCCGGCTGATCCCACTCCAGGGCGCGGTCAACGTCCGCGACCTGGGCGGCTACCTCACGTACAACGGTGATCGGGTGCGTCAGGGCCTGGTCTACCGGGGCGATGCCCTGGGCAAGCTCACGGACGCCGACCTGACCACGCTCTCGGGGCTGCGCCTGGCCACGGTGGTCGACTTCCGGATCCCGCTGGAGGTCCAGTCCGACGGCGCGGACCGACTGCCCGGCGGGCTCGTCCCGGCCTCCCGGCCGGTGACCGACAACGGTCTCAACGCGCTGATACGGGCCGCGATCGGCTCCCGGGACCCGGTGAAGCAGGAGGAGATGCTGGGCGGCGGCCGGGCGGAAGCCTTCATGGCCGAGGTCTACCGCTCGTTCGTCACCAGCGCCGACAACCGGGCGCGGTTCGCGGCGACGATCCGTGACATCGCCCGCCCGGGCGCCGGCCCGCTGCTCTACCACTGCACGTCGGGCAAGGACCGTACGGGCTGGCTGAGTTACCTGCTGCTGACGGTGGCCGGGGTACCGGAGCGGTACGCCGTGGAGGACTTCCTGGCCTCCAACACCTTCCGCGCGGCGTACGACGCCCAACTGCGGGAGGGGCTGCGGCAGTCCGGGCTCATGCAGAAGCCGGAGCTGCTCATCCCGGTGCAGGAGGTGCGGACTCCGTACCTGAACGCCGCGCTGGCCGAGGTGAAGACCCGCTACGGCAGCCTCTTCGGCTACCTCACCGACGGCCTCGGCCTGGAGCTGCGCACGCTGGCGGAGCTCCAGGACCGGCTGGTCGACTAGGCGGCGCCGCCGGCGCGGCGACCACGGCCACCGCCGCCACCGCCGCTGCGGGTACGGGTGGACGAACCGCCCGTACCCGTGCCGGTACGGGAGCCGCCCGTACCCGCACCCGTACGCGAACCGCTCGCACCGGCACCGGTGCGCGAACCACCGGTCGCCGTACGGGCGTTGGCGCCCGAGCGGGAGCGGCCACCGCCACCGCCGGAACCGCCACCGCCACGGCGCGCGCGCTGGCCGCCGTTGCGGGCCGAGGCGGGCTGGGTCGGCTGCGGGACCTCGATGACGACCGGGACGCCGGACGGCTCGCGGGCGCCGGTGAGGCGGGTCAGCTCCTCGTCGCTGGACTTGATCTGCGCCGTACGCGGGCTGATGCCGGCGTTGGACATCAGCCGGCCCATGTCGCGCTTCTGCTCGGGCAGGACCAGGGTGACGACGGAGCCGGACTCGCCGGCCCGGGCGGTGCGGCCGCCGCGGTGCAGGTAGTCCTTGTGGTCGATCGGCGGGTCGACGTTGACGACCAGGTCGAGATCGTCGACGTGGATGCCGCGGGCCGCCACGTTGGTCGCCACCAGGACGGTGACCTGGCCGTTCTTGAACTGGTCCAGGGTGCGGTTGCGCTGCGGCTGCGAGCGGCCGCCGTGCAGACCGGACGCCCGGACGCCGCTCGCGAGGAGCCGCTTGACCAGCCGGTCGACGGCCCGCTTGGTGTCCAGGAAGAGAATGGTGCGGCCGTCGCGCGCCGCGATGCGGGTGGTGACGGCCTTCTTGTCGGTCTCGTCGGCGATGTAGAGCAGGTGGTGCTCCATCGTCGTGACCGCGCCGGCCGACGGGTCGACGGAGTGCACGACCGGGTCGTCGAGGAACATCTTCACGAGCCGGTCGATGTTCTGGTCGAGCGTGGCCGAGAACAGCATCCGCTGGCCGTCCGGCTCGACCTGCTTGAGCAGCGCCACGACCTGGGGCATGAAGCCCATGTCGGCCATCTGGTCGGCCTCGTCGAGGACCGTGATCGCGACCTGGTCGAGTCGGCAGTCGCCGCGCTCGATGAGGTCCTTGAGACGGCCGGGCGTGGCGACGACGACCTCGGCGCCACGGCGCAGCGAGTTCGCCTGCTTGGTGATCGACAGACCGCCGACGACGGTCGTGAGCCGCAGCTGCACCGAGGTGGCGTACGGGGAGAGCGCGTCGGTGACCTGCTGGGCGAGCTCACGCGTGGGCACCAGGACCAGGGCGAGCGGCGCCTTGGGCTCGGCGCGGCGGCCCGCGGTGCGGGCGAGGAGCGCGAGGCCGAAGGCGAGGGTCTTACCGGAGCCGGTGCGGCCGCGGCCGAGGATGTCCCGGCCGGCGAGCGAGTTCGGCAGGGTGGCGCCCTGGATCGGGAAGGGCTCGGTCACGCCCTGCGCGTTGAGCGTCTTGACCAGGGCCGCCGGCATGTCGAGGGCGTCGAAGGATTCGACGGAGGGGAGCGCGGGCGTCAGCGTCTCGGGCAGGGTGAACTCGCGCGGCGGCGGCGGCGAAGCCGGTCCACGGCCGCGGCCTGCGGCCTTGGGCCTGCCGTTGCCCCTCGGGGCGGCGGAGCCACGGCGGGAATTTCCGGACATGGTTCCGGAGCGGGATTCGGCGGCCCGACGGGGCCGCTGTTCGGAGCGTGTCATGGGAAATGCCTTCCTGGCCTGAGCAGAGCGCCCGAGCAGACTGCCTGAGCACAGCGCGAGCCGGGACCCGCACCTGCGCGGTGCGGGTCCCGGCTGCGAGAATCGCGTTACGGCGATCAGGCGGGGAGGATGTTCTCCGCCTGCGGGCCCTTCTGGCCCTGCGTGACATCGAAGGTGACCTTCTGGCCTTCCTGCAGCTCACGGAAGCCGGAGGTCGCGATGTTCGAGTAGTGGGCGAAGACGTCGGCGCCGCCGCCGTCCTGCTCGATGAAGCCGAAGCCCTTTTCGGCGTTGAACCACTTCACAGTTCCGGTGGCCATGTTTTCTCCTGAATAGGTAAGGGTCCCATCCCGGAGAGTCCGGAAAACAAAATTGCGCCTGAGGAACATTCCCGTCAGGCGCACATAAAGTTCATGGGTACCAACTAGCAACACTCAGACCTTAGCACGCCGCCCCACCCAAAAGGACAGGACGGCGACGCACGTCACACCGCGCCCCGCGCCCCGCGCGCGGATCAGAGCCGTTCGATGATCGTCACGTTCGCCTGACCCCCGCCCTCGCACATGGTCTGGAGGCCGTAGCGGCCGCCCGTGCGCTCCAGCTCGTGGAGGAGGGTGGTCATCAGCTTCACGCCGGTCGCGCCCAGGGGGTGGCCCAGGGCGATGGCACCGCCGTTGACGTTCACGCGCGCCGGGTCCGCGCCGGTCTCCTTGAGCCAGGCGAGGACGACCGGGGCGAAGGCCTCGTTGATCTCGACCAGGTCCATGTCGTCGATGGTCATGCCGGTCTTCTTCAGGGCGTACGCCGTGGCGGGTATCGGGGCGGAGAGCATCCGGATCGGGTCCTCGCCCCGCACCGAGAGGTGGTGGACGCGGGCGCGCGGGGTGAGGCCGTGTTCCCGTACGGCCCGCTCGCTCGCCAGGAGCATCGCGGCGGCGCCGTCGGAGACCTGGGAGGAGCAGGCCGCCGTGATGGTGCCGCCCTCCACGACGGGCTTCAGGCCGGCCATCTTCTCCAGGGTGGTGTCCCGGCGCGGGCCCTCGTCCACGGTCACGTCCCCGTAGGCCACGGTCTCGCGCGCGAAGCGGCCCTCGTCGATCGCGCGCAGCGCCCGCTCGTGCGAGCGGAGCGCGAATTCCTCCTGGTCACGGCGGGTGATGCCCCACTTCTTCGCGATCAGCTCGGCGCCATGGAACTGGTTGACCGGCGCGTCGCCGTAGCGGGCCCGCCAGCCCTCGGAACCCGCGTACGGGCCCTCGGTCAGGCCGAGGGGTTCGGCGGCCTGCCGGGAGGCGAAGGCGATCGGGATCATCGACATGTTCTGCGTACCGCCGGCCACGACCAGGTCCTGGGTGCCGGAGAGGACGCCCTGCGCGGCGAAGTGCACGGCCTGCTGGGAGGAGCCGCACTGCCGGTCGATCGTGACGCCGGGGACCTCCTCGGGGAGTCCGGCGGCGAGCCAGGCCGTACGGGCGATGTCGCCGGCCTGCGGTCCCACGGTGTCGAGGCAGCCGAAGACGACGTCCTCGACGGCGGCCGGGTCGATCCCGGAGCGGGCGACGAGGGCCTTCAGGACATGGGCGCCGAGGTCCGCCGGGTGTACGGAGGCGAGGCCTCCCTTGCGGCGGCCCACCGGGGTGCGGACCGCTTCGACGATGTAGGCCTCGGCCATGACGACTCCTCCAGGGGTTTATGTACGTACGGCGATTCCGTCCAGGACCATCGACAGGTACTGGCGGGCGATCTCGTCCGGGCTGTGCCGGCCGCCCGGGCGGTACCAGGACGCGGCGACCCAGACGGTGTCGCGCACGAACCGGTAGGTGAGCCGGATGTCGAGGTCGGCGCGGAAGGCCTCGGCCTCCACTCCGCGCTGCAGGGTCCCGAGCCATGCCTTCTCGAACTTCTGCTGCGAGTCCGAGAGGTAGTGGAAGCGGGGCTGGTCGGTGAGGTGCCTGGACTCCTTCTGGTAGATGGCGACGGCGGCACGGTGCCGGTCGATCTCCCGGAAGGACTCGGTGACGAGGGCCTCGATCGTCTCCCTGGGTCCGAGTCCGGCGGCGAGGACGGCGTCGTACCCCTCCCACAGCTCGGTCAGGAAGGTGGAGAGGATCTCGTCGAGCATCGATTCCTTGGAATCGAAGTGGTAGTAGAGACTGCCGGCGAGCATGCCGGCGGCGTCGGCGATCTTGCGGACGGTCGTGGCGTTGTACCCCTGGGCGGCGAACACCTCGGCCGCGGTGTCCAGGAGCTCGCGGCGCCGCTCGGGCGAGGCGCTCACCGGGGGCTTCTTCTTGGTCGTGTCACTGGCGGTCTTCGGCACACGTCCATTCTCGTCCTACGCGCGCTGGCTGCTGACGGAGACCGTCTCGCCGGTCATGTAGGAGGAGTAGCCGCTGGCGAGGAAGACGATCACGTTCGCGATCTCCCAGGGCTCGGCGTACCGCCCGAAGGCCTCGCGTTCGGTGAGCTCGGCGAGCAGCTCGGCGGAGGTGACCTTGACCAGGTGCGGGTGCATGGCCAGGGACGGGGAGACGGCGTTGACGCGGACGTCGTACGCGGCCGCCTCGACGGCCGCGCAGCGGGTGAGGGCCATGACGCCGGCCTTCGCGGCGGCGTAGTGGGCCTGACCTTCCTGGGCGCGCCAGCCGACGACGGAGGCGTTGTTGACGATCACCCCGCCGTGGTCCGCCGTGGCGAAGTGGCGCAGGGCGGCGCGGGTGCAGCGGAAGGTGCCGTTGAGGGTGACGTCGAGGACGCTGTTCCACTGCTCGTCGGTCATGTCGACGAGCGCGGCGGTGCCGCCGAGGCCGGCGTTGTTGACGACGGCGTCGAGGCGGCCGTGGAGCCGTACGGCGGTGTCGAAGAGGGCCTGGACGTGGGTCTCGTCGGTGACGTCGCAGGCGAGGGCGCCGACCCTGTCGGTGCCGAACTCGGCGGTGAGGGCGGTCTCGGTCTCCTTGAGGCGGCGGGCGTGGGCGTCGCTGATCAGGACCCGGGCGCCCTCCTCCAGGAAGCGGCGGGCGGTGGCGCCGCCGATGCCGGCGCCGGCGGCGGCGGTGATGACGGCGGTCCGACCGGCGAGCAGGCCGTGTGCCGGGACATAGGGGGGTGGGTCCACAGGCGCGGGTGGCGTCATGGGCGCGGCTCCTTCGGGAGGCCGAGCACCCGCTCGGCGATGACGTTGCGCTGGATCTCGCTGGATCCGGCGTAGATGGTGTCGGCGCGGGAGAAGAGGAACAGCCTTTGCCACTCGTCGAGTTCGTACGGTTCGGCGGCGACGACGGTGGCTGCGGCGCCGCAGATGTCCATGGCGAGTTCGCCGAGGTCGCGGTGCCAGTGCGACCAGTAGAGCTTGGCCATCGAGGGGTCGGTGGAGCGCAGCGCGTTCGCCCGCATGGCCTGGAGTCCGGTCCAGGCCTGGACGAGCCGGTCGCGGATCAGGGGGTCGGCGAGTGCGCCGTTGCGCCGGGCGAGGGCGATCAGGCCGTCCAACTCGCGCCGGAATCCGACCTGTTGGCCGAGGGTGGAGACGCCGCGTTCGTAGCCGAGGGTGGCCATGGCGATCCGCCAGCCGTCGCCGGGCGCGCCGACGACGTTCGCCGCGCCGGTCCGGGCGCCGTCGAAGAAGACCTCGTTGAACTCGCTGGTGCCGGTGAGCTGGACGATGGGCCGGACCTCGACGCCGGGCTGGTCCAGGGGGACGAGCAGGTACGACAGTCCGGCGTGACGTTTCGACCCCGGCTCGGTGCGGGCGACGACGAAGCACCACTGGGACGCGTGGGCGAGCGAGGTCCATACCTTCTGGCCGGTCACCACCCACGCGTCGCCGTCGCGCACGGCACGCGTACGGACGGCGGCGAGGTCGGAGCCGGCGCCGGGCTCGCTGTAGCCCTGGCACCAGAGTTCCTCGACGGCGCGGATCGGGGGCAGGAAGCGGGCCTTCTGCTCCTCCGTGCCGTGGTCGATGAGCGTGGGGCCGAGGAGCTGCTCGCCGATGTGGTTGACGCGGGCGGGGGCGTCGGCGAGGGCGTACTCCTCGTGGAAGGCGATCTGTTCCTCGATGCTCGCGCCACGCCCGCCGTACTCCTTCGGCCAGCCGACGCAGGTCCAGCCGTGAGCGGCCAAGTGCCGTTCCCAGGCGAGTCGTTCGGCGAACGCCTCGTGCTCTCGGCCCGGTCCGCCGAGGCCCTTGAGGGGGGCGAACTCGCCACTGAGGTGGGTCCGAAGCCAGTCGCGTATCTCGGTACGGAACTCCTCGACGCTGCTCATGGCGCTGCTCATGGCCGTACGTTAACCTACCAAACACTTGTTAGGGAAGCAGGGAGGCGGGCGTCCGATGGACCTGGCGTACACCCCGGAGGAGCGGGAGTTCCGCGCGGAGGCGAGGGAGTGGCTGCGGACCCACGTCCCGGCCGAACCGCTGCCGTCCCTGGAGACGGCGGAGGGCTTCGCGGCGCACCGCGCGTGGGAGTCCGAACTCGCCGCCGGCCGCTGGTCGGTGGTCTCCTGGCCCGAGCGGTACGGGGGCCGGGACGCGGACATCCTCCGGTGGCTGGTCTTCGAGGAGGAGTACTACGCGGCGGGGGCGCCCGGCCGGGTCTCGCAGAACGGCATCAACCTGCTCGCCCCGACGCTCTTCGACCACGCGACGGAGGAGCAGCGGGCCCGGGTACTGCCCTCGATGGCGACGGGCGAGGTCATCTGGGCGCAGGCCTGGTCGGAACCGGAGGCGGGCTCGGACCTGGCGTCGCTGACATCGCGGGCGGTACGGACGGACGGCGGCTGGCTGCTGTCCGGGCAGAAGACCTGGTCCTCGCGGGCCGCCTTCGCCGACCGGGCCTTCGGCATCTTCCGCACCGACCCGGAGACGGACCCGGCGCGGCCGCACCGGGGGCTGACGTATCTGATGTTCGACCTGCGGGCGCCGGGGGTGACGGTCCGGCCGATCGGCCGCCTCGACGGGAAGCCGGCGTTCGCGGAGCTCTTCCTCGACCAGGTCTTCGTACCGGACGAGGACGTGATCGGGGAGCCCGGCCAGGGCTGGCGGATCGCGATGTCCACGACCGGCAACGAGCGCGGCCTGATGCTCCGCTCCCCGGGCCGCTTCCTGGCGGCGGCGGACCGACTGGTCGCGCTGTGGCGGGCGACGGGTTCGGACCGAGGCGCACGGGACCGGGTGGCGGACGCGGTGATCGGCGCGCGGGCGTACCAGCTCTTCACGGCGGGCGGCGCGTCGCGCTTCGCGGCGGGGGCTGGGGGGGAGATCGGGGCGGAGTCGAGCCTGAACAAGGTGTTCTGGTCGGAGTACGACATCGCGCTGCACGAGACGGCGCTCGATCTGCTGGGCGGCGAGGCGGAGTGGGCGGACGGCGAGTGGGCCGAGGGGTACGTCTTCTCCCTGGCGGGCCCGATCTACGCGGGCACGAACGAGATCCAGCGCGACATCATCGCCGAGCGGCTGCTCGGCCTGCCGAAGGGGCGGCGCTGATGCGATTCCTGCCGACGGAGGAGCAGCGCGACTTCGCGCGCTCGCTGGACGCGATGCTGACGACGGCGGACACGCCGACGGCGGTACGGGCGTGGGCGACGGGCGACCCCGCGCCGGGCCGCGCGCTGTGGTCCCGCCTGGCGGAGGCGGGCGTCTTCGCCCTGTCGGTCCCGGAACGCTACGAAGGCGTGGGCCCCCTCCCCGTCGAACTGGCGACAGCCTTCGTGGAACTGGGCCGCCACGCGGTCCCGGGCCCGCTGGTGGAAACGGCGGCAACGGGCGCCCTGCTGTCGGACCTGTCCCGCAGGGGCGAGGAGACTCTGGCGAAGCGACTGCTGCCGGGGGTGGCAGCGGGCACGACGATGCCGACGCTGGCCGTGGCCACCGACCCGATCGTGGGCGACCGTCCCGCCGAGGCGGCCCGGGTGGTGGGCAATCGTTCCGCAGGGCGATGGGGGTCCCCCCGGACGGAGTCTGGGGGAGGGTGGGCACAACCCGACAACGGCGCTGCACCCGTGGTCGCCCCAGGCACCGGGAGCCTGCGCCCGGCAAGGGCGCCGTCGGAGCCGTCGGCTCTTGACGCCGACGTCGCCGACCTCGTCCTCGTCGTTCGTGGGGACGAACTCCGGCTCGCCGCCGGGCACGAGGGCGTTCGGCCGTCCGCCGACCCCGCCCGCCGCCTCGCTCGCCCCACCCCCGGCGGGGAGGTGCTCGCGCGCGGCCCCGCCGTCGTCGCCGCCGCCGCGTACGCCCAGCAGTGGGCCATGCTCGCGACCGCCGCGCAGGCGCTCGGCGTCGGGCTCGCGCTGCTCGACCGGACCGTGGCGTACGCCAAGCAGCGCACCCAGTTCGGCGCCCCCATCGGCTCCTTCCAGGCGGTCAAACACCGCCTCGCCGACACCCTCATCGCCCTCGAGTTCGCCCGCCCCCTCCTCTTCGGAGCAGCGGTCACCTTCGAGAGCACCGATCTCGCCGCCGCCAAGGTCGCCGCCGGCGAGGCCGCGTACGCCGCCGCCCGCACCGCCCTCCAGATCCACGGCGCCATCGGCTACACCGAGGAGCTCGACCTCTCCCTCTGGCTGCGCAAGGCCCGCCCCCTCCGCGACGCCTGGGGCACCCCGTCCTGGTGCCGGGAACAAGTCGTCAGCACGTACACCGGCGGCTCATGACTCCTCACGCGGCGGGCTGTCGTCCGTCCCCCGCCGCATCGTCCGCACAGCCCGCCCCGGCCGCCAGGAGCGGATGACCATGTCGTCGCCCTCGACGTACGTCCGGACGACCTCCGTCGGCTCGACCCGGAAGACATGGAACGGCATCGGCATGCCCACCTCCTCCGCGTACCGCTCCAGCGTCTCCGGGTCGGTGATCTCCACGGCCCGCCCGGAGATCCGGACGTCCCCGCCGCCCATGTCCGTCCCCGCGCCCGGGTTGGCGAGCAGCGAGAAGCGCGGATCGCGCCGCAGGTCCAGTGCCTTGCGGGAGTTCGGCATCATGCCGAGCCACAGCTCGTCCCAGCGGAAGTCCGCCTCGATCCCGCTGAGTCGGGGCGAGCCGTCCTTCCGCAGGGTGGCGAGCGCGTGGTGGGTGAACTGCCCGAACCGCTCCCGTACGGTCGTGGCGAGTTCGGGCTCGGCGGCGGCGAAGGCCGACCAGGTGGTTACGGTTCCGGATCCGGTGGTGTGCTCCATGGCTCCAGTGAACACCGGATACCCGACACCTTCTGTCTGGATTACTCCAGGGCCACCCGCCGCGCCGAGGTCACCCGCCCGAGGTCACTCGCCTCGCTCGGCCCGGCTCCGCTCGACGCAGAACTCGTTGCCCTCCGGGTCCGCCAGCGTCGCCCACCCCGTACCGTCCGCGTTCCGGTGGTCGCCGAACATCGTCGCGCCGAGGGCGAGCAGCCGCTCGACCTCCTCGTCACGGCTGCGGTCCTGCGGCTGGAGGTCGAGGTGGACGCGGTTCTTGACCGACTTCTCGTCCGGTACCTGGATGAAGAGCAGCGCGCCGCCGGCTGTCTCGACCAGCGCCTCCGGATCCCCGGGCCGGTCGTCGTCCGAGACCTTGGAGTCGAGGACGGCGGCCCAGAAGGTCGCCAGGGTGTACGCGTCGGAACAGTCGATCGTCACATGTCGCACAAGAGATGCCATGGCGCCACTATCGCCCGCTCGCCAGGGCCGCGGCCAGGCATTTACAGCTCTGAGCGGACGATGGACCGCGCCCGGGCTGCGGCGAGCCAGGCGGGGAACTCGGCGACGATCCGGTCGTACAGCTCGGCGTCCGGGACCTTGCGCGGGTCCAGGCCGGCGTGGAAGAAGCCCGCGTTGTCGACGCACCGCTTCTCCGGGACCGGCAACTCGTCCAGTTTCCGAAGGAATTCGAACTGCCGGCTGCGCGGGTCGCCGAAGCCGATGAACTGCCAGAACATCGGCAGCTCGGCCGCCTTGCACAAGTACCGCTCGGCGGCGAGCTTGTTGATGGGACCACCGTCGGTCTGGAAGACGACGAGCGCGGGGGCGGTGGCGCCGCTGTCGAGGTAGTGGTCGATGACGGCGTCCATCGCCAGGTGGTAGCTGGTCTTGCCCATATGGCCGAGTCCGCGGACGATCCGGTCGATCCGCCCCTGATGGTCGGCGAGTTCGATGTCCGTCACGGCGTCGACGTCGGTGGAGAAGAAGACCACGGGCACGCGTCCGTCGTCGTCCAGGTGGGCGGAGAGCCCCAACACCCGGTCGGCCAGGGTCTGGACGCTGCCGTCCCGGTAGTACGGCGTCATCGAGCCCGAGTAGTCGAGCACCAGGTAGACGGCCACCCGCTGCCCGTCCATCCCGTGCTTCCGCAGCGACGCCTCCGCCGACTTGTACAGACTCACCAGCGCCGGTGCGGTCTCCTCGACCTTGCGCAGACTCAGCCCCACGGACGGTCCCTTCTCCCCGCCCGAGGAGACCCCTTTCCCCTCGGACTGCCGAGCGTACGTGATCGCCCGATCACGGGTACGGGGACGGGTCCGAGCTCCGTAGCGATCCGGACCGGTGCGCCGCTCTACTCGTCCGAGCCCCCGCGCGCCCTCCGCCGCTCCCGCTCCAGCTCCTCGATGTCCGCGAGCATGGCGTCCGCCAGATCGCGCTCGGAGGCGTAGTACCGCTCGGCCCACTTGAGGGTCAGCGTGGGGTACGCCCACGCCTCGTCGGCCTTCGCCCCCTCCACGTCCGACTCCGCGCGCAGCCGCATCGTCTCGGCGAACTCCCGGTGGTGGGCCAGGATTTCACGCATCTGCTCGGGTTCGAGGAGGTGCCCGAGCCAGAGCCTGAGCATCGGTCCGTGCTTGAGCACGGGCTGGTCGACGGGCGCGGTGCGGGCCCAGGTGCGGACGGCGGCCATGCCCTCGTCGGTGATCCGGTAGATCCGCTTGTCGCGGCTTCCCGTCTCCTGCGCGACCATCCGGGAGGTGGCGTAACCCGCCCTCTCCAGCCGCTTCAGCTCGCTGTATATCTGGCTGAACGACGGGCTCCAGTAGAAGAAGCGCAGCGACGTGTCCGCCCACTTCTTGAGGTCGTAGCCGGACAGCTCCCGCCCGAAGGAGAGCAGCCCGAGCACCGCCCAGCCGGTCGCCGGGAACCCGGGGATCTCCGGATTCCCCGGATTCCCCGGATTCCGCGGCCTGTTGTCCCGGTCCGACCTCGCCATGTCCGCCACGGGCCGAAGTCTACGACCCCCTTCCCCGCTCTTCGTATGACTGCTAGACATATTCCTATTCGGAATAGAGGAGAGTTCATCGTGAAGTTCTCCATGATCTTCGAGGCCCAGCTCGTCGACCCGACCCCCGAGCGCGAGCGTCAGGTCATCCACGACTGCGTCGAACAGGCCGTCCACGCCGAGGAGATGGACTTCGACCGCGTCTGGGCGGTCGAGCACCACTCCCTCACCCAGTACGCGCACATGAGCGCGTCGGAGATATTCCTGACCTGGGTCGCCGCCCGCACCGAACGGATCCGCATCGGCCACGGCGTGGTCACCATGCCCTTCGGCTACCAGCACCCGGTGCGCGTCGCCGAGCGCGCCGCCATGCTCGACGTCCTCAGCGGCGGCCGGGTGGACGTCGGCGCCGGCCGCGGCGCGACCCGCCAGGAGATGCGGATGTACGGGGTCCGCCCCGAGGACACGTACCCGCAGATGGAGGAGGCGCTGCGGATCTTCGCCGCCGCCTGGCGCGAGGAGCGGTTCGAGTGGCACGGCTCGATCGACATCGGCCCCGGCGCGATCCTCCCCCGCCCCGTCCAGGACCCGCACCCGCCGCTCTTCATGGCCTGCTCGAAGCACGACACCCTCAAGCTCGCGGCTGAACTCGGCATCGGCGCACTGGTGTTGGGCTTCGCTGGAGCCGACGACGTCCGCGCGATGCGCAAGGTGTACGACGACGCCATCTCCGAACGCGACGGTTCGCGACTCGTCTCCTCCGAGGTCAACGACCACTTCTCGGCGCTCTGCCCGACGGTCGTCCTGGACGACGCGGAGCGCGCGCTCCGGCTCGGCACGCGCGGCCAGCGGTTCTTCGCCGAGTCGATCGCGCACTGGTACGGCGACTCCCCCGCCCCGACCGGCTACGCGGAGGACGAGGACCACACGGGTGCGCTGGAGCGCCGCCGGGACGAGCTGGTCGCCCGGCTCCACGAGGCGAACGTCCCGGCCCGGCCGGTCGACACCGGCACGTACAACACCGACCACGCCTACGGGGACGCCGACACCGCCATCGCGTACGTGGAGCGGCTCCGCGAGATCGGGGTCGACGAGGTGATGTGTCTGATCCAGATGGGCACGGTGCCGCAGGAGGTCTGCATGGAGACCATCCGGCAGTGGGGCGAGAAGGTCATCCCGCACTTCCGCGCGCTCTCCGAGGAGGCCAAGTGACCGCGCTGGAAGGCAAGGTCGTCATCGTCACGGGCGCGGCGCGCGGCCAGGGCGCAGCCGAGGCGCGGCTCCTGGTGGCGGCGGGCGCGCGGGTGGTCTGCACGGACGTACGGGAGGAGGAGGGCCGGGCGGTCGCGGCGGAGCTGGGTGACGCGGGCCGGTTCGTGCGGCACGACGTGACGTCGGCGGAGGACTGGCGGGCGGTGGCCGGGGAGGCGGTCCAGTCCTTCGGCCGGATCGACGCGCTGGTCAACAACGCGGCGCTGTGGCGGACGACGCCGGTGGAGTCGGAGACGTACGAGACCTTCGAACTCCTGCTCAGGGTCAATCTGTTGGGACCGTTCCTCGGCATCCAGGCGGTCGTACCCGCGCTGCGCGAGGCGGGCGGCGGCTCGATCGTGAACGTGTCGTCGACGGCCGGCCTGGTCGGCATCCCGGGCCACGCGGCGTACGGCTCCAGCAAGTTCGGCCTGCGCGGGCTGACCCGCTCGTCGGCCCTGGACCTGGCGAGGCACGGCATCCGGGTCAACTCGGTGCACCCGGGGGCCGTCGACACCCCGATGGTGGCGGCGGTGGCGGACAAGGACTGGTCGCACGTCCCGCTCGGCCGGATGGGCCGGGCGGAGGAGGTCGGCGGTCTGATCGCCTTCCTGGTCTCGGACGCGTCGTCGTACGTGACGGGTGCGGAGTTCACGGTGGACGGGGGGCTGACGGCCGGATGAAAGGGATGTCGGATCCACTGACCCCGGCGGCGCGGGCGCTGTGCGACGCGATGTCGGCGGGCTTCCCGGGCCCGGGGGACGCGGACGCCCTGCGGGCGGCGGCGAGGGCGGGGGTACGGGACGTGCCGGCGTCGCGCGAGACGACGGCGCACGGGGTACGCGTACGGCTGTACGGCCCCGATCCGGACGCCGACCCGACGGCCGTCCCCGCCCCCGTCGTCGTCTTCGCCCATGGCGGCGGCTGGGTCCTCTGCGACCTGGACACGCACGACGCCCTGTGCCGTGAACTGGCGGCCCGCACCGGCGCGTCGGTGGTCTCCGTGGACTACCGCCGCGCCCCCGAGCACCGCTTCCCGGCTGCCGAGGACGACGTGTACACCGTCCTGGAGTGGGCCGCCGCCCGGTACGGAGGCCCGCTGTTCCTTGCGGGCGACTCCAGCGGCGGCAACCTCGCGGCGGCCGCGGCCCTGCGCGCCCGGGACGCGGGCGGCCCGCAGGTCGCGGGCCAGCTCCTCTTCTACCCGGTCCTGGACCACCGCCTGGACTCGGTATCGGCGGACGCGTACGCGGAGGGCTTCTTCCACACCACGGCCCATATGCGCTGGTACTGGGAGCAGTACCTCGGCCCGGCCGGCGAACCGGTCGCCGCCTCCCCCGGCCTGGCCCCCGACCTCACCGGCCTCCCCCCGACCCTCCTGGTCCTGGCGGACTGCGACCTGCTGAGGGACGAGGGCCTGGCCTACGCCCGCCGCCTCTCCGCGGCGGGAGTCCAGGCTCAAGTCCACCTGCACACCGGGGTCTTCCACGGCTTCCTGGGCGCGCGGGGCGTACTCCCGGAAGCGGAGAACGCACTGGCCGGCGCGGCGGCCTGGGTGGCTACCGTAAGCGGGTGAACCCCGACGGCATCAGTCCTTGATCCCCAGGACGTTGTCGACGTGGGCCGCGAGCGCGGCGCGCAGGGCGTCGGGGGTCATCTTCCGGTCGTCGATCAGGTGCACCACCAGGTCCGCGCGGATGGCGGCCAGCAGGGCGTGGGCGGTGAAGTCCGGGTCGTGGACGCCGGGCACCTGGGCCAGGGCCGCGCGCAGGATCTCGTGCCAGGAGTCGTAGTGCTCCGCCTGGTAGGGGTTGCTGAGCCCGGCGTCCTCGGCGGCCGACATCAGGTTCCGGTTCTCGATCTTGAAGCGCAGAGAGACGTCGAGCAGGTCCTTCACCTGCTGCCGAGGCGAGGACCCTCCCGCGTCCCGCACCTCCCGCACCGCTTGCTGCAGGGGTTCGAGGCGGGCGGCGATGAGGGCGCCGATCAGGCCGGCCCGGTCGCCGAAGCGGCGGAAGAGGGTGCCCTTGCCCACACCGGCGGCCGCGGCGATGTCGTCCATCGACACGCTCGTGGGGCTGCTGCTCACGGCGAAGAGTTCGTCGGCGGCGGCCAGCACCGCCTCGCGGTTGCGTACGGCGTCCGCGCGTTCTGCGCGCTGGGCCACGGGCCCCTCCTCGGTTGCGTGAAACGGTTCGTCTCGTGTCGTCGAGCCGATCGACGATACGTTACGCGGCCGCCTCTCGCCCCTCCCGCTCGACGAAGGCGCGCAGCGTGCCCGGGGCGCGGCCGGTGAGGCGCTGGACGGCGTCCGAGGTACGGTCCTCGGCACCGCCGGCGATGGCGCGGTCCATCCCGGCCAGCATCGTGGCGAACTCCAGCGGGATCTCGGCGGCCCAGCGGTCGCGCAGCTGCTCGAACGTCAGCCGCAGGTGCACCACGGACCGGCCGGTGACCTCGGAGAAGACCCCGGCGACCTCGGCGTAGCTGAGCGTCTCCGGCCCGGTGAGGACCAGGTCGGTGTTGGGGGCCTGCTCGTCCGTCAGGGCGCGTACGGCGACGGCGGCGATGTCCCGCCCGCCCCCGCCCCCGCCCCCGCCAGCCGAACGCACCGCGGCGCCCACCCAGTCGTCCGGTCGGGGACATTCGGGGGGCGCCGCGCTCAGTTCCGTACGTCGTTGTACGGGACGTCTTTGGGACGGGACGGACGGTCAGACCGTCAGGGCTCGGTCCGTCGGGCGGATCGGGGCCGGGAGGTCGCTCGCGCCCGTCAGGAAGCGGTCGACTCCGCGGGCCGCCGAGCGGCCCTCGGCGATCGCCCAGACGATCAGCGACTGACCGCGACCCGCGTCACCGGCCACGAACACACCACCCACGTTGGTGGCGAAGTCCGCGTCACGAGCGATGTTACCCCGCTCATCGAGGTCTAGACCAAACTGCGCGACCAGGCCGTTCTCGACGTCCGTGCCCGTGAAGCCCATCGCCAGCGTGACCAGCTGCGCCGGGATCTTCCGCTCGGTGCCGGGCTTCTGCGTCAGCTTGCCCTCGACGAACTCGACCTCGACCAGGTGCAGGAACTGGACGTTGCCGTCCTCGTCGCCCTCGAAGTGGGTGGTGGAGACCGAGTAGACCCGCTCGCCGCCCTCCTCGTGCGCCGAGGTGACCTTGTACAGCATCGGGAACGTCGGCCACGGCTGGCCGGCCGGCCGGTCGTCGCCCGGACGCGGCATGATCTCCAGCTGCGTGACCGAGGCCGCGCCCTGGCGGTGGGCGGTGCCCACGCAGTCCGCGCCGGTGTCGCCGCCGCCGATGACGACCACGTGCTTGCCCTCGGCCGTCAGCGGCGGGGTCACGAAGTCGCCCTCGACGACCTTGTTGGCGAGCGGCAGGTACTCCATCGCCTGGTGGATGCCGGACAGCTCCCGGCCCGGGACCGGCAGGTCACGCGCGGTCGTGGCGCCCGCGGCGATGACCACGGCGTCGTACCGCTTGCGCAGGTCCGTCGCCGTGATGTCGCGGCCGATCTCGACACCGGTACGGAACTTGGTGCCCTCCGCGCGCATCTGCTCGATGCGGCGGTTGATGTGCCGCTTCTCCATCTTGAACTCGGGGATGCCGTAGCGGAGCAGTCCGCCGATGCGGTCCGCGCGCTCGAAGACCGCGACCGTGTGGCCGGCCCGCGTCAGCTGCTGCGCGGCGGCGAGACCCGCCGGGCCCGAGCCGATGACGGCGACGGTCTTGCCGGACAGCCGCTCGGGCGCCTGCGGCTTGACGTCGTTGCTGTCCCACGCCTTGTCGATGATGGAGACTTCGACGTTCTTGATGGTGACGGCCGGCTGGTTGATGCCGAGCACGCACGCCGCCTCGCACGGAGCCGGGCAGAGCCGCCCGGTGAACTCCGGGAAGTTGTTCGTGGCGTGCAGCCGCTCGGAGGCCTGCGCCCAGTCCTCGCGGTAGGCGTAGTCGTTCCACTCGGGGATCAGGTTCCCCAGCGGGCAGCCGTTGTGGCAGAACGGGATGCCGCAGTCCATGCAGCGGCCGGCCTGCTTGCTGATGATCGGCAGCAGGGAGCCGGGAACGTAGACCTCGTTGAAGTCCTTGACTCGCTCGCCCACCGGACGGGTCTTGGCGACCTCGCGCCCGGTGGTCAGGAAGCCCTTGGGGTCAGCCATTGGTCGCCGCCTCCATCATCTTCTCGGTGGTCTCGGTCTCGGAGAGACCGGCGAGCTCAGCGGCGTCCTTGGCGGCGAGCACTGCCTTGTACGTGGTCGGGATGATCTTGCTGAAACGGTCCGCGTTCGCGGTCCAGTCGGCAAGGAGCTTCTCCGCGACCGTCGAGCCGGTCTCCTCGTGGTGGCGGCGCACGACGTCGTGCAGCCACTGCTTGTCGGAGTCGTTGAGCGCCTCGACGGCCGACAGGTTCCCGGAGTTGACGTTGTCCCGGTCGAGGTCGACGACGTACGCGACGCCGCCCGACATACCGGCCGCGAAGTTACGGCCCGTCTCGCCGAGGACGACCGCCGTGCCGCCGGTCATGTACTCGCAGCCGTGGTCGCCCACGCCCTCCGAGACGACAAGCGCGCCGGAGTTGCGGACGCAGAAGCGCTCGCCGGTGCGGCCGCGCAGGAACAGCTCGCCGCCGGTCGCGCCGTACCCGATGGTGTTGCCGGCGATGGTCGAGTACTCGGCCAGGTGGTCGGCGCCACGGTCCGGGCGGACGACGACCCGGCCACCGGAGAGGCCCTTGCCGACGTAGTCGTTGGCGTCGCCCTCCAGGCGGAGCGTGACACCGCTCGGCAGGAAGGCGCCGAAGGACTGGCCCGCGGAGCCGGTGAAGGTGATGTCGATGGTGTCGGCCGGCAGACCCGCGCCGCCGAACTTCTTCGTCACCTCGTGGCCGAGCATGGTGCCGACCGTCCGGTTGATGTTGCGGATCGCGACCTGCGCACGGACCGGCTGGGCCTCCTCGGCCGTCGCGGCGCCCAGCGCCTCGGCGGCGAGCTCGATCAGCTCGTTGTCGAGGGCCTTCTCCAGACCGTGGTCCTGCTCGATCAGGGCGTGGCGGACCGCGCCCTCGGGCAGCTCGGGCACGTAGAAGAGCGGGGCCAGATCCAGGCCCTGCGCCTTCCAGTGCGTGACGGCGCGGCTGGTGTCGATCAGCTCGGCGTGGCCGACGGCCTCTTCGAGCGTACGGAAGCCCAGCTCGGCGAGGAGCTCGCGGACCTCCTCGGCGATGAACTGGAAGAAGTTGACGACGTACTCGGCCTTGCCGGAGAAGCGGTCGCGCAGGACCGGGTTCTGGGTGGCGATGCCGACCGGGCAGGTGTCCAGGTGGCAGACGCGCATCATGACGCAACCGGAGACGACGAGCGGCGCGGTCGCGAAACCGAACTCCTCGGCGCCGAGCAGCGCGGCGATGACGACGTCACGGCCGGTCTTGAGCTGGCCGTCCGTCTGCACGACGATCCTGTCGCGCAGGCCGTTGAGCAGCAGCGTCTGCTGGGTCTCGGCGAGGCCGAGCTCCCAGGGACCGCCCGCGTGCTTCAGCGAGGTGAGCGGCGAGGCGCCCGTACCGCCGTCGTGACCGGAGATGAGCACGACGTCCGCGTGCGCCTTGGAGACACCGGCGGCGACCGTGCCGACACCGACCTCCGACACCAGCTTCACGTGGATACGCGCGGCCGGGTTGGCGTTCTTGAGGTCGTGGATCAGCTGAGCCAGGTCCTCGATGGAGTAGATGTCGTGGTGCGGCGGCGGGGAGATCAGACCGACACCGGGCGTCGAGTGCCGGGTCTTGGCGACCCACGGGTAGACCTTGTGGCCGGGCAGCTGGCCGCCCTCGCCGGGCTTGGCGCCCTGGGCCATCTTGATCTGGATGTCGTCCGCGTTGACCAGGTACTCGGACGTGACACCGAAGCGGCCGGAGGCGACCTGCTTGATGCTCGACCGGCGCGCCGGGTCGTAGAGGCGGTCCGGGTCCTCGCCGCCCTCACCGGTGTTGGACTTGCCGCCCAGCTGATTCATGGCGATGGCGAGGGTCTCGTGCGCCTCGCGGGAGATGGAACCGTACGACATGGCGCCGGTCGAGAACCGCTTGACGATCTCGGAGACCGGCTCGACCTCGTCGATCGAGACAGCTTCCCGATCGGAGGTGAAGCCGAACAGGCCGCGGAGCGTCATCAGGCGCTCGGACTGCTCGTTCACCCGGTCCGTGTACTTCTTGAAGATGTCGTACCGCTTGTTGCGGGTGGCGTGCTGGAGACGGAAGACGGTCTCCGGGTCGAACAGGTGCGGCTCGCCCTCGCGGCGCCACTGGTACTCGCCGCCGATCTCCAGCGCGCGGTGCGCGGAGGGGACGCCGGAAGCGGGGTACGCCTTGGCGTGCCGGGCGGCGACCTCCTTGGCGACGACGTCGAGACCGGCGCCGCCGATCTTGGTGGCCGTGCCGTTGAAGTACTTCTCGACGAAGGCGGTCTCCAGGCCGACGGCCTCGAAGACCTGGGCGCCGCGGTAGGAGGCGACGGTCGAGATGCCCATCTTGGACATGACCTTGAGGACGCCCTTGCCGAGCGCGTAGATCAGGTTACGGATGGCCTGCTCGGGCTCCAGGCCCTCGATGAAGGTGCCGGCGCGGACCAGGTCCTCGACGGACTCCATCGCCAGGTACGGGTTGACCGCGGCGGCGCCGTAGCCGATGAGGAGGGCCACGTGGTGGACCTCGCGGACGTCGCCGGCCTCGACCAGCAGACCCACCTGGGTGCGCTGCTTGGTACGGATGAGGTGGTGGTGGACGGCCGCGGTGAGCAGCAGCGACGGGATCGGCGCGTGCTCGGCGTCGGAGTGCCGGTCGGAGAGGACGAGGAGGTGGGCACCGCCCTCGATCGCCGCGTCGGTCTCGGCGCAGATTTCCTCGATGCGGGCGGCGAGCGCGTCGCCACCGCCGGAGACCCGGTACAGGCCGGACAGGGTCGCGGCCTTCATGCCGGGCATGTCGCCGTCGGCGTTGATGTGGATGAGCTTGGCCAGCTCGTCGTTGTCGATCACCGGGAAGGGCAGGGTGACCGAGCGGCAGGAGGCCGAGGTCGGCTCCAGGAGGTTGCCCTGCGGGCCCAGCGAGGAGAGCAGGCTCGTCACCAGCTCCTCGCGGATCGCGTCCAGAGGCGGGTTGGTGACCTGCGCGAAGAGCTGGGTGAAGTAGTCGAAGAGCAGCCGGGGGCGCTCGGACAGGGCCGCGATCGGCGAGTCCGTACCCATGGATCCGAGCGGCTCGCCGCCGGTGCGGGCCATCGGCGCGAGGATGACGCGGAGCTCTTCCTCGGTGTAGCCGAAGGTCTGCTGGCGACGGGTGACCGAGGCGTGGGTGTGCACGATGTGCTCGCGCTCGGGGAGGTCGGAGAGCTCGATCTCCCCGGTCTCCAGCCACTCGGCGTACGGGTTCTCGGCGGCGAGGCCGGCCTTGATCTCGTCGTCCTCGATGATCCGGTGCTCGGCGGTGTCGACCAGGAACATCTTGCCGGGCTGGAGGCGGCCCTTGCGGACGACCTTCGCGGGGTCGATGTCGAGGACGCCGACCTCGGAGGAGAGGACGACGAGGCCCTCGTCGGTGACCCAGTAGCGGCCGGGGCGCAGACCGTTGCGGTCGAGAACCGCGCCGACCTGGACGCCGTCGGTGAAGGTGACGCAGGCCGGGCCGTCCCAGGGCTCCATCATCGTGGAGTGGAACTGGTAGAAGGCGCGCCGGGCCGGGTCCATGGAGTCGTGGTTCTCCCACGCCTCGGGGACCATCATCAGGACACTGTGCGGAAGCGAACGCCCACCGAGGTGGAGCAGCTCCAGGACCTCGTCGAAGGAGGCGGAGTCGGAGGCGTCCGGGGTGCAGACCGGGAAGATGCGGTCGAGCTTGCCCTCGCCGAAGAGGTCGGAGGCGAGCTGGGACTCGCGGGCCACCATCCAGTTGCGGTTGCCCTTGACCGTGTTGATCTCGCCGTTGTGCGCGACGAAGCGGTACGGGTGGGCCAGCGGCCAGCTCGGGAAGGTGTTGGTGGAGAACCGGGAGTGGACCAGGGCCACGGCGGTGGCGCAGCGGCGGTCCGACAGGTCCGGGAAGAAGGGCTCCAGCTGGCCGGTGGTCAGCATGCCCTTGTAGACGATCGTGCGGGCGGAGAGCGACGGGAAGTACGTCCCGGCCTCGCGCTCGGCGCGCTTGCGCAGCACGAACGCCTTGCGGTCCAGCGCGATGCCCTCGCTGCTGCCGTCGGCCACGAAGAGCTGGCGGAAGACGGGCATGGTGGCGCGGGCGGAGGCGCCGAGCAGCTCGGGGGCGACGGGGACCTCGCGCCAGCCGAGGACGTTCAGACCCTCCTCGGACGCGATCGTCTCGATCTGCGAGACGGCCTGTGCGGAGCCGTCGGCAGGGAGGAAGGCGATTCCGACGGCGTAGGCGCCGGCGGCGGGAAGGTCGAAGTCGGTGACCTCGCGCAGGAAGGCGTCCGGGACCTGGAACAGGATGCCGGCGCCGTCACCGGAGTCGGGCTCGGAGCCGGTGGCGCCGCGGTGCTCCAGATTGCGCAGTACGGTCAGCGCCTGCTCGACCAGCGCGTGGCTGGCAACACCGGTCAGGGTGGCCACGAACCCGACACCACAGGCGTCGTGTTCGTTACGGGGGTCGTACATCCCCTGCGGAGCGGGGCGACCGTCCATGGGCGACCAGGCGTCGGAACGCATCGGCTCTCCCGTCGTCGTCGTGGCATATGCAGCTGCCGAGGGACGACGTTGGCCCTCCGCGAAATTTCGTGCAGGTTACATGATGGCTGGCTTCTCGCGAAGTGGATAGCACATTCCAGCATGCGGACACCGCTGACACTGAGCGGTGATGATGGTTCACACGTGAAGAGGTGGATCTCAGAGGGTCGGACGACCCGTCGCAGAGCGGGCTTCATTGCCCGCGGCGCTTACGCCTCATGCCCGGTGGTTAAGACTTTGAAACCGCCGGGTAACGGCTACATATGTCGCGCTGTGCATAGTGTCTCACCAGGCGGCGGATCCGCCAGGGGGATATACGTCACAGCAAGCATGCACGCGAAAGGCCCCGACCGCAGGACGGGGCCTTGCCATTCTCGGCATCTCGACTAGATCGCGGCACCGAAGAGCATGCCGAGCCCGTACGTGACGGCCGCGGCCGCTCCACCGAGGACGAGCTGACGCAGCCCGCTGAACCACCAGCTGCGGGCCGTCACCCGGGCCACCAGCGCGCCGCAGGCGAAGAGCCCGACGAGGGCGAGGAGCACGGCCGGCCACAGCGCGGTCGCGCCGAGCAGGTAGGGCAGTACGGGAAGCAGCGCGCCGAGCGCGAACGCGGCGAACGACGACACGGCGGCGACCGTCGGCGACGGCAGGTCGTCGGGGTCGATGCCCAGCTCCTCGCGGGCGTGGATCTCCAGCGCCTGCTCGGGGTCGCGGGAGAGCTGCATCGCGACCTCGCGGGCGAGCGCGGGCTCGACGCCACGGGACACGTACAGCGCGGCGAGCTCCTCCATCTCGTCGATCGGGTGCTTGCGCAACTGGCGGCGCTCGACGTCCAGTTCCGCCTGGACGAGTTCGCGCTGCGAGGCGACGGAGGTGTACTCGCCGGCCGCCATGGAGAAGGCGCCCGCGGCGAGTCCGGCGAGGCCGGTGATGACGATGGCCTGCTGCGAGACCGCGCCGCCCGCGACACCGGTCATCAGGGCGAGGTTGGAGACGAGTCCGTCCATCGCGCCGAAGACCGCCGGGCGCAGCCAACCACCGTTCACATCGCGGTGCGTGTGGTTGTCGCGGTGCGCCTCGTGCAGCGGTGCCTGGGCTTCGATGATGGACATGCTTCTCCCCTGTCTCCTCCGGCGGGCCGGGTCGCACCCGCCGCCCCCAACACCCTCGAAAATACGCTCGAAGTAAGGGGCGCGCCAGCAAGGCAGGCCGTACTTACTAAGGCTGACCTTGCTCTTCTGGCGGGATGTCAGCCGGGTGACAGAGACGTTTCTTCGACGTCTTCCCCTCCCCGGCGTGGCACAGATCCAGGAACCGCGAAAGGGGTGCGAGATGGTGAGCGAGACGGGAACGACTTCATGCGATACGCGCGAGCGCGCGAGGGGAGCGCTGCTCGGCCTCGCGGTCGGCGACGCGCTCGGGGCGCCCGCCGAGAACATGCGCCCGTCGGAGATCCGCCGCCGATGGGGCCGGATCGAGGGCTTCGTGACGGACAGTCCGGCGGGCACGGACGACACGGAGTACGCGATCTTCTCGGGCCTGCTGCTCGCCCGGCACGGCTCGGCGCTGACGGTCCAGCACGTGGAACGGGCCTGGCACCACTGGATCGCCGACCTGGACGAAGGCCCGTTCCGGGGCGCGGGCTTCAGCGAGCGGGGCACCCTGGAGAACCTCCGCCGGGGCCTGGCGGCGCCCATCTCGGCGCAGCACCGGCACGCGTGGTCGGACGGCCTGGCGATGCGGGCGGCGCCGTTCGGGGTCTTCGCGGCGGGCCGGCCGGCGGAGGCGGCCCGGCTCGTCGCCATCGACGGCTGCGTCAGCCACGACGGCGAGGGCATCTACGGCGGCCAGGCGGTCGCGGCGGGCGTGGCGGCGGCGATGGCCGGCGCGTCGGTGACGTCGGTCATCGCGGCGGCCCTGTCGGTGGTGCCGATGGACTCCTGGACGGCCCGCTCGATGCGCCGCGCGGTGGTCGCGGCACAGCGGGTGGAGCCGGACCCGCTGGTCCGCGAGCGCACGGTCCGCTCGGCGGTCGTCATCGGCGGCTACCCCTGGACGGACCTGGCCCCGGAGGCGGTCGGCCTCGCCTTCGGCGCGTTCGCGGCGGCCCGCGGCGACTTCCGTACGGCGGTCCTGACCGCGGTCAACATGGGCCGCGACGCCGACACGACGGCGGCCGTGGCAGGCGCACTGGCGGGCGCGGCCTCGGGCCTCGCGTCGATCCCACGGGAGTGGGCCACGGCGATCGCCCCGGTGACGGGCAGTTGCCTCCCGTCGATGCGCGGCTACCACGTCCTGGACATCGCGGACCTCCTGACGACGGACGAGGAGGAGGCGGCATGAGCGCCGCCGTGGGCCGTTCCGCCCCCGCCCCGGCTGCCGCGGCCGCCGCCGCTCCCGCTGTGGACAATCGTTCCGCAGGGCGATGGGGGTCCCCCCGGACGGAGTCCGGGGGAGGGTGGGCACAGCCCACGAGACCGGGCGCCCCGGACAGGGACGGCGCCCACGAGGACCTAGGAGGGGCCGCGCACGGGACCGGGGCCGTACACGGGGCCCCGGGGCCGGCCCCGAGACCCGGCACCCCCGCCCGCCGCGAGGCGATCGAGGGCCTCCTGCTCGGCCTCGCCGCAGGCGACGCGGCAGGGTGGCCCGCGGCCAGACACCGAGCCGCCCGCATGCCCGAATGGACCCGCCGCCTCACCCGCGAACTGGACACCTTCGCCGAACAGAACGCCACCACCACCCTCCCGGTCCCCATCGCCCTCAACCAACCCCCCGAACCCCTCCGCCTGGGCCCCTCCGACGACGCCGAATGGGCGGTCTTCACCGCCGAGGCGGTCCTCGCAGCCACCGGCCCCCTCTTCGCCGCCCTCCCCCCGGAACGCCGGCTCCGCGCCGCCGTCGACCTCGCCTGGAACTCTCTCGCGAGCCAGGTCGCCGCAGCCGCCGACCGCGCGCCCGAGATCGAGTCCGCCGTCCTCCCCCTCCGCGCCCGGATCTCCGTACGCGCCGGTCTCGGCAACCTCGCCACCGGCCTCCGCCCACCCGCCACCGGCCACGACAACCCGCACTTCTTCGACGACGCCGCCTGCGTACGGGCCGCCGTACTGGCGATCGTCCACCCCGGGGACCCGGCCGCCGCCGCCGAACTCGCCGAGTTCGACGCCCGGTACACCCAGGACGGCGACGGCGTCCACGGCGCCCGCGCGATGGCCGCCGCCGTAGCCGCGGCCCTCGGCGGGGCGCCCGTCGAGGAGGCGGTGGAATCAGCCCTGGCCCAACTCCCGCCCACCACCGAGATCGGCCGCAACGCGGCGCAGGCCGTGAAGATGGCGCAGGACGCGACGAGCGCCTTCGAACTCGTCCCGCTCCTGGAGCACCAGATCGTCGACCATGTCTACAGCTACGGCATCGCGGCCGCGGAGACGGTCCCCGTAGCGCTCGCCCTCGCTCTCGCCGCGCGCGGCGAGGCGTCGGGCGCGGTACCCGCCGCCGCCTGCCTGTCCCGCGTCGCGGACTCCGCCCCGGCGCTCGCGGGCGCGCTGACCGGAGCGCTCGGCGGCGCGGACTCCCTCCCCGCGACCTGGCGTGACGTCTGCCGTACGCTCGCCGGCTGCGCGCTCCCCCGGCTCGCGGGTACGGATCTGGTCGAACTCGCCGGGCTCCTCGGAGCCACGGAACTGGCCACCGGGGGTGGACAATTCCGGCATGACCCCCACACCACCCCTCGATGACCGAATCACCGGCAGCCTGATCGGTGCCGCCGTGGGCGACGCCCTCGGCGGCCCGGTGGAGGGCTACACCCCCGACCAGATCCTGGAACGCCACGGCGGCCGGGTCGGCGGCATCGTCGGCCCCTGGAACGGCGAGGCGTGGCGTACGGCCCGCCCCATCGCGCCGTACCACAAGGGCGACGGTCACGTCACCGACGACACCTTGATGACCCACGCGCTGATCAGGGTGTACGAGAAGGTCCGCGACCACCTGGACGCGTACGCGGTGGCGGACCACCTGGTCCCCGACCTGATCTCCACCCCGGTCTGGATCCCGGAACTGGAATCGGAGGCGCTCCCGCTCCAACGGATCTTCCTGGCGGAGAAGTGGCTGGTGGCGCGGATCCACTACGGACACGTGGACCCGCGCGAGGCGGGCAGCGGGAACATCGTCAACTGCGGTGCGGCGATGTACATGGCGCCGGTAGGACTGGTGAACGCGGCGAACCCGGAGGGTGCGTACGCGGAGGCCCTGGACGTGGCAGCCCCCCATCAGTCGTCGTACGGCCGGGAGGCGGCGGGGGTGTTCGCGGCGGCGGTGGCGGCGGCGTGCGAGCCGGGGTCGACGCCGGGCACGGTCGTCGAGGCGGCTCTGGGCTTGGCCAAGGACGGCACGCGAGGGGCGATCGAGGCGGTCGCCGAAGTGGCGTCCAGGCACAAGGACTTCGAGTCGGCCCTGGCGCCCCTCCGCAAGGCGGTGGAGCCGTTCGACACGGTGGGCGCGGACTACCGGGCACCGGGCCTGGGCGCGCGCCGCCCGTCACGGCTGCACGCGATCGAGGAGCTGCCGATCGCGCTGGGCATGCTGCTGGTCGGGGACGGCGACTACCGCCGTACGGTGCTCGGGGCGGTCAACTACGGCCGTGACTGCGACTCGATCGCGACGATGGCGGGCGCGATCGTGGGGGCGCTCGGCGGCGAGCAGGCGGTCCCCGCCACCTGGGCGAAGCAGGTCGCGGAGGCGAGCCGGCTGGACCTGCACGCTCCGGCGCGGGCGCTGACGGCGGTGGCGCAGGAGGTGTTCGCCCGCGACACGGCCCGCCGCCGGGCCCACGAGTCGGCGTACGCGACGCTGACGAACGCGGCGCTCCGATGAACCTCCGCGTCACGTGGGTCCAGCCGGAGGACCTGGTCGGCCACGAACTCCGCCAGGCGATGGAGGACGGCCGCGACGCGCGTGCGATCGCCGCCCGCTGGCAAGCGGCCGGCGGCCCCCCGCCCCCACCGACAGCCGGCGCCTCCCCCACACCCCGCCCGGACCTCCGCACCTTGGCCGAGAGCCTCCTGACGGAACTGTCCCACCTCCCAGGCGCCGACCCCACGGACCTCGCCGTCCAGCCATTGACGTCCCCCCACACCGCCCCTCCCCCAAACCCTGACGAGACGGGGGGCTCCGCCCCCGACACCGAGACGCACGCCGAACACGCCGCCGAGCCGGCCCAGACACCGGGCCCGGCGCGCCCCGGCACCACCCCCAAGCCCGAAGCACCACCGTCCCCCGGCAGAACACCCCCCACGCCCGAGACACCGCACGCCACCACCCCCGCGCGCGAAGCGCCGCGGGCTCCCACCCCCAGCACCCCCACCCCCGCGCGCGAGGCGCCGCGGGCTCCCGGCCACGGCCGCGCGGCCCCCGGCGCCCCCGCCCCCTCCGCGCGCGAAGCGCCGCGGCCCCGGGGGGACGGGGGCGGAGCCCCCGGTCTCGTCAGGGTTTCGGGAAGGGGCGGGGTGGGGGAGGAACACCCCCTCCACCAGCCGCCGCACGCCCACCGCGAGGAACACCCGCTCCAGGCGCGGCTGCACGCCTCCTGGGTCGGGCGGGCCGCAGGGTGTCTTCTCGGGAAGCCCGTCGAGAAGTTGCCGCTGCCCGCCATCCGCGCACTCGCCCGCGCCGCCGGCAACTGGCCCCTCACCACCTGGTTCACCGAGCGCGGCGTCCCCCCGCACCTCCTTGCCGCCCACCCCTGGAACCGCCGCTCCGCCGCCACCTCGCTCGCCGAGAACATCGACGGGATGCCCGAGGACGACGACCTCAACTACCCCCTCCTCAACCTGCTCCTCCTCCAGCGGTACGGCAAACGGTTCACCACCGCCGACGTCGCCCGTCTCTGGCTCGACGAACTCCCCGCCGGCCGCACCTTCACCGCCGAGCGCGTCGCCTACCGCAACCTCCTCGACGGCATCGAACCCCCGCTCACCGCCCTCCACCGCAACCCCTTCCGCGAATGGATCGGGGCCCTCATCCGCGCCGACGTCCACGGCTGGACGCACCCCGGCGACCCCGAGGCCGCCGCCGACCAGGCGCACCGGGACGCCGCGCTCACCCACACCGCCAACGGCCTCCACGGCGCCCGGTTCGTCGCCGCGACGATCGCCACCGCCGCCACCGGCACCGCCGACGTCCATCAGGCCCTCGACGCGGGGCTGTCCGTACTCCCGCCCGACTCCCGGCTCGCCGCCGCCGTCCGCCTCGGGGTCGAATCCGCCCGCACCACCCCCGACTTCGACGCCGTCGCCGACCGGCTCCACGCCACCCTCGGCGGGTATCACTGGGTCCATGTCGTCCCCAACGCCGCCCTCCTCGCCGCCGCCCTCACCCACGGCGACGGCGACTTCTCCCGCACCATCTGCGCGGCGGTCTCCGGCGGCTGGGACACCGACTCCAACGGCGCCACCGCCGGTTCCGTCGCCGGTCTCCTCGCCGGTCACCCCGACCGGCTGCCCGAGCGCTGGACCTCCCCCCTCAAGAACCGCCTCGCCACCTCGATCCCGTCCTTCGACGGCATCGGCTTCGACACCCTCGCCGAACTGACGTATCTGGAGGCAGTACGCCCATGACCAGCATCGTGGTGCTCGGCAGCACCAACATGGACCTCGTCGCCTTCGTACCCCGGGCCCCCGCCCGCGGAGAGACCGTCACCGGCCGGGAGTTCCGGACGATCCCCGGCGGCAAGGGCGCCAACCAGGCCGTCGCCGCCGCCCGCGCCGGCGCCGACGTCTCGATGATCGGCGCCGTCGGCACCGACGACTTCGGCACCCGCCTCCACGCCGCCCTCGACAGCGCCGGCGTCGACACCGACCTGCTCCGTACCGTCGAAGGCCCCTCCGGCACCGCGCACATCGTCGTCGACGACGAGGGCGGCAACGCGATCGTCGTCGTCCCCGGCGCCAACGGCACCATCACCGCCCTCGACCACGGCGACGAGGCGCTGATCGCCACCGCCGACGCCCTGCTCCTCCAGCTCGAACTCCCCCTCTCCGTCGTCATCGAGGGCGCCGTCACCGCCCGCCGCCTCGGCGTCCGTACCGTCCTCACCCCCGCCCCGGCCCAGCAGCTGCCCCCCGAACTCCTCGCCGCCACCGACCTCCTGGTCCCCAACGAGCACGAGGCCACCGCGCTCACCGGCGTCGCCGACCCGCTCGCCGCTGCCACCGCCCTGCTCGTCCACGTCCCCGAGGTGGTCGTCACCCTCGGCGCGGCCGGCAGTCTCTACGCCGCCCGCGACCACGAGCCGTTCGCCGTCCCCGCCCCGCGCGTCCGGGCCGTGGACACCACCGCCGCGGGCGACACGTTCGTCGGCGCGCTCGCCGTCGCCCTCGGCGAGGGCCGCCCGGTCCGCGAGGCCATGGCCTGGGCCTCGACCGCCGCCGCGCTCTCCGTCCAGCGCGCCGGTGCCTCGTCCTCGATGCCGTACCGCTCCGAGATCGACGCGGCCCACGACTCCCACACCGGCCAGGAGGTCGACGCCGTATGACACCCCAGCAGGAACCGACCGCCCTCCCTCCGCTCCACGGGCTGCGCGTCCTCGATCTCGCGACCCTCTTCGCCGGGCCGCTCGCGGCGATGATGCTCGGGGACTTCGGCGCCGACGTGATCAAGATCGAGCACCCCCGCAAGCCCGACCCGTCCCGCGGTCACGGCCCGGCGAAGGACGGCGTCGGTCTGTGGTGGAAGGTCCTCGGCCGGAACAAGCGGACCGTCACCCTCGATCTCTCCACCCCCGGCGGCCGGGACACCCTCCTGCGGCTGGCCGCCGACGCCGACGTGATCGTGGAGAACTTCCGCCCCGGCACCCTGGAGCGCTGGGGTCTCGGCTGGGAGGAGCTGTCCACCGTCAACCCCCGCCTTGTCCTGGCCCGCGTCACCGGCTTCGGCCAGTTCGGCCCGTACTCCCACCGGCCCGGCTTCGGCACCCTCGCCGAGGCGATGAGCGGCTTCGCCGCCATCACCGGCGAACCCGACGGTCCGCCCACCCTGCCCCCCTTCGGCCTCGCCGACTCGATCGCCGCCCTCGCCACGGCGTACGCGGTGATGACCGCGATCACCGCCAGGACGACCACCGGCCGCGGCCAGGTCGTCGACATGGCCATCATCGAACCGATGCTCTCCGTCATCGGCCCCCACCCCCTCTGGTACGACCAACTCGGTTACGTCCAGCCCCGCACCGGAAACCGCTCCCGCAACAACGCCCCCCGCAACACCTACCGCACCGCCGACGACGCCTGGGTCGCCGTCTCCACCTCCGCCCAGTCGATCGCCGAACGCGTCCTGCGGCTGGTCGGCCGCCCGGAGCTGATCGACGAGCCGTGGTTCGCCGACGGCGCCGGCCGGGCCGCCCACGCGGACGTCCTCGACGAGGCGGTCGGCTCCTGGATCGCCCGGCACACCCGGGACGAGGCGCTGGCCGCCTTCGAGAAGGCCGAGGCCGCGATCGCGCCCGTCTACGACGTCCGGGACGTCCTGACCGACCCGCAGTTCCGCGCGCTGAACACCGTCACCGAGGTCCCGGACCCCGAGCTGGGCCCGATCCGGATGCAGAACGTCCTCTTCCGGCTCTCCGAGACCCCCGGCGCGATCCGCTGGGCCGGCCGCCCGCACGGCGCGGACACGGCCGACGTCCTCGCCGGACTCGGCCTCACCCCCGCCGAGATCGGCGCCCTGCGCGAGGCAGGAGCCGTATGAGGACCGTGCCCGGCCCCTCCTCCACCACGTCCTCCACCACCACCTCCACCACGCCCCTCCCCCTCACCTGGCTGTACGCACCCGGTGACCGCCCCGCCGTCGTCCAGAAGGCTCTGGTCTCCGGCGCGGACGTCGTGATCGTCGATCTCGAGGACGCGGTGGCCCCCGACCGCAAGGCGTACGCGCTCGCCGCCACGGCCGATCTGCTCTCCGATCCCCACCCCGTACCGATCCATGTCCGCATCAACACCCCACGCGACATCCCCGCCCTGGCCCCCCTCCCCGGCCTCGGTGCTCTCCGTGTTCCCAAGGTGACACACGCCACTGACATCCACCGGATCGCCGAGTTCACCGCGGGTGTCCCGCTCTACCCCCTGCTGGAGAACGCCCTCGCCGTCGAGCGCGCGTACGCCATCGCCACCGCCCATCCCGCCGTCCACGGGATCGCGCTCGGCGAGGCGGACCTCCGCGCCGATCTGGGGGTACGGGACGACAGCGGCCTCGACTGGTCGCGCGGCCGACTCGTGGTCGCCGCCCGCGCGGCCGCCCTCCCGCCACCGGCCCAGTCGGTCCACCCCGACATCCGCGACCTGGACGCCCTGGCGGCCGGCTGCGCGCGGGGCCGCGCCCTCGGCTTCCTGGGCCGGGCGGCGATCCACCCCCGCCAGCTCCCGGTGATCGAACAGGCCTACCTGCCCACCCCCGACGAGGTGGCGGCGGCCGAGGAGGTCGTGAAGGCGGCCGAGACGGAGAAGGGCGCCCTGGCCCTCCCGGACGGCCGCTTCGTCGACGCGGCGGTCGTCGAGGGCGCCCGCCGCGTCCTGGCCCTGGCGGCGCGAGCCTGCTGACCCCCGGTACGCCACAGGGCCGCCGGAACCCTTCGGTTCCGGCGGCCCTGTGCCGTAGCGAGTGGTCAGCCCTTGGCTGCGGACTCCGCACCGTTCGAGGGCGCGGGTGTGGCGGCGTCCGTCGGCTCGTCGGCAGCTGCCTCGCGATGAGCAGCCCCGTCCTCACCCTCGGAACCCTCGGCTTCCTCGGCCTCGTCCGCGCCGCCCTTGGGCTCGGCGGACTTGTCCCGGTCCGGCTCCACGATCTCCTCGCGTCCCGGACGGAGCCGCGACGAGATCACGATGTAGACGACGGCCAGCACGAAGACGACGATCGCCGTCCAGACGTTCAGCCGGAGGCCCAGCACCTGGTGCGCCTGGTCGACCCGCAGGTACTCGATCCACACGCGGCCCGCGCAGTACGCGGCGACGTACAGCGCGAAGGCCCGGCCGTGTCCGAGCTTGAAGCGGCGGTCGGCCCAGATGACCAGGATCGCGACACCGATGCACCACAGCGACTCGTACAGGAAGGTCGGGTGGTAGATCCCGGCCTCGCGGTTCGCGCCGGCGCTGATCTCCAGACCCCAGGGCAGGTCGGTCGGCTTGCCGTACAGCTCCTGGTTGAACCAGTTGCCCCAGCGGCCGATGGCCTGGGCGAAGGCGATGCCGGGCGCGATGGCGTCGGCGTAGGCCGGCAGCGGGATACCGCGCCGTCGGCAGCCGATCCAGGCACCGACCGCGCCGAACGCGATGGCGCCCCAGATACCGAGGCCGCCCTCCCAGATCTTGAAGGCGTCGACCCAGTTCTCACCCTCGCTGAAGTACAGCTGGTAGTCGGTGATGACGTGGTAGAGCCGGCCGCCGACGAGGCCGAAGGGCACCGCCCAGACGGCGATGTCGGCCACGGTGCCGGCTTTGCCGCCCCGGGCGATCCAGCGCTTGTTGCCGTACCAGACGGCGACGAAGACACCGATGATGATGCAGAAGGCGTAGGCGCGCAGCGGAACCGGTCCGAGGTAGAGGACACCGGTCGACGGGCTGGGAATGTAGGCAAGGTCCATGGCAGAACCGACGCTACCTTGCCGGGCGGGTGTCACGGCAGCCCACCCGGCAACGTCTGCGTAACTAAGAGGATCGCACGGGGGTGTGTCAGCCCGCCGAGGGCGAGGCCGTGCCCGGCTTCTTGCCCTTGTTGGCCTCGGCGACCCACTTCTTCAGGTTCTCCGGGGAGATCTGCTCGCTCCCCTTCTGCGGGAAGATCGATTCTCCGTTGAGGACCAGCGACGGCGTGCCCCGGAAGTCGCCCTTCACGAAGGCCTCGTTCGACTTCCTGACCCAGCTGTCGTGCGTGCCGTTCTCGACACAGCTGCGGAAGGTGGGCGTGTCGAGCCCGGGCACCTTCGCCGCCAGCTCGATCAGCTTGGCGTTGTTCCCGAAGGCGTCGTCGGTCTCCGGCGGCTGGTTCATGTACAGCGTGTCGTGGTACGCGGTGAACTTCCCGGCGTCCTGGGCGCACGCCGCCGCGTTCGCCGCGCGCAGCGAGCCCTGGCCGCCCATGTTCCGGTCGATGAGGGTGACGAGGTGGTACTCGGTCTTGAGCGCGCCGGAGGCCTCCAGCTCGTGGATGGAGTCCCGGAACGCGTTCTCGAAGGAGGCGCAGGCGGGGCAGCGGAAGTCCTCCCAGACCTGGAGCGTCGAGGGGGCGTCCGACTTCCCGGTGGGGATGGAGGGCTTGTCGCCCTCGGTCGAGCCGGTCGGGGCGACGACCGGGCCTGCCTTGTCCGAGCCGCCGTCCTTGTCCCCGGTGTTGGCGGCGATCACTCCGACGACCGCGGCCAGGCCGAGGACGCCGACGACCGCGGCCGACACGATCAGGACGCGCCGCTGCTTCTCGCGGGCCTTGTCGCGCTCGCGCTGCTGCTGGAGGCGCTCCCGCGCACTCCGATTACCGTTACCGTCACTGTTCTTGCTCACGCCCTCAGCAACGAACCGGGGAGGCGCGGTCGCGCCTCCCCGGTCACAGATCCACCCGAACGGGTTACGAAAGTCGACGGACACCCTCGGCGAGTTCGGCCGCCAGTTCCCTTACGGCGGCGAGTCCGGCGGCCTCGCCGTCGGCGTCGAGCATCCGCTTGACGAACGCGGAGCCGACGATGACGCCGTCCGCGAATCCCGCGACCTCCTTGGCCTGCGCGGCGTTGGAGACGCCGAGCCCGACGCAGACCGGCAGGTCGCTGGTGGCGCGGGTGCGGCGGACGAGGTCGGCCGCCTCGGCGCCGACGGAGGCGCGGGTGCCGGTGACGCCCATCAGGGAGGCGGCGTAGACGAAGCCGGAGCCGGCCGCCGTGATGGTGGCGAGCCGCGCGTCCTTGCTGCTGGGGGCGACGACGAAGACGGTCGCGAGACCGTGCTTGTCGGCGTGCTCCCGCCACAGGGCGGACTCCTGGACCGGCAGGTCCGGCAGGATGCAGCCGGCGCCGCCGGCCGCGGCCAGCTCCTCGGTGAACCGCTCGACGCCGTAGCGGTCGATCGGGTTCCAGTACGTCATGACCAGGACGGGCTTGCCGGTGGCCTCGTGGGCCTCCCGTACCGTCCGCATCACGTCGGCGATCTTGACGCCGCCACGCAGGGCGATGTCGTCGGCGGTCTGGATGACCGGGCCGTCGAGGACCGGGTCGCTGTGCGGGAGGCCGACCTCGACGATGTCGGCGCCGCCGTCGAAGGCGGCCTTGACCGCCGCGATGCCCCCGTCGACGGTCGGGAAGCCGGCCGGGAGGTAGGCGATGAGCGCGGCGCGGTTCTCGGCCTTGGCCTTGGCCAGCGTGTCGCCGAGCAGCTGGATGTTCCCGGTAGATGCAGCCCCGCTCACTTGGAGTCCCCCTCGGAACCGTCGTAGAGCCCGAAATAGCGGGCGGCCGTGTCCATGTCCTTGTCGCCGCGCCCGGAGAGGTTGACGAGGAGCAGGCCCTCGGGGCCCAGCTCCTTTCCGATCTCCAGGGCCCCGGCGAGCGCGTGCGCGGACTCGATGGCCGGGATGATGCCCTCGGTACGGGAGAGCAGCCGCAGGGCCTTCATGGCCGCGTCGTCGGTGACGGCGCGGTACTCACCGCGGCCGCTGTCCTTGAGGTACGCGTGCTCCGGACCGATGCCCGGGTAGTCCAGGCCGGCCGAGATGGAGTACGGCTCGGTGATCTGGCCCTCGTCGTCCTGGAGGACGTACGACCGGGAGCCGTGCAGGATGCCCGGCTCGCCGGCGGTGAGGGTGGCGGCGTGCTCGCCGGTCTCGACGCCGTGGCCGGCCGGCTCGCAGCCGATCAGACGGACGCCGGTGTCCGGGATGAAGGCGTGGAAGAGGCCGATGGCGTTGGAACCACCGCCGACGCAGGCGACGGCCGCGTCGGGCAGGCGGCCGGCGCGCTCCAGGATCTGGCGGCGGGCCTCGACGCCGATGACGCGGTGGAAGTCGCGGACCATGGCGGGGAAGGGGTGCGGGCCGGCGACCGTACCGAAGAGGTAGTGGGTGCGGTCGACGTTGGCGACCCAGTCGCGGAACGCCTCGTTGATGGCGTCCTTGAGGGTGCGGCTGCCGGACTTCACCGGGATGACCTCGGCGCCGAGGATGCGCATCCGGGCGACGTTCAGCGCCTGGCGCTGGGTGTCGATCTCGCCCATGTAGATGGTGCATTCGAGGCCGAAGAGGGCGCAGGCGGTGGCGGTCGCGACGCCGTGCTGGCCGGCGCCGGTCTCGGCGATGACCCGGGTCTTGCCCATGCGCTTGGTGAGCAGGGCCTGGCCGAGGACGTTGTTGATCTTGTGCGAGCCGGTGTGGTTGAGGTCCTCGCGCTTGAGGAAGACCCGGGCACCGCCCGCGTGTTCGGCGAACCGGGGGACCTCGGTGAGGGCGCTCGGGCGGCCGGTGTAGTTGACCATCAGGTCGTTGAGCTCGCGGGCGAACTCGGGGTCGGCCTTGGCCTTGTCGTACTCGACGGCGACCTCGTCGACGGCGGCGACGAGGGCCTCGGGGATGAACTTGCCGCCGTAGGCGCCGAAGTAGCCCTCGGCGGTGGGGACCTGACCTTCGGGGTCGGGAAGGAAGAACTCGCTGGACATGCGACAGCTCCTCGCGGGGCGGGTGCCCCGGGTGACGTGCGGGTTGGTGGTCACGGTATGCGCCCGCGGACGTCACGACCGCCCCCGACCCCCCGTTGTGGGCAATCGTTCCGCTGGGGCGGAACGGGTGGGCACAACGGAACGGTGCCCTTGCCGGGCCCAGGCTCCCGGTGCGTACCGGTGCCCACAGGCGCGGCACCCTCGTGGAGGCGGGGACGCAAGGAGCGGACGCGCCCGTAAGGGCGCCGTCCCGTGTGCCCACCCGTCCCGCCCTGCGGGACGATTGCCCACACGGGGCGGCGGGTGTCAGGTGGTCGTGAAGGTGCGCGCGGGGCGGGCGCGCCATCGCATGCCGTTGACCTGGCCCGGCTCGCTGCCGATCACGTACCGGACACGCCGTCCGTGGACGCGCCGCGCCGGTGCCCGGCAGCCGCGCGGGCGGCAGCCCCGGGCCAGCGGGGCGTGCGCGGGCGCGGCGGCGGTACGGAGCCGGGTGCGCATCGCGCGGGTCACCGCGGCCACGCCGAACACGCCCGGGTGGGAAAGCGGCGCGGCGACGCGGTGCAGGGTCATGGCGGGGTCAGCCCCGCCCGTGGCGCAGGGCCGGGTGGGCGCCGGCGGCGACCAGGTCGGCGACGGCGGCCTTCGGGTCGCGGCCGGTCACGAGGGACTCGCCGACCAGGACCGCGTCGGCGCCGGCGTTGGCGTACGCGATGAGGTCGTGCGGCCCGCGGACGCCGGACTCGGCGATCTTGACGATGCCGGCCGGGATCTCCGGGGCGACCCGCTCGAACGTGGAGCGGTCCACCTTGAGGGTCTTGAGGTTCCGCGCGTTGACGCCGATGATCCGGGCGCCCGCGTCGACGGCCCGCTCGACCTCGTCCTCGTCGTGCACCTCGACCAGCGGCGTCAGGCCGATGGACTCGGCGCGCTCGATCAGGGAGACGAGGGCCTCCTGCTCAAGGGCGGCGACGATCAGGAGCGCGAGGTCGGCGCCGTAGGCCCGGGCCTCCCACAGCTGGTACGCCGTGACGATGAAGTCCTTGCGCAGCACCGGGATGTCGACCCGGGCCCGGACGGCCTCCAGGTCGGCGAGCGAGCCGCCGAAGCGGCGCTCCTCGGTGAGCACGGAGATGACGGCGGCGCCGCCCGCCTCGTAGTCCGCGGCGAGACCGGCCGGGTCGGCGATCGCGGCGAGCGCGCCCTTGGACGGGCTGGAGCGCTTGACCTCGCAGATCACCGTGACGCCCTCGCCGCGCAGTGCGGCGACGCCGTCCTTGGCCTGCGGCGCCTTTGCGGCGCGCTCCTTGAGCTCGTCGAGGGAGACCCGCGCCTGCCGCTCTGCGAGGTCGGCGCGTACGCCTTCGATGATCTCGTCGAGCACACTCACGCGAGAGGCCCCCTTCCGGGACGGTGATGGTGACGGTGGTACGGATGAACCAGGTTCAGCCATGTCGATGGTATCCGCACCAAGGCTCGGGACCCGCATCCGGCCGACGTGCGTCCCACCAGCTGGGACTTTCCGGGAGGGGTCATGGGGCGAGCGCGGAGCCGAACGGCAGGTTCCGCACGACGGTGAAGAGGGCGAGTGCCGCCCCGATCCCCCACCACCAGGCGGGGCCGATCGTGACCCGCATGGGCACGGCGCGTACGGCGCGAATCAGCCACACGGCCATGACCACGGCGAAGAGGCCGTAGCCGACGACGGCGAGGGCGTTGGCGCCGAACGCGGTGCCGAGCTCGCCGTGCACGAAGGCGTGGGCGCTGCGGAGCCCGCCGCAGCCGGGGCAGTACAGGCCGGTGAAGCGGAGGAGCGGGCAGACGGGATAGTGCCCGGGTTCGTTGGGGTCCACGGCTCCGACGTACGCGAACGCCGCGGCGACCCCGGCGAGCACTCCGACCGGCGCGAGCAGCCGCACGGCGAGCGACCGGGGTGCCCGGGGTGCCCGGTACGGGCCGGGAGCGGGAGCCCCACCGGGGTACCCGGGAGGCTCCGGACCACGGACGGCGCCACGGACGGCGGCGTCCGTCGGGGGCAGCGCAGGGGCACCGTCGGTCACGGCGGGAGGAGTCGTCGGGTTCGCGTCCACGCGGTGATTCTCGCCCCTGACGCGCGAAGGCGCAGCCCGGCCCCGCCGGACTGCGCCTTCGCGCGTGTCGTGTGCCGCTGCCGTCAGGCGCGCGCCTTCAGCGTCGCCGCCTCGCGGGCCGCGGCGACCGCCGCCGATTCCTTCGGCATGCCCATGCCCGCAGCCTTCATCGCCAGGCCGATCACACCGCCGAGGAGGATGACGGCGATTCCGGCCCAGAAGCCGGCCGTGTTGGCCGCCACCATGAAGACCCCGGCGATGCAGAAGCCGATGAAGGAGATGATGACACCGGTCCAGGCGGCCGGGGTGTGTCCGTGGGCGCTGCCCGCCATGAGTTGCTCCTCGTTGCTGTTGCTCGGTGGTGGCTCGATGGTGAGGTCTCGCGTGCGCGGACACTCGTGGTTCATTGTCCCGCACACAGCGGCGCGAGGATGAATCGGGGTGGCCCGACGATCACGCGTCGCGTGCGGTCCGCGTACGCGATGCCCACGCGCCGCGTCGGCTCAGTCCTCGCGGGTCGGGTCCTCGCCGCGGTCCAGGGCCTTCCACAGATCCTCGGGCCGTTCCGGCGCCGCCGCCGTCCGGGGGGCCGGTCGCCCGGCGCGCGGGGCGCCGGCGCGCTCGTACCGTCCGCCCATCGCCGGCCAGCTCGTGCCGAACCGCAGCGCGAGGAGACCCGCGACGAGGATCAGCAGCGCGCCACCTGCGGTGACGTAAGGCCAGGCGGTGTGGGTGAGGCCCGCGACCGCCGCGGCGGTGTCGCCGGTGATCCGGGCGGCCTCCGCGTCCACCGCGTCGCTGTCGGACGCGCCGAGGAACGCGGCCACCGCCGCGCCCGCGCCGCTGAGCGCGAGCAGGCCGGAGACCAGGGTGCGGCCGGCGCGGCGGACGGCGAAGACGGCGACGAGCGCGGCGAGGCCGACGATCGCGAGCGCCGTCGGTACGCCGGTGACGGCGCCGCCGTCGGCCTGGACGGGCACCGTGCCGCCGCCGACCGCCGCCGTGCCCTCGGCCCAGATCTGGCCCGCGGACAGCAGCACGACGGTGGCACCGAGGGCGCCGAGCAGGAGAGCCGCGGCCAGGCTGCGGCGGCCGCCGGGCGTGGCGGCCGCTCCGCTCGCGCGGGCGGCTCGGGGCTGGGGTACGGGAACAGCACTCACGTACCCCACTATCCCTTACGCCGTCACGCGCCGTTCATCCGGTTGGCGGTGTGTACGGCGCGGAGCACGGCGGCGGCCTTGTTCCGGCACTCGTTGTCCTCGGCGACCGGGTCGGAGTCGGCGACGACTCCTGCTCCGGCCTGCACGTATGCCGTTCCGTCCCGCAAAAGGGCGGTACGGATGGCGATGGCGGTGTCGGAGTCGCCGGCGAAGTCGAGGTAGCCGACGCAGCCGCCGTACAGTCCGCGCCGGGACGGCTCCAGCTCCTCGATGATCTGCATGGCGCGCGGCTTGGGCGCGCCGGACAGGGTGCCCGCCGGGAAGCAGGCGGTGAGGACGTCGAACGCGGTCCGGCCCTCGGCGACCCGCCCGGTGACCGTCGACACGATGTGCATGACGTGCGAGTACCGCTCGATCGACATGAAGTCGACGACCTCCACCGAGCCCGGCCGGCAGACCCGGCCGAGGTCGTTGCGGCCGAGGTCGACGAGCATCAGGTGCTCGGCGCGCTCCTTGGGGTCGGCGAGCAGCTCCTCGGCGAGGTCGTGGTCCTCCTGCGGGGTGGCGCCGCGGTGCCGGGTGCCGGCGATGGGGTGGACCATCGCCTGCCCGTCCTCGACCTTGACCAGGGCCTCGGGGCTGGATCCGACGACGTCGAAGCCGTTCTCGAAGCGGAAGAGGTACATGTACGGGGACGGGTTGGTGGCCCGCAGGACCCGGTAGACGTCGAGCGCGGAGGCGTGGCACGGGGTCTCGAAGCGCTGCGAGGGGACGACCTGGAAGGCCTCGCCGGCCCGGATCCGCTCCTTCACGTCCTCGACGGCGTCCTGGTAGGCGGGGCCGCCCCAGAGCGCGGAGAACTCCGGGAGTTCGGAGGGCGGGAGCGCGACGGGGACGCTCGCGACCGGGCGGGCCAGGTCGGCCTGCATGGCGTCGAGGCGGGCGACGGCGTCCGCGTACGCCTCGTCGACGCCGGTCTCCAGGTCGTTGTGGTTGATCGCGTTGGCGATCAGCAGGACCGTGCCGTCCCAGTGGTCCAGGACGGCGAGGTCGCTGGTGAGGAGCATGGTCAGCTCGGGGAGCTCCAGGTCGTCGCGGGTGGAGTCCCCGATGCGCTCCAGGCGGCGGACGATGTCGTAGCCGAGGTAGCCGACCATGCCGCCGGTGAAGGGCGGCATCCCGGAGGCCAGGTCGCGGGGGGTGTGCAGGGCCTCGACGGTGGCGCGGAGTGCGGCGAGCGGGTCGCCGTCGGTGGGCACGCCGACCGGCGGGGTGCCGAGCCAGTGGGCCTGCCCGTCGCGGACGGTGAGGGCGGCGTCGCTGCGGACGCCGATGAAGGAGTACCGGGACCAGGAGCGGCCGTTCTCGGCGGATTCGAGGAGGAAGGTGCCGGGGCGTTCGGCGGCGAGCTTGCGGTAGAGCGCGACCGGGGTGTCGCCGTCCGCGAGGAGCCGGCGGCTGACGGGAATCACGCGGCGGTCGGCCGCCAGCTTGCGGAAGGTCTCGAGATCCATGGCGCCAGACCTTACTGGTCCGAAGGGGTGGCGAGCGGGAGTACGTCGGCGTCGAAGCAGGTCCGCGCGCCGGTGTGGCAGGCGGCCCCGACCTGGTCGACCTTGACGAGCACGGTGTCGGCGTCGCAGTCGAGGGCGACGGACTTGACGTGCTGGAAGTGCCCGGAGGTGTCGCCCTTGACCCAGTACTCCTGGCGGCTGCGGGACCAGTAGGTGCAGCGGCCGGTGGTGAGGGTGCGGTGGAGGGCCTCGTCGTCCATCCAGCCGAGCATCAGCACCTCACCGGTGTCGTACTGCTGGGCGATGGCCGGGACGAGTCCGTCCGGGCTGCGCTTGAGGCGGGCGGCGATGGCCGGGTCGAGATTGCTGCTCATGGGGCCATTGTGCCGTGGTCGGGCGGTACGTCCGGGTGGACGTCCACTGGGCGGACCATGGGCCTCGGTCGTACGCTGGCGGGCATGTCGACCCATGCGAAGCGTGAACGCCTTCTGCTCGCCGATCTGTTGGAGGCGGCCGGGCCCGACGCCCCGACCCTCTGCGAGGGCTGGCGGACCCGGGACCTCGCGGCCCATGTGGTGGTGCGCGAGCGCCGCCCGGACGCGGCGGCGGGCACCGTCGTACCGGCGTTGAAGGCGCGGCTCGACCGGGTGCAGGCGGAGTTCACGGAGAAGCCGTACGAGGAGCTGATCCAGCTGATCCGTACGGGCCCGCCGCGGATGTCGCCGTTCACGATCAAGCAGGTGGACGAGGGGGCGAACGTCGTCGAGTTCTACGTCCACACCGAGGACGTACGGCGGGCCCAGCCGGACTGGTCGCCGCGCGAGCTGGACCCGGTCTTCTCGGACGCCCTCTGGTCGCGTCTGGAGAAGGGCGCCCGTCTGCTCGGCCGCAAGGCCCCGGTGGGCCTGGTGCTGCGCCGTCCGAACGGCCAGACGGCGGTGGCCCACCGCGGCACCCCGGTGGTGACGGTCTCCGGGGAGCCGGGCGAGCTGACGATGTTCGTCTTCGGCCGCCAGGACGTGGCGAAGGTGGAGCTGGACGGCGAGCCGGACGCGATCGAGCGGCTGCACGAGGCGAAGCAGCTGGGGATCTAGGGACTCTCGTCCGCCCGGGCGGCCTCACCGCGCACGGGAACGCCCCGCCCGACGCCGATCAGACGGTCCGTCAACGCGCTCGCGGGCGCCCGGTCGCGCGCACGCCCCCCGGTATGACAGTTGCATCATGCAGCGATCGTCCGTGAACTATCTTGGGCGGCATCGGGACGAAACGGAGGCACCCCCGTGCCATCAGGCCAACAGGCGCGCGCACAGGCGGCGGCGATCACACCCGGCACGCCTTCCCCTGAGACGGAGGAGGCGACGCCCGTCGACCGGGTGCGCGCGCTCTTCGGCGGACACCGGCTCTCACCCGGCCAGCGGCGTATCGCACAGTTCCTGATCGACCACCTCACCGAGGCCGCGTTCCTGTCGATCACCGAGCTGGCGGAACGCGTGGGCGTGAGCCAGCCGTCCGTGACCCGGTTCGCGTCGTCACTCGGCTTCAGCGGATATCCCGCGCTCAGGGACGCGCTCCAGCCCATCGCGCTCAGTGCGATCGCCGGATCCCCCGAGGGCCTGCAGGAGCAGCGACGCAACGAGCTGCAGGCGGCGGTCGACGCCGAGATCGAGAACCTGACGTCCCTGCGCCGCACCCTCGCGAACACCGACCGCATCCTCGACATCGGCCGCGAGCTCGCCCGATCCGTCCCGCTCACCGTGCTGGGCCTGCGCATCTCGGTCTCCCTCGCCGAGTACTTCGCCTACGCGGCGCGGCGCATCCACCCCGATGTGCGGGTGGTGACCCGCGGCGGCAGCGTCGCCTACGACGCACTGCTCCAGTCTCGCGAGGCGGGCGGCACCTGGGTGCTGGCCTTCGCGATGCCCCGCCACGCCAAGGAGACCCTCGCTGCCATGAGGGCAGCGCGCAGTACCGGGCTGCGCGTCGCGCTGATCACGGACAGGGAGCTCGGGGCGCTGGCCCACGAGGCCGACGTGGCCCTCACGGCCGGTACGGGCTCGCGGCTGGTCTTCGACTCGTACGCGGCGCCGGGGGTACTGTCCGCGGCGATCCTGCAGGCCATGGCCGACGCCGATCCGGTGCGCACGCAGGCCCGGCTGGAGAAGTACGAGCAGGCGTCGGACCAGTACGACTTCTTCCTGGAGGACTGAGCCGGTCCCGCCACAGCGGGACCGGCTCATTCCTTGACCTCGATGCGCATGAATTTTTTCATGCCCTTGCGTACTCGACGGTATATATATTTACTACGTGTGCCCCCGCGGGCTCGGATCGAACGCCGACGGGTCGACCCCCTCCTCCTCAGTCGACCCCTGGGTTGTTCCCCCGGGGCACGCCGCGCTTCGCGCGGGTGCCTCTGCGGCGGCTCCGGTCAACCCCTGGGCCGGAGCCGCCGCACCCCTCCGAACAGGCCCCTCCCGAAGGCGACAACGATGTCCCATCACCGCACTCCGGTCAGCAACGACTGGCCCTACTCGGTCACGACCCCGGGCAACCGCGACTGGGAAGGGACGGCCGTCCGGTGGCTGCGCGAACTCCTCCCGGCCCGCTACGCCGGTTACACCACCCTCACGCGTCATCCCGTCCTGCTGGCCCGCCACGCCCAGCTGCAGATCGAGCACGAGATCCGTGCGGTGAGGGTGGCGATGCAGACCTGCCGTGCGGAGCTGCCCACGCTGGGCGTGTCCGGTCCCACGATCGAGAACACGATCAGGCTGTACGCCCTCGAACTGGAGCAGCTGAGCCGCCTGGCCCGGGGAGTCCGCCTCGTGACGGATGCCCTCCTCAGGAGCGGACAGCCCCCTGTACGACAGGCTCGGGTCAGGCCCTAGCTAGGTACGCCGGGCCGGCACCCTCGGCAACTCCGCGCCGCGCAGGGCCGGGACCAGGAGCCCGTATATCCCGCCCAGCGCGCAGACCGCCGCGCTCGCCACGAACACCGGGCCGAGGCCCCACAGGCCCACCGCCGCGCCCGTGAGGGGGTAGCTCAGCGGGGCGAGGCCCAGGCTGACGAAGCCGGTCACCGCCGTCACGCGGCCGAGGTACGCGGGGGCGCACTCGGTCTGGATGAGCGCGCCGCACAGCGCGCCGCTGAGGCCGGCGAGCAGGCCCACGGAGAGGGCCACGGCCACGGCGACCGGCAGCTGCGGTACGTACGCGAGCGCGGCGATCGAACCCGCGCCGAGGGCGATCGTCCAGCCGAGGACCGCCCCCGCGCGGGGTATTCGGCCCCGCACGGTCAGCAGCAGGGACGCGGCGCCCGCTCCCGTACCGAATCCGGCGAGGACCCAGCCGATGCCCGCCGCGCCCCAGCCGCGCTCGTCGGCGAGGAGGGCGAGGCCGACGTTGAGCGGGCCGACGAAGCCGAGGTCGCTGAGCGCGACGACGACCACCAGCGGGCCGAGCACCCGGTGCCGGCGGAGGTAGCGCAGGCCGTCGGCGAGGTCGCGCAGGGCGGTGGCGTCCCGGGCCGGGCCACCGCCCGGCAGCGGGGATATCCGGAGCGTCAGGAGCAGGGGCAGGGAGACCGCGAAGAGGAGTCCGGCGGCCCCGAACGCGGCGGCCGGTCCGCCGAGGGCGACGGCGAGACCGCCGAGCGGGGCGCCGAGGACGAGGGCGGCGCGCTGGGCGAGCCCGCGCATGCCCTGCACGCGGGCGAGCTGGTCGCGTGCGGCGATCCGGGGCGGCAGGGCGCCGACGGCGGGCAGGAAGAGGGCGTCGACGGTGCCGAAGACGAGGGCGACGGCGGCGAGCATCCAGAGGCCCGGGCCGCTGAGCAGGAGAAGCGCGGCCACGCCGAGGACGACGAGGCAGCGGACGGTGTCGGAGAGGACGACGACCCGGCGCGGCCCGAAGCGGTCGGCGATCACTCCCCCACCGAGCATGAGCAGGGCGCGCGGGACGGCACTGACGGCCATGACGAGCCCGGCCTCGGCGGGGGTGCCGCTCCGGACGGCGGTCCAGGAGAGGGCGATGTAGTACACGCTGTCGCCGAGCGTGGAGGCGGAGTACCCACCGAGCCAGCGCAGGACGTTGCCGTCGCGGTGGGCGGGGCGGGCTTCCCGTACCTCGGTGAGCGCCGTCATGAACGGTAAGGGAAGCCGTGGAGGTGGACGGCGACGTTCTCGCGGCCCTCGGTGTCGCCGGCGGCCTCTGCGGCCCGGGCCTTCTGGTCGTACTTCGTCAGGACCGCCTGCAGCTCCTCCCCGAGGGCGGCGAGTTCGGGGGCGGTGAGGCGGGGCAGCCACTCGGCGCTGACGGAGGCGGAGCGCCACTCGGCGGACCACGTGAGCCGCTCGTCGAGGAAGCGCTCCAGGAGTGTGGTGCGCTGGTCGTTGATCGCGCGGCCGAGGGCGTCGCTCGCGGCGACCAGCTCGGGGGTCCCCCGGACGTCCTCGTCCCGGATGCTGAACCCGTACGAGCTGGGCTGCCACCACCGCTCGCGGCCGTCCGCCGACTGGGTCTCGGCCTCCTCGATGAGGCCGTGGTCGGCGAGCTTGCGCAGGTGGTAGCTGACGAGCGAGACGGCCTCGTCGACCTGGTCGGCGAGCTGGGACGCGGTGGCCGTGCGGGCCACGAACAGCGCTCGGTAGAGCCTCATGCGCAGCGGGTGCGAGATGGCCTTGAGGGTGCCGAGATCGGTGATCCGGCGGTGGTCAGGGGCTGTCATACCCTCACCGTAGATGCACAGCATTTTTTGCGCAACGAAAATTGCACAAATAATCCTGTGCATCTCGGGAAGCGAAAGGCCCCCGAAGGGGCCCTTCACGTACGGCGGTTCAGCGGACCGGGTGGCCCGCCCCCCGCAGCGCGTCCTTGACCTCGGAGATCCGCAGGTCACCGAAGTGGAAGACCGACGCCGCGAGCACCGCGTCCGCGCCCGCCTCGATCGCCGGCGGGAAGTCGGACAGCTTGCCCGCACCGCCCGACGCGATCACCGGCACGGTCACGTGCTTGCGCACGGCCGCGATCATCTCCGTGTCGTAGCCGTCCTTGGTGCCGTCGGCGTCCATGGAGTTGAGCAGGATCTCGCCCGCGCCCAGCTCGGCGGCCCGGTGCGCCCACTCGACGGCGTCGATGCCGGTGCCCTGGCGGCCGCCGTGCGTCGTCACCTCGAAGGAGCCCGAAGCCGTACGGCGGGCGTCCACCGACAGCACCAGCACCTGGCGGCCGAACCGCTCCGCGATCTCGCGGATCAGCTCGGGCCGGGCGATCGCGGCCGTGTTGACGCCGACCTTGTCGGCCCCGGCGCGCAGCAGCTTGTCGACGTCCTCCGCCGCGCGCACCCCGCCGCCCACGGTCAGCGGGATGAAGACCTGCTCGGCGGTGCGGCGCACCACGTCATAGGTCGTCTCCCGGTTTCCGGAGGAGGCGGTGATGTCGAGGAAGGTCAGCTCGTCGGCGCCCTCGGCGTCGTACAGCTTCGCCATCTCGACGGGGTCGCCCGCGTCGCGCAGGTTCTGGAAGTTGACGCCCTTGACGACCCGGCCGTTGTCCACGTCCAGGCAGGGGATCACACGTACGGCGAGAGTCATGCCTGCTCCCCCCGGTATGCCTCGACCTCGACCTCGACGACCAGGCTCGGGTCGACGAAGCCGGACACGATGATCATCGAAGCCGCCGGGCGGACGGCGTCGAACAGCTCCTTGTGGGCGCGGCCGACCTCGTCCACGTCCCGCGCGTGGGTGATGTACATCCGGGTCCGTACGACGTCCTCCTGGCCCAGGCCCAGCTGCTTCAGCGCGTCGAAGGCCACGTTGAAGGAGTTGATCGCCTGCTCGTACGGGCCTCCGCCGGCGATCTGGCCGCCGACCACCGACGTGCAGCCGGCGACGAGGACCGTGCCGTTGGGCAGCTCGACCGCGCGGGAGTAGCCGAACTGCTCCTCCCAGGGAGCGCCGGTCACCACCTTCCGGACAGCGTCGGTCATACGGAAGCCACCGCCTCCAGCGCCTCCTCCAGCGTGAACGCCTTGGCGTACAGCGCCTTGCCGACGATCGCGCCCTCGACGCCCAGCGGGACGAGCCCGGACAGGGCACGCAGGTCGTCCAGGGACGACACGCCGCCGGAGGCCACGACGGGCTTGTCGGTGGCCGCGCAGACGTTCTTCAGGAGCTCCAGGTTGGGGCCCTGGAGGGTGCCGTCCTTGGCGATGTCGGTGACGACGTAGCGGGCGCAGCCCTCGGCGTCGAGGCGGGCGAGCGTCTCGTACAGGTCGCCGCCGTCGCGGGTCCAGCCGCGGCCGCGGAGCGTGGTACCGCGCACGTCGAGGCCGACGGCGATCTGGTCGCCGTGCTCGGCGATGACCTTGGCGACCCACTCGGGGGTCTCCAGGGCCGCGGTGCCCAGGTTGACGCGGGTGCAGCCGGTGGCGAGGGCGGCGGCGAGCGAGGCGTCGTCGCGGATGCCGCCGGACAGCTCGACCTTGATGTCCATGGCCTTGGCGACCTCGGCGATCAGCTCGCGGTTGTCGCCGGTGCCGAAGGCGGCGTCCAGGTCGACCAGGTGCAGCCACTCGGCGCCGGAGCGCTGCCACGCGAGGGCGGCCTCCAGCGGGGAGCCGTAGGACGTCTCCGTACCGGACTCGCCGTGCACGAGGCGGACGGCCTGGCCGTCGCGGACGTCGACGGCGGGGAGGAGTTCGAGCAGGGTTCCAGAAGGCACAGTCACAGCGTTGCGATCCAGTTCTTCAGCAGCTGGGCTCCGGCGTCGCCGGACTTCTCGGGGTGGAACTGGGTCGCCCACAGGGCGCCGTTCTCGACGGCCGCGACGAAGGGCTCGCCGTGGGTGGCCCAGGTGACCTTGGGGGCGCGCATGTTCTTGTTGCCGACCTCGAGGGTCCACTCCCGTACTCCGTAGGAGTGCACGAAGTAGAACCGGGCGTCGGCGTCGAGGCCCGCGAACAGCTCGCTGTCCTCGGGCGCGTCGACGGTGTTCCAGCCCATGTGGGGCACGACCGGGGCCTTCAGCGGCTCGACCGTACCGGGCCACTCGTCCAGACCGTCGGTCTCCACGCCGTGTTCGATGCCACGGGCGAAGAGGATCTGCATGCCGACGCAGATGCCCATCACGGGGCGTCCGCCGGACAGCCGGCGGTCGACGATCCACTCGCCGCGGGCCTCCTTGAGGCCCTTCATGCAGGCGGAGAAGGCGCCGACGCCGGGGACGAGGAGCCCGTCGGCGTTCATGGCCCTGTCGTAGTCGCGGGTGATCTCGACGTCGGCGCCGACGTGGGCGAGGGCCCGCTCGGCGGAGCGGACGTTGCCGAAGCCGTAGTCGAAGACGACGACCTTCTTCGGAGTGTTCGCTGTGCTCATTCCCAGATTCCCTGGATCCGCAGGACGCCCGCCACCAGGCACATCACGGAGGCGACGGCGAGGAGGACGATGACGCCCTTGGGCAGCTTCTGCTTGGAGAAGGAGTACACACCGCCGGCGAGGAAGAGGCCGACGACGATGAGGATGGTGGAGAGGCCGGTCATGGAGTTAGAGCGCGCCCTTCGTGGAAGGCAGGATGCCGGCCGCGCGCGGGTCGCGCTCGGAGGCGTAGCGCAGGGCCCGGGCCAGCGCCTTGAACTGGCACTCCACGATGTGGTGGGCGTTGCGCCCGTACGGGACGTGGATGTGGAGGGCGATCTGCGCCTGGGCGACGAAGGACTCGAAGATGTGCCGGGTCATCGTCGTGTCGTAGGAGCCGATCATCGGCGCCATGTTCTCGGGCTCGGTGTGCACCAGGTAGGGGCGGCCGGAGAGGTCGACGGTGACCTGGGCGAGCGACTCGTCCAGCGGGACGGTGCAGTTGCCGAAGCGGTAGATGCCGACCTTGTCGCCGAGGGCCTGCTTGAAGGCGGCGCCGAGGGCGAGGGCGGTGTCCTCGATGGTGTGGTGGGTGTCGATGTGCAGGTCGCCGTCGGTCTTGACGGTGAGGTCGAAGAGCCCGTGGCGGCCGAGCTGGTCGAGCATGTGGTCGTAGAAGCCCACGCCTGTCGACACGTCGACCTTTCCGGTGCCGTCGAGGTCGATCTCGACGACGACGGAGGTCTCCTTGGTGGTGCGCTCGACTCTTCCTACGCGGCTCATGCGCTCTGCTCCTTCTTGACTTCACGGACCGCGTCGAGGAACGCGTCGTTCTCTTCAGGGGTGCCGGCGGTGACCCGCAGCCAGCCGGGTACGCCGTTGTCCCGGACCAGGACGCCCCGGTCGAGGATCTGCCGCCAGGCCTCATGGGAGCCTTCGGCTCCGTCGAAGCGGCCGAACTGGACGAAGTTGGCGTCGGACTCGGTGACCTCGTAGCCGATCGCCCGCAGCTCGGTGACCAGACGGTCCCGCTCGGTCTTGAGCTGTTCGACGTACCCGAGGAGCGTATCGGTGTGCTCCAGGGCGGCGAGGGCGGTGGCCTGGGTGACGGCGGACAGGTGGTACGGCAGGCGTACGAGCTGCACGGCGTCGACCACGGCGGGGTGCGCGGCCAGGTAGCCGAGGCGCAGGCCGGCCGCGCCGAAGGCCTTGGACATGGTGCGGGAGACGACCAGGTTCGGCCGGCCCTTGATCAGCGGCAGGAGCGAGTCCCGGTGGCTGAATTCGACGTACGCCTCGTCCACCACGACCAGCGAGGGCTTGGCGGCCTGCGCGGCCTCGTACAGCGCGAGGACCGTCTCGGCCTCGACCGCCGTGCCGGTGGGGTTGTTGGGCGAGGTGATGAAGACGACGTCGGGCCGGTTCTCGGCGATCGCCTTCTCGGCCGCCTCGACGTCGATGGTGAAGTCGTCGTTGCGCGGGCCGGAGATCCACCCGGTGCCGGTGCCGCGCGCGATGAGCGCGTGCATCGAGTAGGAGGGCTCGAAGCCGATGGCCGTACGGCCGGGGCCGCCGAAGGTCTGCAGCAGCTGCTGGAGGACCTCGTTGGAGCCGTTGGCGGCCCACACGTTCTCGACGGCGACCGGGTGCTTTCCAGTACGGGTGAGGTAGCGGGCGAGCTCGGTGCGCAGCTCGATCGCGTCCCGGTCGGGGTAGCGGTTGAGGCCGCGGGCGGCCTCGGCGACCCGCTCCGCGATCCGGGCCACCAGGGGCTCGGGCAGCGGGTACGGGTTCTCGTTGGTGTTCAGCTGGACGGGGACGTCGAGCTGGGGCGCGCCGTACGGGGACTTGCCGCGGAGCTCGTCCCGGATGGGGAGGTCGTCGATGCCGATGGTGCTCACTGCTGCGGCACCTTCCAGCCGAAGCGCGCCTTGAGCGCCGCGCCGTGGGCGGGCAGGTCCTCGGCCTCGGCGAGGGTCACCACGTGGTGGGTGACCTCGGCGAGGGCGTCGCGGGTGTAGTCGACGATGTGGACGCCGCGCAGGAAGGACTGGACGGACAGGCCGGAGGAGTGGCAGGCGCAGCCGCCGGTGGGCAGCACGTGGTTGGAGCCGGCGCAGTAGTCGCCGAGGGAGACCGGCGCCCAGGGGCCGACGAAGATCGCGCCGGCGTTGCGGACGCGCTCGGCGCGGGCGGCGGCGTCGGCGGTCTGGATCTCCAGGTGCTCCGCCCCGTACGCGTCGACGACCTTGAGGCCGTCCTCCAGGTCGGTGACGAGGACGATCGCGGACTGCTTTCCGGCCAGGGCCGGGACGATCCGGTCGTCGATGTGCTTGGTGGCGGCGACCTGGGTCTTCAGCTCGGCCTCGGTGGCGGCGGCCAGTTCCTCGGAGTCGGTGACGAGGACGGCGGCGGCCATCGGGTCGTGCTCGGCCTGGCTGATGAGGTCGGCGGCGACGTGGACCGGGTCGGCGGTGGAGTCCGCGAGGATCGCGATCTCCGTGGGGCCTGCCTCGGCGTCGATGCCGATGCGGCCGGTGAAGTACCGCTTGGCGGCGGCGACCCAGATGTTGCCGGGGCCGGTGACCATGTTGGAAGGGGCGCAGGACTCGGTGCCGTACGCGAACATCGCGACGGCCTGGGCTCCGCCGACGGCGTACACCTCGTCGACGCCGAGCAGCGCGCACGCGGCCAGGATCGTCGGGTGCGGCAGGCCGCCGAACTCCTTCTGCGGCGGGGACGCGAGCGCGATGGACTCGACGCCCGCCTCCTGTGCCGGGACGGCGTTCATGATCACGGAGGAGGGGTAGACGGAGCGGCCGCCGGGCGCGTAGAGGCCGACGCGCTGGACGGGGATCCACTTCTCGGTGACGGTGCCGCCGGGCACGACCTGGGTGGTGTGCGTCGAGCGGCGCTGGGCGCGGTGGACGATCCGGGCGCGCCGGATGGACTCCTCCAGGGCGGCCCGGACTGCGGGGTCGAGCTGCTCCAGGGCCTCGGCGAGCGCCTCGGCGGGCACGCGCACGTGCTCCAGCGTCACGCCGTCGAACTTCTCCGCGTAGTCGACCAGTGCCGCGTCGCCCCGATGATGGACGTCCTCGCAGATGGGCCGCACCTTCTCCAGGGCGGCTTCCACGTCGAACTCGGCACGGGGCAGCAGGTCGCGCAGAGCGCCACCCTCGGGGAGGGCGTCGCCGCGCAGGTCGATTCGAGAGATCACGGGTCAATTCTCGCAGACGCCCCACGGGCGCCGGTCGCCCGTATCACTGGCTGATACGAGCCACATTGGCGTCTTGTCGCCACAGCTGACCGTTAGCGTTCACTCCGTCACTCAGCGGGAAGAACGGCTGTACGAATCCAGGGAAGCGGGTTCGTTGGAAAGCGAGGGGGCGGCAGTGACCGAGCCGCACGAGGACGGAATACCGGACGGTCTGACGGGCCCTGAGCGGGTCATGTGGCGGGCCTTCCGGATCGGCAGGACCTGTGATCTGAGTGAGGGGGACACGACGCTGGACGACCCCTTCGGGGCGCATGTGTGGGGCGTGGAGCGCAGTGTGCGCGCCGAGGTGGTGGCGCTGCTGCTGCTCGACGGCCCGCCGGCGCGCTCCGGGCGGGTCGCGGCGCTGAAGCTGCGCGGGGTGCGGATCACGGGCGTGCTCGACCTGGCCGGCGGCACGGTCGATCCGTACGTGGAGTGGAACCGGTGCCGGTTCGACCAGGAGATCGTGCTGCCGGAGGCGCGGTTCGGGACGGTGCGGATGGTGGAGTGCGCGATACCCCGCCTGGAGGGGGCGCGGCTGCACACCCAGGGCGATCTGCATCTGCCCCGGTGCCGGGTGCAGCGCGGCATCCGGCTGACGGACGCCCAGATAGGCACGGATCTGCTGATCAACCAGATCCAGGTATGGCCGGACCGGCGCGGCCGTGCGATCACGGCGGACGGGCTCGTGGTGGCGCAGGACCTCCAGGCCGAGCTGATCGAGGCGTACGGCGAGCTCAGCCTGCGCGGGGCGAAGGTCGGCGTGTCGCTGAGCCTGCGGGGCAGCGTGCTGCGCGGCGCCCAGCAGCGCCGCGCGCTGAACGCGCCGCAGCTGACGGTGGAGCGCTCGCTCTATCTGAACGCGGCATGGGTGTACGAGGGCTCGGGGAACTCGGCGGCCACTCCCCCGTACGGCATCGGATACACCCCGGTGCGCGGGGCCCGGCGCAAGCCGGTGGAGTGCCACGGCGGGGTCCGGCTCGACGACGGGCGGTTCGGCGACGCGGTGGACCTGCACTACGCGCGGTTCGTGCTCGACGGGGCGAAGCGGGAGGAGGTGTCGCTGCGCCGGATCGTCACCCCGGAGCTGCGGTTCAACGGGGAGCGGCCGGAGGAGGGGCGGGTGGTGCTCAACGGCGCCCGGGTGGTGACGCTGATCGACCTGTCCACGAGCTGGCCGGGTCCTGGCGGTCTGTCGATGAACGGCTTCGTCTACGAGAACCTCGTGCCGTACGGCCACTTCCCGCTGACGCGCCGCCTGGAGTGGGTGGCGGCGGCGACCCCGGAGTACGCCCCGGAGCCGTACGAACGGCTTGCGACGGTGCTGCGCAACACCGGGGAGGACGCGGACGCCCGGGTGGTGCTGCTCGCCAAGCAGCGCAGACGCCGGGAGACGCTGCCGGTGGCGGGGAAGCTGTGGGGCTACCTCCAGGACTGGACGGTGGCGTACGGCTACCGGCCGGGCCGGGCGGCGCTGTGGATGGCGGTGCTGTGGGCGGCGGGGGCGCTGGCGTTCTCCCGCTACGACCCGGTGCCGCTGAAGGCGGAGGAGTCGCCGAACTGGAACGCCACCCTGTACGCGCTGGATCTGCTGGTGCCGGTGATCAATCTCGGCCAGGACGGCTACTGGCGGCTCGAAGGCCTGTGGCAGTGGGCGGCGACGGCGCTGATCCTGCTGGGCTGGGTGCTGGCGACGACGGTGGCGGCGGGGGCGTCGAGACTGCTGCGGCGCGGGTGAGGCGGGTGGGCGGCGGCGTCGGGTGGGTCGGGTGGTCGCCCGGGCAGGGGCGAGGAGACAGCCGAGGGTCGCCGGGGCGGGCGCGAGAAGGGGCTGACGGGCAGCCGGGGCAAGGGGCTGACGGGCAGCCGGGGCAAGCGGGGACAAGGCTGCCGACCGGTCGAAGAGACTGTGGAGACGGATGGGGCTCAGGGGTCTGGATGCACCGACTCCGCCCCCTTTCTTTACGCTGTCTTGACCTCCCACAGGACAACTTTCCCGCCGCTACCAAAGCTTCACAGTCCCCTACTGGCGCCGCTCCCACCTGCGGTTTTCAATGGTCCGCACCATGTCTTTGCTCCGCGCCCTGATCGGCACCGCCCGTCTGGTCCGGCACGCACCGCGGCTCGCCGCCGCGCTGCCGCCGGACGACGACGTGCTGCTCGACGTGGCGGACGAGCGGCTCGCCCCCGCGCTGGTCGCGGCCGCCCTCGCCGACCCCGAGCCCGCGGCCAAGCTGCTGGCGACCACCCGGGACGGCGCCGAGTGGGAGGCCAGGGACCGGTACGTGGCCCGGCTGGCCACGTTCGCGTACAGCCGTGACGACTGGCTGGCCCACTGGCTGCAGGCCGCGCCGCGCGACCCGGACGCGCTGCTCGTGAAGGCCGAGCTGGCGGTGCGCCGGGCCTGGGAGTCGCCGGCCCGCGCGGAGCGGCTGCGTGAGCTGGGGCCGCTGATCGACGCGGCGGCGGAGGCCGCGCCCGGCGACCCGGTGCCGTGGCGGCTCGCCCTGGACCACGCGCGCGGCACGCACGCCGGGAACACGGTCTTCGAATCGCTGTGGGAGCAGGCCGTGCGCCGCGCCCCGCACCATTACGGCTGCCACATCGCGGCGCTGCGGTATCTGTCGGCCCAGTGGTACGGCTCGCACCGCGAGTGCTTCGACTTCGCCGAGCAGGCCGCCGACGACGCCCCGCCGGGCTCGCTGGCGCGGGTACTCCCGGTGAACGCCGCCTTCGCCCAGTACCTCACCGGCTCGGGTCCGCTGCCGGAGGACCGCATCGACGCGGCGGCGGAGCGTGGCCTTGCGCTGTCGGCGGCGTACCCGGAGGGGGATCCATGGCCTGCGGAGGTCCGCAATCTGCTGGTGTACGTGCTGGTCAGGCGGGAGCGCTGGGAGGAGGCGCTGGAGGAGTTCCGCAAGATCGGCCCGTACGCCACGACGTTCCCGTGGGCGCTGGTGGGCGACGACCCGCTCACGGGCTTCCTGGAGACGCGGGACGCGGTACGGGCGGAGGTGGCCAGGAGGACGCCGCTATGCGGGAAGAACGGCTACGGACAGGGGCAGGGAACGGGCCCCGGACCGAGGCACGACAGCGGTGGAGGGTCGGCCCACGAACCGGCCCACGAACCGGCCCACGGATCGGGGCGGCGGACCGGACATGGACGGGCCGGACGAGGCGGCCCCGGCGGCCATTACGCTTAGCCGCTGTGACCACCGCTCGCCTGCCCCTCTTCCCGCTCAACGCGGTGCTGTTCCCGGGCCTCGTGCTGCCCCTGAACGTGTTCGAGGAGCGGTATCGCGCCATGATGCGCGAACTGCTCAAGACCGACGAGTCGGAGCCGCGCCGCTTCGCCGTCGTCGCGATCCGCGACGGCCGTGAGGTCGCGCCGACGGCGCCGGGGATGCCGGACCCGACGGCCATGCCGGAGAAGGGGCCCGCGGCGGGCTTCGGCCCGGACCCCATCCAGGCGTTCCACCGGGTCGGCTGCGTCGCGGACGCGGCGACGATCCGGGAGCGGGCGAACGGCAGCTTCGAGGTGATGGCCACCGGCACTACCCGGGTGAAGCTGCTGTCGGTCGACGCGAGCGGGCCGTTCCTGGTGGCCGAGGTGGAGGAGCTCCCGGAGGAGCAGGGCGACGAGGCGGGCACGCTCGCTGAGGGCGTGCTGCGGGCGTTCCGGAGCTATCAGAAGCGGCTGGCGGGTGCGCGGGAGCGGTCCCTGACGACCAGCGAGTTGCCGGACGACCCGTCGGTGGTGTCGTACCTGGTCGCGGCGGCGGCGGTGCTCGACACCCCGGCGAAGCAGCGGCTGCTGCAGGCGCCGGACACGGCGACGCGGCTGCGGGAGGAGCTGACGCTGCTGCGGTCGGAGACGGCGGTGCTGCGGCACCTCCCGTCGCTGCCGGCGGTGGAGCTGACGCGGGCGCCGACGAGCCCGAACTGACGGAGGAGCCGAGTGGCGAAGAAGCAGAAGAAGCAGGCGGGCGGCACGCCGGCGACGGTGGCGCTGACGACGGCGGGCGTGGCTTTCAGGGTCCACGCCTACGAGCACGACCCGGCGTCGGCGTCGTACGGCGAGGAGGCGGCGGAGGCGCTCGGGGTCTCGCCGGACCGGGTCTTCAAGACGCTGGTCGCGGACGTCGACGGCGAACTGACAGTGGCGGTCGTCCCGGTCGCCGGCCAGCTGGACCTCAAGGCGCTGGCGTCGGCGGTCGGCGGCAAGCGCGCGGCGATGGCGGACCCGGCCCTGGCCGAACGCACGACGGGCTACGTCCGAGGCGGCATCTCCCCCCTGGGCCAGCGCAAACGCCTCCGCACGGTCCTGGACGCGTCGGCATCGACCCACGAAACGATCTGCGTCTCAGCAGGCCGCCGAGGCCTGGAGGTAGAACTCACCCCCACAGCCCTGACGACGATGACATCAGCAGTACTGGCCCAAATCGGCCGCGCCTAGCGCACCCGCACAACCCCAACGTCACGCCCCCGGGCCCGGGCCCGCGACTATGCGGTCACCCGCAGCACAAGGCCGCCAGTGCCGGAGGCCGGGTCCCAGGCCCACCACGAGCGGCGCGAAGCTGCCGCTCACGGATCGGGTACAGCGCCCCCGGTTCCTCGCGGGGCGAAGCTACCCCTCAGGGGGTTCGGGGCAGAGCCCCCAGCCCCGCAACGCGAGCCACCGCCCGCACCACAGGCGTAGCCCCCGGTCCGTCTCGGAGGGCGGTGCGGGGGACTCCCCCGCAACGCGAGCCACCGCCCGCAGCTCGGGGGCAGCCCCCTTGGTTTTCTCGCGGCGCGAAGCCGCCGCTCAAGGGCTCGGGGCAGAACTCCGGTCCCGTCAGAGTTTTGGGCCCCCCGTCGCGAAAGCCGCCGCACACGGGGATTCGGGTACGGAGCCGCGGGCTCGTCAGAGTTCGGGGGAGGGGTGTCTGGGGGACTCTCCCGGCTGCACCCCCGGCGCCTCCGGGACTCCCCCGGCCGCGCCCCGGGCGCCTCAGGCCGTCGGGGTCGCCGGCTTCGCGTCGTCCTGTGGGGGCCATGTCGGGTCCGGGTCCCTCGGGCCGAAGACCGCCGTCAGGGCCAGGTGGACGATCATCGCCGCCAGCGGCCACGCCAGCAACGCCCCCGCCCACATCTCCAGCTTCAGCGGCGCGTCGAACACCACGTTCGCGCCCACCTCCCGCGCATGGGCGACCACGTCGCGCGTCGGGCCCAGGAACGTCCCCACACCCCACCCGAGCAGCGAACCCAGCACACCGCCAGCCGCCAGCGCGAGCACCAGCGCCACGCCGCCGTGCCGGTGGACCAGGAAGACGAGCGTCGCCGCCACCACACCGAAGCCGAGCGCCAGCAGCACGAACGTTCCGTCCGCCCCGACCGCCGACTCACCCTCGCTGTCCCGCAGGAACACCGCCTTGCCGTCCGAGATCAGCGGCACCTTCGGCGCGAGCCACAGCCACAGCAGCCCCAGCGCCACACCCGCCACCGTCGAGATCGCCGCCACCACGACGGCCTGCCGAAGCTCCGAGGCCACGCTCGGGCCCCCGTCGTCCGCCGGCGACGGCGGATAGGGCGCCGGCCATCCGTGCGGCGGCACGGCGTCGTTCGGCGGCTCGTGAGGCTGCTGGGGCTGGTGAGGCGGTGTCAGAGGTGCGGTCACCCCGCCATCGTGCCAGGTGCACGCACGACCCGCCTCAGCGGCCGGTACGGAACGCAACCCACCCGCCTCAGCGGCCGGTACGGAACGCAACCCACCCGCCTCAGCGGCCGGTACGGAACGGAACCCACCCGCCTCAGCGGCCGGTACGGAACGGAACCAGAACGGAACCGGCCCGCCCCAGCTACCCGAACAGGCCCGCCCCTCACCGCACCGCCGCCCGCCGATACGCCCACGTCGCCACCGCCAGCGACACCACACCCACCGCCCCGCACACCGCGAGGTCGACCCCGACCGCTGCCCAGTCCGGGTGCGGCTCGAAGGTGCGGGCCAGGGCCTCCACCCCGTACGTCGACGGCAGCAGGTCCCGCGCCCAGCCGATCGGGCCGGGCAGCCGGTCCGCCGGCAGTACCCCGAGCAGCAACGCCGCCGACATGCCCAGCTGGCCGAGCAGCGTGGCCAGTTCCTGGCGTGGCGCGAGCAGCCCAAGCGCCGCGCCGAGCCCCGCCAGCGCCGCCCCCGCCAGCGGCACGACCGCCGCGAGGATCCACAGATGACCGAGCGGCAGCCCGAAAAGCAGCGACCCGATCACCGCGGTCACCACCGTCCCCGGCACCGTGAAGGACGCGTACGCCCCCGCCGCCCCGAGCACCACGGCCGCCGGCGGCACCGGCAGCGTGGCGTAGTGGTCGAGGCCGCCGGTCGCCCGCAGCTGGCCGAAGTACTGCGCGAGCAGGTTGAGCGCGACGAACGCCACGACGAGCACCGAGGAGCCCGCCACCACGGCCCGCGCCTCCGACCCGCCGTCGACGACGCCCCGCATCAGGACCATGATCCCGACGGACTGGAACGTCGCCACGAAGAGCAGCGGGATACGGGAGACCCGGGCCCGCGAGAGCTGCGCGCGGTACACCGCGGCGAGCGCGGGCAGCAGCCGGGCGCGCGGCGCCAGGGGCGCGGCGGCTCCGGCGGCGGCCGGTGCGCCGGGCGCCCAGGCCTGCGCGGCCTCGGCGATCGGGGCGGCGGGCACGATACTCACTCCGTACAGCTCCTCATGCCTTGACCAGTCCGGTGGCCCCTGCGGTCGCCCCGCCCAGCGCCAGATACACGTCCTCCAGGCTCGGCGTCGCAAGGGTGAAGTCGTCCAGGGCCGCGAACGCCGCCCCTCCCGTCACCGCCGCGACCGTCGCCCGGGCCTCGTCCGGGGCGAGCCGGAGGGTCCAGCGCCGCCCCGACTCCTGCGCGAGCCCGCGCAGCGCGGCGACCTCGGGCACCTCCAGCGGGGCGCGTTCGCGCCACACCAGGTCGACCCGGACCTCGCCCGCGACCTGCTCCTTGAGACCGGCCGGGGTGTCGCAGGCGATGACCCGGCCCCGCTCCAGGACGGCCACCCGGTCCAGTACGGTCTCGGCCTCGATCACGTTGTGGGTGACCAGCAGCACGGTGGTGCCGTGCTCGGCGCGCCGCCGGTCGACGGCGGACCAGACGGCCCGCCGGGCGATGGGGTCCATCCCGGTGGTGGGCTCGTCGAGGACCAGCACCGGCCGTTCGCCGACCAGGGCGGCCGCGACGCAGGCGAGCCGCCGCTGTCCGCCCGAGAGCTTCTTCAGCGGCCGCCCGGCGAGCTCGGCAAGGCCCAGCTCGTCCAGGACGGCGTCCCGCTCGTCCCGCGCGTCCCGTGCGGAGAGTCCGCGCAGCCGAGCGGTCGTCTCGGCGGCGAGCGCGACCGTCAGCTCGTCGAGCGCGGTGGACTCCTGGCCGAGGTAGGCGAGCAGGCGCGCGGCGCGCTCGGGATGGCGTACGAGGTCGTGGCCGAGCAGCTCGACGGTGCCGGAGTCGGGGCGCATCAGCCCGGTCAGCTGCCGGACCAGGGTGGACTTGCCGGCGCCGTTGGGCCCGAGCAGGCCGAAAATCTCGCCGCCCCTGACGTCGAGGCTGATGCCGTCGGTGGCGCGGATCTCGGGCGTCCCGGGCGTGCCGCGCCGGGCGCGCGCGGCGGGGTACGTCTTGACCAGCTCCCGCACCACGCACACCGTACTCACGGGGGAAGAGCCTACGGGGTCCCTCGGCCTACTCCCCCGCGGGGGCGCGTTCCGCGGCGGCCCGGACGTCGATCTCGCGCCAGAAGCCGGCCCGGATCGCGTACCGGTCGTGCTCGTCGATCTGGTCGTCCTTGTGGGCGAGCAGGCCGAACCTGGCCGCGTACCGGAGGAGTTCGCCGTCGATACGGTGCGGGATCCGTGGGTACATGAGGGACAGCTTCTGGACGTGGCTCTGCTCGGGGAGCCTTTCCATCCAGCGACGCGCGAACACCTGTCCGACCTCGAAGGGATCGCCGCCGACGGTGGTGATGTCCTCCTCGCGGTCGGCCCAGCGCTGCTCGGCGCTGGTGAGCTGGGCGAGGGTGGGCAGGGACGCGGTCTCGGGCGGTTCGCCGAGGGCGGAGGCGGGCCGGTCGATCCAGCCCTTGTCGGAGGACCAGCGGAGGGTGGCCCCGGTCGGCTGGTGCACTCCGGGCCCACCCGGGCCGCCAGGTCCGCCCGGTCCCCCCGGCCCCGCCGGTCCCCCCGGGCCGCGCAGTCCGGCGAGGTCCTTCGGCGTGGGGACGCCCTTCCCGGGCGACGGGGCGGGAACCCCGGCCACCGCCGGTCCGCCCTCGTCCGTCGGGGAGGCGGACGCGGGCGCGGCGGTCTCGGAGGCGGACGCTGCGTCGTGTGCGGCGGCGGCCGCGGCGGCCGCCGCCTCCGCGGCCCGCTCGGCGGAGGCGGCGAGGGCCGACTCGGGCAGCGGCGCGGAGAGGATCGCGGCGATCTCGGGGCGCGGGACGGGCGGGGGCGCGCAGAGGCCGGAGAGGTCCTTGGCGCGGACGGCCCGGGTGATCCAGGCCCGGTCGAGGACGCGGCGCTCGTCGGCCTCGGCGACGAGGTCCTCGGACTGGTTATAGTCGCCGTCGGCGGCCTGGACGGCCCAGAGGTGGACGGCGACGCCGTGTTCCTTCGCGGACATCAGGCCGGGCAGCAGGTCGCCGTCGCCGGTCACCAGGACCACGTCCGAGCAGGCCCGGTTCCGGGCCAGCTCGGTCAGCTCGGCGTGCATGGCCGCGTCGACGCCCTTCTGGGCCCAGCGGCCGTCGCTGCGGGTCAGCGCGCCCAGCCGGACGGTGACCCGGGGCATCACCCGGAGCCTGCGGTGCTCGGGCTGGGGCACCCGGTCGGGCGCGCCGTCGAACCAGTAGATACGGAGCAGGGGCTGCTCGGTGTCCGCCTCCGCCCGTTCTCGGAGGTTCTGGATGAGCGCGGCGTGGTCGACGGTGATCCTTGAGCGGGCCGGTTCCCCGGCGAGAAGGCTCGCGGCGGCGCCCAGCAGATAGCCGGCGTCCACCAGAACGACGCAGCGGTCCACGTGTTCCACCCTCTTTCGGGAACCTCGGGAACGGAAGTTGCGAATGATTTCCTTCGAGTCTGCCCGAACGTGGGGAGCTTGACGGCCGGAACTGGATCATCGGCGTGGCGAATGTCACTCCGCACTCCGCTCAATGCCGCTCCGCACCCTGCTCACTGTCGGTAATGATCCAAAATGCGGCGGTTCACCCTGTATGTGAGTCTGACAGCGGCCCTGGCCCCGAGTTCCCCATGAGGAGGCATCACCATGGCCAAGAATCGGAAGCAGAACCGTGAGCAGCAGAAGTCGTCGCCGGCCGAGCGCGGCGCCCAGCAGGCGCAGCAGTCGTCGATGGAGTCGCAGGCCGAGCAGCGCGCCTCGCAGGTGACTCCCGGTGACATGGCCCGCAAGGGTCGGCAGAAGCGCTTCGGTCACAACTGACCGCGCGTAACCCCGGAAGGGGCGCACCCGTGACGACGGGCGCGCCCCTTCCGCGCGTGGCTGTACGAAGCCGGAAGCCGAGGCGGCTGCGGCTGTACGAGGCCGGGACCCGGCCCGCTACCCCGCCAGGCAGGACGGACCGAGCAGCACCTTCAGGTCGCCGAAGAGCGCCGGATCCGCCTGGACCCGGTGCCGGTCGAGCCGCAGGACGGTCGTCTTACGCGGGCCCTGGAGCTTGATCCGTACCTCGGTGTTGCCCTTGTGGTGCCCGAGGATCTCGCCGAGCCGGGTGATCATCGGCGGCGTGACCTTCACCGTCGGGATGGTCAGGATGACGGGCGCGTTGGTCCCGGCGTTCGACACGTCGGGGACCATCAGCTCCATGGCGACAAGCCGGGGCACGTCCTCGCGCTTGTCGAGACGGCCCTTGACGAAGACGACCGTGTCCTCGACGAGCTGGGTGGAGACCAGCTGGTACGTGGCCGGGAAGAACATGCACTCGATGGAACCGGCGAGGTCCTCGACGGTGGCGATGGCCCAGGCGTTGCCCTGCTTGGTCATCTTGCGCTGGAGGCCGGAGATGATGCCGCCGATGGTGACGACCGCGCCGTCCGCGTGCTCGCCGCCGGTCAGCTGGGAGATCGCCGCGTCCGACTTGTCGGACAGGATGTGCTCGATGCCGAAGAGCGGGTGGTCGGAGACGTAGAGGCCGAGCATCTCGCGCTCCTGGGCGAGCAGGTACGACTTCTCCCACTCGACGTCGGAGAACTCCACGTCCAGGCCGAAGCCGGGCTCGTCGCTCGTCTCCTCGCCCATGCCGCCGAAGAGGTCGAACTGCCCCTCGGCCTCCTTGCGCTTCACCGCGACCACGTTGTCGATCATCGGCTCGTGGTGGGCGACCAGGCTCTTGCGGGTGTGGCCCATCTCGTCGAAGGCGCCGGCCTTGATCAGCGACTCGATGGTCCGCTTGTTGCAGACGACCGCCTCGACCTTGTCGAGGAAGTCCGGGAACGTGGAGTACTTCCCCTTCGCCTTGCGCGACTTGATGACCGACTCGACGACGTTGGTACCGACGTTACGGACGGCGGAGAGGCCGAAGAGGATCACGTCGTCGCCCTGGGCGGCGAAGTTCGACTCGGACTCGTTGACGTTCGGCGGCAGGACCTTGATGCCCATGCGGCGGCACTCGTTCAGATAGACCGCGGACTTGTCCTTGTCGTCCTTGACCGAGGTCAGCAGTCCGGCCATGTACTCGGCCGGGTAGTTCGCCTTGAGGTAGGCGGTCCAGTAGGAGACCAGGCCGTACGCGGCGGAGTGCGCCTTGTTGAAGGCGTAGCCGGCGAACGGGACCAGCACGTCCCAGAGCGCCTGGATGGCTTCGTCGCTGTAGTCCCTCTTCCGGGCGCCCTCCTGGAAGATGGTGAAGTTCTTCGCCAGCTCGTCGGGCTTCTTCTTGCCCATCACGCGGCGGAGGATGTCGGCCTCGCCGAGGGAGTACCCGGCGATGATCTGGGCGGCCTTCTGCACCTGCTCCTGGTAGACGATGAGGCCGTAGGTGACCGCGAGCACCTCTTCGAGCGGCTTCTCCAGCTCCGGGTGGATCGGTGTGATCTCCTGCTGCTTGTTCTTGCGCAGCGCGTAGTTCGTGTGCGAGTTCATGCCCATCGGGCCCGGCCGGTACAGGGCGGACACGGCGGAGATGTCTTCGAAGTTGTCGGGCTTCATCAGCCGCAGCAGCGAACGCATGGGTCCGCCGTCGAACTGGAAGACGCCGAGGGTGTCACCGCGCTGGAGCAGTTCGAAGGTCTTCGGGTCGTCCAGCGGCAGGGCGAGGAGGTCGAGGTCGATGCCCTTGTTGGCCTTCACCATCTTGACGGCGTCGTCCATGATCGTGAGGTTCCTGAGGCCCAGGAAGTCCATCTTGATCAGGCCGAGCGACTCGCACTGGGGGTAGTCCCACTGCGTGATGGTCACGCCGTCCGTGTGCCGCACCCAGATCGGGGCGTGGTCGACGATCGGCTCGCTGGACATGATCACGCCGGCCGCGTGCACACCCATCTGCCGGACCAGGCCCTCGACGCCCCGGGCGGTGTCGATGACCTTCTTGACGTCCGGCTCGTTCTCGTACATCGCGCGGATCTCGCCCGCCTCGCTGTAGCGCGGGTGCGAGGGGTCGGTGATGCCGTTGAGGTCGATGCCCTTGCCGAGGACGTCGGCGGGCATGGCCTTGGTGAGCCGGTCACCCATGGCGTAGGGGTAGCCGAGGACGCGCGCGGAGTCCTTGATCGCGTTCTTCGCCTTGATCTTGCCGTACGTGCCGATCATGGCGACCTTGTCGGAGCCGTACTTCTCCGTCACGTACCGGATCACCTCGACGCGCCGACGCTCGTCGAAGTCGATGTCGACATCGGGCATCGAGATGCGCTCGGGGTTGAGGAAGCGCTCGAAGATCAGTCCGTGCGGGATCGGGTCGAGGTCGGTGATGCCCATGGCGTACGCGACGATCGAGCCGGCCGCGGAGCCTCGGCCGGGGCCCACCGCGATGCCCTGCTTCTTCGCCCACATGATGAAGTCGGCGACGACGAGGAAGTAGCCGGGGAAGCCCATCGAGATGATCGTGTCCATCTCGTACTCGACCTGCTTCATGCGGTCGTCGGGAATGCCCCCGGGGAAGCGGCGGTGCATGCCCCGCATGGTCTCCTCGCGGAACCAGGTGACGTCGGTGTACCCCTCCGGGATGTCGAACTTCGGCATGAGGTTCTTCTCGACGAACATGCCCTCGGTGCTGACCTGCTCGGCGACCAGAAGGGTGTTGCGGCACCCCTCCTGCCAGGCGTCCGAGGAGTCGATGGCGTACATCTCGTCCGTGGACTTGAGGTAGTAGCCGGTGCCGTCGAAGCGGAAGCGGTCCGGGTCGGAGAGGTTCTTGCCGGTCTGGATGCAGAGCAGAGCGTCGTGCGCCATCGACTCGTGCGCGTAGGTGTAGTGCGAGTCGTTGGTGACCAGCGGCGGGATGCCGAGCTTCTTGCCGATCTCCAGGAGCCCGTCGCGGACCCGGCGCTCGATCTCGATGCCGTGGTCCATCAGCTCCAGGAAGTACCGGTCTTTGCCGAAGATGTCCTGGTACTCGGAGGCGGACTTGAGGGCCTCGTCGAACTGGCCGAGGCGCAGCCGGGTCTGCAGCTCTCCGGAGGGACAGCCGGTGGAGGCGATCAGGCCCTCGGACCACTGGGAGATGGTCTCCTTGTCCATCCGGGGCCACTTCTGGAGCCAGCCCTCGGCGTAGGCGTCGGAGGAGAGCTTGAAGAGGTTGTGCAGTCCGGTGCTGTTCGCCGCCCAGATCGTCTTGTGGGTGTAACCACCGGAGCCGGAGACGTCGTCCCGCTTCTGGTGCGGCTGGCCCCACTGGATCTTCCGCTTGTTCCGCCGGGACTCGGGGGCGACGTACGCCTCGATGCCGATGATCGGCGTGACCCCGGCCTTCTTGGCCGAGTGGAAGAAGTCGTACGCCCCGTGCAGGTTGCCGTGGTCGGACATCGCGATATGGGTCATACCCATCTCGTTGCACGCGTTGAACATGTCCTTGAGCCGCGCGGCACCGTCCAGCAGCGAGTACTGGGTGTGTACGTGAAGGTGCGTGAAGGGCGGCTTGGTCACGGCGGAAGGCCTCCGGAAACGAGAGACGACAGGCTGCGGACAGTCTGGGGGGACAGCGTGGAAGTCTACGTCGGCGGACTGACAGAGGTGGGGCACTCAGGGGTACGGTCGCGCGTTGGGAGACACAGAACGCCTGTCCCAATTGTCATGCAGTCTCGCGCCCAGGAGGCACTCTCGATGTCGGTCCCCCAGCCCACCGCCGCCGAGCGCGGTGAGCAGATTCTCGCCGTCTTCGACACCGCCTTCGGAGAGCTCCTCGCCGCCGACCCGGCCGCCTTCCGCGTGAAGTTCCGGAAGATGGCCGGCTCCGCCTTCGCCTTCTACCGGGGCGCGGCGGGCCTCTTCTACGCCGACCTGGAGCAGGAGCAGCACGCCGGACCGTACCTGGACGAGCGGACCGGCCGGGTCTGGATCCACGGCGATCTGCACGCCGAGAACTTCGGCACGTACATGGACGCCAACGGCCGGCTGATCTTCAACGTCAACGACTTCGACGAGGCGTACGTCGGCCCCTTCACCTGGGACCTGAAGCGGCTCTCCGCCTCGCTCGCGCTGATCGGCTACACGAAGGCGCTCAGTGACGAGCAGATCACCGAGCTGGTGCGGATCTACGCCGCCGCCTACCGGGAGCGGATCCACGCCCTGGCGACCGGCGCCAAGAACGACGAGGTGCCGCCGTTCACACTGGACACGGCCGAGGGCCCGCTCCTGGACGCCCTGCGCGTCGCCCGCTCGCTGACCCGCTTCGGGCTCCTCGACTCGATGACCGAGATCCGTGAGTTCGAGCGCCGTTTCTCGTCGGGCGGCGGCTCCATCGAGCTGGACGCGGCGACGCGCTACAAGGTCCTTGCAGCCTTCGACGGCTATCTGGAGACCCTGCCGGAGTCCTCGCTCGCGCGCCCCGACTCGTACCGGGTCAAGGACGTCGTCGGGCGGCGCGGGATCGGCATCGGCTCGGCCGGTCTCCCGTCGTACAACATCCTTCTGGAGGGCAACAGCGACGCCCTGGAGAACGATGTCGTGATCTACATGAAGCAGGCGCAGACGCCGGCGGTTTCGCGCCATGTGACGGACGCGGCGGTACGGGGGTACTTCCAGCACGAGGGCCACCGCACGGTCATCTCCCAGCGGGCCCTGCAGGCGCACGCGGACCCGTGGCTGGGCTGGACGGAGCTGGACGGCTCCGGGCAGCTGGTCGCCGAGGTCTCGCCGTACGCGGTGGACCTGGACTGGTCGGACATCGACGACCTGGAGGAGATCGCGGCGACCGTGGCCGACCTCGGGCGGGCGACGGCGACGATGCACGCGGCGGCCGACGACTCCAGCGGCCACTCCCTGGTGCCGTTCTCGACGGAGCGGGCCATCGACGCGGCGATCGCGGCCGACGAGGAGGGCTTCGCGGACCTGCTGGTCGACTTCGCCCACAGCTACGGGGCACGCGCGCGTGCGGACCACCAGATCTTCGTGGACCTGTTCCGCAACGGCCGGATCCCGGGCCTGTAGACCAGGCTCACAGCTCGCCCTTAAGGGCCCCTTACAGGAAGGCATGGCACACTTTTCAGGCTATGGACATATCGGGGAAGCGGCTCAGGGGGCTGCGGGCGGCACTCTTCACGGCACTGGTCGTGACGCTGTCCGCCGGCTCGCATGTGCTGCTGTCCCAGGTGCCACTGCCGCTGCTGACCGTGGGGCTGCTCTCGGCCGGCGTCTTCGCCGTCGCGTACGCGCTGGCCGGCCGGGAGCGCGGCTTCGGCCCGATCGCCGGGCTGCTCGTCCCGCTGGAGCTGGCCGCCGACACGATCTTCACCGCCGGGCAGGCGGTCTGTTACGGACCCTCCGGCGGCCCCGTCACCGGCTCGCTGCGCGCGGTGGGCGTGGACGTGCTGTGCGGTGGCGCCGTCGGCACCCCGCTGCCGGGCGTCGCCGCGCCGGAGACCGGGACCGCGGCCGCGCTGCTCAGCTCCCCCGCCCCGGCACTGCCGTGGCTGCTGCTCGCCGCCCATGTGTCGGTCGGGCTGTTCGCGGCGGCCTGGCTGCGGCACGGCGAGCGGGCGCTCGCCCGGCTGGTCGGCGCCGTCGCCGCCCTCGCGTTCCGGCCGCTGCTGCTCGTCGCCGCGTTCTTCGGCGCGCCCCGCCCGGTCTCCGGGCGCCCGGGCCGCCCCACGGACGGGCCGCGCCCGTCCCGTACCCGCCTTCTCGTGCACTCCGTCGGACGGCGGGGACCGCCGCGCTCGGGCTACGCCCTCGCCTGAGCACCGCAGTCCCCTTTCCTTTCGCCCGGTCCGGGCATTCGACCTTCACGGAGAACACGACCATGAGCGCACGCAACAACCAGGCCAACAAGGCAGCCGCCCGCGAGCGGCTGCGCGTCGAGCGCGAACGCCAGGCCAAGAAGGAGAAGGCGCGCCGCCAGGTGACCGTCGCCGTCTCCGCGGTCGCCGTCCTGGCGGTCGCCGGCGGCATCGGCTACGCCGTCGTCCAGTCCAACCAGCCGACGCAGTGGGAGGCGGCGGCCAAGGAAACGAAGATCACCGCGCCCGAGAACACCGAGGGCACGAACGGCACGACGGTCGTCGTCGGCAAGCCGGCCGCCAAGAAGACCCTGGAGCTCTACGAGGACTCGCGCTGCCCGGTGTGCGCGCGGTTCGAGCAGCAGGTGGGCTCGACGGTCGACAAGGACGTCGAGGCCGGCAAGTACAAGATCAAGTACGTCGGTGCCACCTTCATCGACAACTCCGACCAGGGCGAGGGCTCGAAGAACGCCCTGTCGGCCCTGGGCGCGGCCCTGGACGTGAGCCCCGAGGCGTTCCTGAAGTACAAGGCGGCGCTCTACTCCGCGGAGTTCCACCCGGAGGAGAGCAAGGACGAGTTCGCCAAGGACTCCTACCTTCTGAAGGTCGCGGACTCCGTCCCGGCGCTGAAGGGGAACGCGGAGTTCAAGAAGAACGTGGAGAACGGCACCTTCGACGCCTGGGCGATGAAGATGTCGGAGACGTTCGACAAGAGCGGGGTCACGGGCACGCCGACGCTGAAGATGGACGGCAAGACCCTGACGGTCCAGGGCAGCCAGAACCCGCCGCTGACGGTCGAGGAGTTCAACGCGGCTCTCACCCCGGCACTGAAGGGCTGACCGCCCGGCGCGAGGTCGTCTGAGGCACGGGTCCGTGGGAGTCCGACTCCCACGGACCCGCCCCGTTTGTCCCGGCGAGGAGAACCGCCGGGCGACGAGTGGGCGAACTTTCCGGATTCGCCCGCCTGTTCGTCATACTGGTCGGTAATCTGACTGCCCGTGACCAGTCGACACATATCCCACGCCCCCACGCGCCGTACCGTCGTGAAGGCCGCCGCCGTCACGGCCGTCGCCGCCCCTGCCCTGGTGGGCGCCGCCTCCCCCGCGTTCGCGGGCGCCGAGCCCCCCGCGTTCCTGCACGGCGTCGCCTCCGGCGACCCGCTGCCCGACGGCGTCCTGCTCTGGACGCGCGTCACCCCCTCCTCCGACGCCACGCCCGGCTCGGGCAAGGGCCCGGCCGTCGAGGTCCGTTGGGAGATCGCCGAGGACCGCGCCTTCACCCGGACCGCGGCCCAGGGCGCCGCCACCGCGACCGCCGCCACCGACCACACGGTGAAGGTGGACGTCCGGGGCCTGCGCCCGGCGACCCCGTACTGGTTCCGCTTCACCGCGGGCGAGACCGTCTCCCCCGTCGGCCGCACCCGCACCACCCCGACCGCCGACGCCACCACCCCGGGCGTCCGCTTCGGCGTGGTCTCCTGCTCCAACTGGGAGGCCGGCCACTTCTCCGCGTACCGCCACCTGGCCGCCCGCACGGACCTGGACGCGATCCTCCATCTCGGCGACTACATCTACGAGTACGCGTCCGGCTCCTACCCCACGGCGCCGTACACCGTGCGGCAGCACGAGCCCAAGCACGAGATCGTCTCGCTCGCCGACTACCGGCTGCGGCACGCCACGTACAAGACGGACGCCGACCTCCAGGCGCTGCACGCCACCCACCCGATGATCGCGATCTGGGACGACCACGAGGTCGCCAACGACACCTGGTCGGGCGGCGCGGAGAACCACACGCCGGGCGCCGAGGGCGACTGGGCGGCCCGGGTCGCGGCGGCCAAGCAGGCGTACTTCGAGTGGATGCCGGTCCGCGCCTCGACCGAGGGCACGGTCTACCGGCGGCTGCGCTTCGGCAAGCTGGCCGATCTGCACCTGCTCGACCTGCGCTCCTTCCGCTCCCAGCAGTCGTCCGTCGGCAACGGCGCGGTCGACGACCCGGAGCGTACGATCACCGGCCGCGCCCAGCTGGACTGGCTGAAGTCCGGGCTCGCGGGCTCGGACGCGACCTGGAAGCTGGTCGGCACCTCGGTGATGATCTCGCCGGTCGCCTTCGGCGCGCTGCCGGCCCACCTCCTCGCCCCGCTCGCCGAGTTGCTCGGTCTGCCCAAGGAGGGGCTCGCGGTCAACGTCGACCAGTGGGACGGCTACACGGACGACCGCAAGGAGCTGCTCGCGCACCTGACCCAGCGGTCGATCCGGAACACCGTCTTCCTGACCGGTGACATCCACATGGCCTGGGCCAACGACGTGCCGGTGAAGGCGGCGACGTACCCGCTGTCGCAGTCGGCCGCGACCGAGTTCGTGGTGACCTCTGTGACCTCGGACACCGTCTCCGACCTGCTGCACGTGCCGCCGGGCACGGTCTCCGTGGTGGCGTCCGGCGCGATCAAGGCCGCCAACCGCCATGTGAAGTGGGTGGACATGGACCACCACGGCTACGGCGTCCTCGACGTCACCACCGCCGCCACGCAGATGGACTACTACACCGTCTCCGACCGCACGAAGCCGGACGCCACGACCGCGTGGCAGCGCTCGTACCGGACGAAGAGCGGAACGCAGAAGATCGAGCGGGTGTACCAGCCGGTGCGATGAGATGACCGCGTGGTCGATTTTCGGCCATGATCCCTTCTGTTAACGGGAGATCACATCGCTACGACGGGTGGTGGGTTCGGGTGGCCGAAACCGGACACACCACCCGTCTGCGTCACCCGGCTTGTTACGTCGGCATCTCAAACTCCGGAACGGACCGGATTTTTTCTTCCCGATGCCCTGATTTACACCATGAATGATTGGGCCTGATCAATGCTCAACAAGGTCTGACATGGACCCGTAATCTCCCCGCCGTGGCGAGGAAGTACCTCTCCACAACCCCCCGCGAGGAGTCACCTGTGCGTGCTCTTGTTCGTATATCGCCGCGTATGTCACGTCGTATGCTCGGCACCGCCGTGTTGGCCGGAACCCTGGCCCTGGCACCCCTCTCCGCCCCGTCGGCGGCCCCGGCAGCCACCACCTCCGCCGCCGGCGTCTCCGCCGAGGAGTGCGTGGAGGAGGCGGACGCCCAGTCCGCCGCCCGCAAGTCCCGCGGCGCCGACACCCAGGCCGGCGAGCCCAACGAGGTCTCCGCGGCCCAGGCCAAGGCCATGGACGCGGACCTGAAGAAGAGACTGGAATCGGTTCGCGCCAGTGGCATGAACTCCACCGCCGCCGTGGTGAACATCCCCGTCTACTTCCACGTCGTCCACAGCGGTACCGCGGGCAAGCTGAGCGCCACGGACATCAACAACCAGATGGCGGTCCTCAACGCGGCCTTCGGCGGCCAGGGCACCGGCAACGTGAACACCAACTTCCAGTTCACGCTCGCCGAGACCGACTACACGGACAACGCCACCTGGTACAACCTGGCATCCGGCTCCACGGCCGAGAAGCAGATGAAGCAGACCCTCCGCAAGGGCGGCGCCGGCGCGCTGAACGTCTACACCGCGAAGCTCAGCGGCGGTCTGCTCGGCTGGGCGACCTTCCCGTCCTCGTACAACTCCAACCCGTCCATGGACGGTGTCGTCGTCCTCGACTCCTCGCTGCCGGGCGGCTCCGCGGCCAACTACAACGAGGGCGACACCTCCACCCACGAGGTCGGCCACTGGCTGGGGCTTTACCACACGTTCCAGGGCGGCTGCAACGGCAACGGCGACTACGTCAGCGACACCCCCGCCGAGAAGAGCCCGGCCTACGAGTGCCCGGTCGGACGTGACAGCTGCGCGTCCAAGCCCGGTGTGGACCCCATCAAGAACTTCATGGACTACACCTACGACGCGTGCATGACGCAGTTCACCATCGGCCAGGTCACGCGGATGACCGACATGTGGACCGCGTACCGCGCCGGCTGACAACCCCTCGGCTGAGTTAGGGCGCGGCGGGAGAGCCCCCGCCGCGCCCTTCCGCGCGTCCTACAGATCGTCCAGGAACGCCAGCGCGACATTCCAGGTCCGCTCGGCCGCGTCCTCGTCCCAGTCCGGCAGGTCCGGGTCGGTGAAGAGGTGCCCGGCTCCCGGGTAGCGGTAGACCTCCACATCGGCCCCCGCCTTCCCCATCTGGAGATACCAGGACGTCAGCCAGTCGTGCGGCTCGAAGGGGTCCGGGTCGGCGAGGTGCAGCTGTACGGGAAGGTCGTCGGCGGACGCGTTCTCCGCGATGTCCGAGGTGCCGTGCAGCAGGAGCAGCCCGCGCGCCTTGTCGTCCCCGAGGGCGAGGGTCTGAGCGACCGAGGCGCCGAAGGAGAAGCCCGCGTAGACCAGACCCCGTTCCGAGTACGGGGCGGCGGCCAGGACCGCCCGCTTCAGCAGCTCGTCCTTGCCGATCTCCTCCTGGAGCGCCATGCCCGCCTCCACGGTGTCGGCGGTCCGGCCCCCGAACAGGTCGGGCACGTGCACCTGATGTCCGGCGGCCCGCAGGCGTTCGGCCGCGGCCTCCACCGCCGGACGCGGACCGTAGGTCGAGTGGAAGAGCATGATGTCCATACGGTCCATCCTGCCAGCCGCCCGCGCCGCCCTACGGTCACCTCAAGCTGCGCACGTCCAGCTGGCGCAGCACCCGGTCCACCACCTCGGGGTCGGCCCCGTGCTCGCTGCGCGCCGCGAGCACCTCGTGCCGCGCGGCCGACATCATCTCGCGCTGGATCCGCTGGACGGCCTTGAGCCGTCCGGCCCGCTCGGCGAAGGCCGCCCGCCGTTCCTCGTCCACCATGTCCGGGCTGATCCGCGCCCCGATGTCGTACGCCCCGCGCTGGAGCCGTTCCTGGACCTCCTCCGGCAGCTCCTCGACGTCCTCGATCTCCTTCAGCCGCCGCTTGGCCGCCTTGGCCGCGCGGACCGCGAGCTCCCGCTCCAGGGCGCGCTCGGCGTCCGTGTCGGCCCGTACACCGAGCCGCTTGACCAGCCAGGGCAGGGTGAGCCCCTGGAGCAGGAGTGTGGTCATGATCACGCAGAAGGCGATGAAGACGATCTCGTCCCGGCCGGGGAACGGCGATCCGTCGTCCGTACGCAGCGGAATGGCGAGCGCGAGCGCCACGGAGGCCACCCCGCGCATCCCGGACCACCACATGACGACGGTCTCCCGCCAGCTCACCGGGATCTCCTCGTCGTAGTCGCGGCGGGTGTGCAGCCGCTTGGCCAGCCAGGTGGCGGGCAGCAGCCACAGCAGCCGTACGACGATCACGACACCGGCCACGGCGGCGCCCCAGCCGAGCATCTCGCCGAGCTGGTCCTCGGCGGTGCCGAAGACGTTGTGGAGCTCCAGGCCGATGAGTCCGAAGGCGATGCCGGTGACCAGGGTGTCGACGATCTGCCAGAAGGTCTGGCCGGCGAGCCGGCCCATCACGTCGTCGGCGTCGAGGGCGTTCTCCGCCAGGTAGAGCGCGACGACGAGGACGGCGAGGACGCCGGAGCCCTTCATCTCCTCGGCGAGGACGTAGGCGACGAAGGGGACGAGGAGGGTGAGCCCGGTCTGCAGGGTGGCCTCGCCGAGGAGGCCCATGAGCTTGTTGCTGACCCAGCCCAGGACGAGACCGACGGCGATGGCGACGACGGCGGAGAGGACGAGTTCGAGACCCGCGCCCTCCCAGCTGAAGCTGCCGCCGACGGCCGCGCCGATCGCCACGTGGTAGAGGACGATCGCGGTGACGTCGTTGAAGAGCCCCTCGCCCTCCAGGATCGAGACGAGCCGGCGCGGCAGCCCGAGCGAGCCGGCCACGGCGGTCGCGGCGACCGGGTCGGGCGGCGCGACGAGCGCGCCCAGGGCGACGGCGGCGGCGAGCGGGAGCGCGGGCACGAGCGCGGTCGCCGTGGCGGCGACGGCGGCCGTGGTGACGAAGACCAGGGCGACGGCGAGCAGGAAGATGGGCCGCCGGTTGGCCGCGAACTGCCGCCAGGAGGTGCGCTGCACGGAGGCGTAGAGCAGCGGCGGGAGGACGAGCGGAAGGATGTACTCGGGCGGGATGTCGACGTTCGGTACGAAGGGCAGGAAGGCCAGCACGATCCCGATGACGGTCATGAGCACGGGGGCCGGCAACCCGAGCCGGTCCCCGAGCGGCACGGTGACCACCGCACCGAGCAACAGCAGGAACAACAGGGCCAATTGATCCACGGGGTGCCCTCAGGTCGACGATCGGACCTCAACCCTGCCACGGGAGGGGGCAAATCATCCTTCTTGTGGGCATACGTTCCGCAGGGGATGGGGGTCCCCCCTTGCTCGAGCGAAGCCGAGAGCTTGGGGGAGGGTCGGCCCTGTGGCTAAAGAACCCGCCGCATCGCGCGATGCGGGATCCCCGCGTCCGGGAACTCCGGCCCGTACACCTCGTACCCGAGCCGCTCGTAGAAACCGAGCGCATGGGTCTGGGCGTGCAGATCCACCGCCGCGAGGCCACGCCCCCGCGCCGCGTCCTCGATCGCGCGGACGAGCGCCGCACCGACCCCGAGACCGCGCGCCGCCCTGGAGACCGCGAGCCGCCCCAGCGAACCGACGGAGGCGTCCGCTCCGGTCTTGCCGACCGCGTCGGCCCCGTGCAGCAGTCGGCCGGTGCCCAGCGGCAGCCCGTCCTCGCGCAGGGCGAGGACGTGCACGGCCGTCTCGTCGTACGTGTCGTACTCCAGCTCCTGCGGCACGTTCTGCTCGACGACGAAGACCTCGCGGCGCACCGCGAAACAGGCCTCCCGGTCCTCGGCCCCGACCGCCTCCCGGAGGACGTACCCGGTGCCGGCGTCCGCGCTCACGCGCTCTCCGCCTCGATCCGGTCCAGCGCGTTCTGCAGGTCCGCCGGGTACGTGGACGCGAACTCGACCCAGCTCCCGTCCGACGGGTGCTCGAAGCCGAGCCGCACGGCGTGCAGCCACTGCCGGGTCAGGCCGAGCCGCTTGGCCATCGTCGGGTCCGCCCCGTAGGTGAGGTCCCCGACGCAGGGGTGGCGGTGGGCCGACATGTGCACGCGGATCTGGTGCGTACGGCCGGTCTCCAGCTTGATGTCGAGCAGCGAGGCCGCGCGGTACGCCTCGATCAGGTCGTAGTGCGTGACCGACGGCTTGCCCTCGGCCGTCACGGCCCACTTGTAGTCGTGGTTGGGGTGGCGCCCGATCGGCGCGTCGATCGTGCCGCTCATCGGGTCCGGGTGGCCCTGGACCAGCGCGTGGTAGCGCTTGTCGACGACCCGCTCCTTGAACTGCGCCTTGAGCAGCGTGTACGCCCGCTCCGACTTGGCGACGACCATGAGCCCCGACGTACCGACGTCGAGCCGGTGCACGATGCCCTGGCGCTCGGCGGCACCGGAGGTGGAGATGCGGTACCCGGCGGCGGCGAGGCCGCCGATGACCGTGGTCCCGGTCCAGCCGGGGCTCGGGTGCGCGGCGACCCCGACCGGCTTCATGATCACGACGATGTCGTCGTCGTCATGGACGATCTCCATGCCCTCGACCGGCTCGGCCACGATCTGCACCGGCGCCGCCGCCCCGGGCATCTCGACCTCCAGCCACGCGCCGCCGCTCACCCGCTCGGACTTGCCGACCACGGCGCCGTCGACCTGGACCCTCCCGGAGGCGGCCAGCTCGGCCGCCTTCGTACGGGAGAACCCGAACATACGGGCGATTGCGGCGTCGACGCGCTCGCCCTCCAGGCCATCGGGAACGGGCAGCGTGCGGATCTCGGGACTCATACTCACTCGTCGAGTATGCCTTGTGCCGGGAGTGGTCAGTCCTTGTGGACGGTGCCGTCGGGGTCCAGGCCCCGGAAGGACAGGATCACGATGAGGAAGCCGCCGCAGACGATCGCCGAGTCCGCGAGGTTGAAGACGGCGAAGTTCGCGGGGGCGATGAAGTCGACGACCGCGCCCTCGAAGACGCCGGGCGAGCGGAAGATCCGGTCGGTCAGGTTGCCGAGTGCACCGCCGAGCAGCAGCCCGAGCGCGATCGCCCACCAGGTGCTGTAGAGCTTGCGCGCGAGCCGGATGATCACCACGATCACGACGGCCGCGATGCAGGTGAAGACGATCGTGAAGGCCTCGCCCATGCCGAAGGCGGCGCCCGGGTTCCGGAGCGCCTCGAACCTCAGCAGGTCGCCGATCACCTGGATCGGCTCGTGGCCCTCCAGCTTGGCGACCACGAGCATCTTGCTGCCGAGGTCGATCAGATACGCGACGAGCGCGACCACGAGCAGCGCGAAGATCTTGCGCTTGCCCTTGGGCCGCTCGGCGGGAGCCTGGGCCTCGACCTCGGCCTCTCCGCCCGAGCCGCCGACGCCGTCCACGCCGTCGGCGCGGTCCGCGCCTTCAGCGCCGTCAGCGTCCGAATCCGGCGTACCGATGATGCGCTCCGCCTCTGCCACGTGAGTCCCTCAACCTAGGTGCCTGACTGTGCACGAGGGTACGGCACACCCTTTCGGGGCCGTCAGCCGCGGCGCTCCTGCTTCTGCTTGTCCTCGACGCAGAGCGTGGCCCTCGGGAAAGCCTGCATCCGCGCCTTGCCGATCGGCTTGCCGCACACCTCGCAGAGGCCGTACGTGCCCGCGTCGAGGCGCTCCAGGGCGTGCTCGGACTGCTCCAGCATCTCGCGGGCGTTGGCCGCCAGGGCGAGCTCGTGCTCGCGCGTGATGTTCTTGGTGCCGGTGTCGGCCTGGTCGTCGCCGGCGCCGTCCCCGGAGTCCCGCATGAGGCCGGTCAGCTCCTCCTTGGAGTGCAGCAGCTCCGCACGCAGCCGCAGGACCTCGCTCTCGAGCCCCGCACGGGCCTCGGCGACCTCCTCGGGCGTCCAGGGGTCCTCTCCGGGCCGTACGGCCAGCTCACCGGTACGCGCCTGGGGAACCGCGGCCTCGCTCTCGGCCGTCGTGACGCCACCCGCGGTCTTCTTCGCTGCCACTGTCCCGGCTCCTGTCTGCTCCACGTGCGCCGCGGAAGCGGCCTTCTTCTTGACTGCGGACTTCTTCGCGGCGGCCTTCTTGGCGGCCGGTGCCTTCTTCGCGGCGGCCTTCGTGGGGGCTGCCTTCCTGGCCGCCGTGGCCTTCTTGGTGGCCGGAGCCTTCTCGACCGCCGGGGCCTTCTCGGCGGTCGTCTTCTTGGCGGCCGTCTTCTTGTTCCTGGCGGCCGTCTTCTTGGCGGTCGCCGTCTTGGCAGCTGTCTTGGTGGCAGCCTTCTTCGCGACCGTCGACTTCTTGCCGGTGACGTCCTTGACCGCGCCGGCGGTCGAGGTCTTCCTCGCGGCGGACTTCTTCGCGGCGGTCTTCTTCGCCACCATGTCGCGGCCCCTTCACATTTTGTGATCTCGCTCGCGAATCGTGCTGGGACGATAAATCGGCCCAAGGCCCGCGGCAACGGGGCACGCCGCCGTTCGCACCCGCCCCATGCCGGCGGCAAGGCGAGCTTGCATCCGTTGTGCCCAGCTCCCCGCCCGGTAATCCGCCCCGCGACGGTCCGGCGAGGCCCTGCGAAGTCCGGCCGCGCCCGTATGACCATTCGGGTCACGCCGGACCCCCGGCGGACCACCCCGCAGGCCACCCGGCGGGCCACCGGGAAATCGGTCTGCCGAGGCCCCTCCGGCCCCGTACACTGGGCTCAGCGAAAGGCTTGGATGGGGACGAGTAGCGTCGTACGCAGCCGTGAGCGACCCGGGGACGGTGAGAGCCCGGGGGCGAGCCCGATGTGAAGCATCACCCCGGAGCCGCCGGAAGAAAGCCGTCAGGCGACTAGAACCGGCATCGCGACCCCAATGAGGGGGCCACGGGCAGCACGCCCGGGGTCAAGGAGGGTGGTACCGCGGGAGCCGCACAGCACGGCGCTCTCGTCCCTCCGGACGGAAACGAAGCAGTCCGCCGGAGGAAGATCGATGACGCAGTACCGCCAGGTGCCCGCCCAGGTCGACCTGCCCGCGCTCGAGCACGCCGTGCTCGATTTCTGGCGCGAGAGCAAGGTCTTCGCCAAGACCCTGGAGCAGTCCGAGGGCCACCCCGAGTGGGTGTTCTACGAGGGCCCGCCGACCGCCAACGGCATGCCCGGCGCCCACCACATCGAGGCCCGCGTCTTCAAGGACGTCTTCCCCCGGTTCCGGACCATGCGCGGCTACCACGTGGCCCGTAAGGCCGGCTGGGACTGCCACGGCCTGCCGGTCGAGCTCGCCGTGGAGAAGGAGCTCGGCTTCACCGGCAAGAAGGACATCGAGGAATACGGCATCGCCGCGTTCAACGACAAGTGCCGCGAGTCCGTGACCCGCCACACCGACGCCTTCGCCGAGCTGACGACCCGCATGGGCTACTGGGTCGACCTGGACGACGCGTACCGGACGATGGACCCCGAGTACATCGAGTCGGTCTGGTGGTCGCTCAAGCAGATTTTCGAGAAGGACCTGCTGGTCCAGGACCACCGCGTCGCCCCCTGGTGCCCGCGCTGCGGCACCGGCCTCTCGGACCACGAGCTGGCGCAGGGGTACGAGACGGTCGTCGACCCCTCCGTCTTCGTCCGCTTCCCGCTGACCTCCGGCCCGCTGGCCGGCCAGGCCTCGCTCCTGGTCTGGACGACGACCCCCTGGACCCTGGTGTCCAATACGGCGGTCGCCGCGCACCCCGAGGTCACGTACGTCGTCGCGACCGACGGCGACGAGAAGCTGGTCGTCGCCCAGCCGCTGGTGGAGAAGGCGCTCGGCGAGGGCTGGGTCACCACGGGCGAGTCCTTCACGGGCACCGAGATGGAGCGCTGGACGTACGAGCGTCCCTTCGCCCTCGTGGACTTCCCGGCGGAAGCCCACTACGTGGTGAACGCCGACTACGTGACGACCGAGGACGGTACGGGTCTGGTCCACCAGTCCCCCGCCTTCGGTGAGGACGACCTCAAGGTCTGCCGTGCGTACGGCCTGCCGGTGGTTAACCCGGTCCGCCCCGACGGCACCTTCGAGGAGGACGTGCCGCTGGTGGGCGGCGTCTTCTTCAAGAAGGCCGACGAGGCGCTCACGAAGGACCTGGACGCACGGGGCCTGCTCTTCCGCCACGTCCCGTACGAGCACAGCTACCCGCACTGCTGGCGCTGCCACACGGCGCTGCTCTACTACGCGCAGCCGTCCTGGTACATCCGTACGACCGCGGTGAAGGACCGTCTCCTCGAAGAGAACGAGCAGACGAACTGGTTCCCGGACTCGGTCAAGCACGGCCGCTTCGGCGACTGGCTGAACAACAACATCGACTGGGCGCTCTCCCGCAGCCGCTACTGGGGCACCCCGCTGCCGCTGTGGCGCTGCGAGGACGGCCACCTCACGTGCGTGGGTTCGCGCGCGGAGCTGTCCGAGCTGACGGGCACGGACCAGTCGGAGCTCGACCCGCACCGCCCGTACATCGACGCGGTGACCTTCCCCTGCCCGAGCTGCTCGAAGACGGCGACGCGCGTGCCGGAGGTGATCGACGCCTGGTACGACTCGGGCTCGATGCCGTTCGCGCAGTGGGGCTACCCGCACAAGAACAAGGAACTCTTCGAGTCCCGCTACCCGGCGCAGTTCATCAGCGAGGCGATCGACCAGACGCGCGGCTGGTTCTACACGCTGATGGCGGTCGGCACGCTGGTCTTCGACAAGTCCTCGTACGAGAACGTGGTCTGCCTGGGCCACATCCTCGCCGAGGACGGCCGCAAGATGTCCAAGCACCTGGGCAACACCCTGGAGCCGATCGCGCTGATGGACCAGCACGGCGCGGACGCGGTGCGCTGGTTCATGGCGGCGGGCGGCTCGCCGTGGGCGGCGCGCCGGGTGGGCCACGGCACGATCCAGGAGGTCGTCCGCAAGACCCTCCTCACGTACTGGAACACGGTGGCGTTCCAGGCGCTGTACGCCCGTACGTCGGGCTGGGCGCCGAGCGCGTCGGACCCGGCGCCGGCCGAGCGCCCGGTCCTGGACAAGTGGCTCCTGTCCGAGCTGAACACGCTGGTGTCGGAGGTCACCCAGTCGCTGGAGTCGTACGACACGCAGCGGGCGGGCAAGCTGATCTCGTCGTTCGTCGACGACCTGTCGAACTGGTACGTGCGGCGTTCGCGCCGCCGGTTCTGGCAGGGCGACGCGGCGGCGCTGCGCACCCTCCACGACGTGATCGAGACGGTGACGCGCCTGATGGCGCCGCTGACCCCGTTCATCACGGAGCGGGTGTGGCAGGACCTGGTGGTCCCGGTGACCCCGGGCGCCCCGGAGTCGGTGCATCTGTCGACGTGGCCGGAGCCGGACGCGTCGCTGGTCGACCGGACGCTCTCGTCGCAGATGCTGCTGGTCCGCCGCCTGGTGGAACTGGGCCGGGCGACGCGGGCGGAGTCGGGCGTGAAGACCCGTCAGCCGCTGTCGCGCGCGCTGGTGGGGGCGACGGGCTTCACGGACCTGTCGCCGGAGCTCCAGGCGCAGATCACGGAAGAGCTGAACGTCTCGTCCCTGGCGTCCCTTTCGGAGGTGGGAGGGTCTCTGGTCGACACGACGGCGAAGGCGAACTTCCGCGCGCTGGGCAAGCGTTTCGGCAAGGGCGTCCAGGACGTGGCGAAGGCGGTGGCGTCGGCGGACGCGGCGGCCCTGTCCCTTGCCCTCCGCAACGGCGAGGCGACGCTGGAGGTCAACGGCGAGACGATCACGGTCGGCCCGGAGGAGATCATCATCACGGAGACTCCCCGGGAGGGCTGGTCGGTCGCGTCGGACGCGGGCGCGACGGTCGCCCTCGACCTGGAGATCACTCCGGAGCTCCGCCAGGCGGGCCTGGCGCGTGACGCGATCCGCCTGATCCAGGAGGCCCGCAAGAACAGCGGCCTGGACGTTGCGGACCGCATCGCCCTCCGCTGGACCTCGGAGTCCCCGGAAACGACGGAGGCCCTGACGACCCACGCGACCCTGATCGCGGACGAGGTCCTGTCGACGGACTTCGCATCGAGCCCGGCGGACGACACGTACGGCACCCCGTTCACGGACGAGTCCCTGTCCCTGACGTTCCGCCTCCGCAAGGCGTAACACCACACCGAAAGGCCCGGCACCGCAGACGGTGCCGGGCCTTTCGGTTCCCCACCCCCCAGACTCGGTCCGGGGGGACCCCCGAAACTCTGACGAGCCCGGCGGCTCCGCCCCCGAACCCCCGACGCCGGCGCGGCGGCCGCGAGCGAAGCCCAGCAGGCCGTCGCGGCGCGAAGCGGCTGCCCCGGATGCCCGGCGAAGCCTCGCGGCGCGAAGCTGCCGCGCCCGGGCCGGGGGCGAAGCCCGCGGCCCCCGGGGTTCGGGGGCGGAGCCCCCGCGACCGACCCACCCCCCGGGGTGTTCGGGACGGGGCGGGGTGGGGAAGGAGCCCGCCGCAGGCGCCCCACCCGCACCCGGCCCCCACCCCCCCCGACCGCCCCGCCCACGGCAAAGGGCCGGGCCCCTGGTTTCCCAGGGGCCCGGCCCTTTAGCCTGCCGACGGCTACGCGCTCATCGCGCGAGCTCCCGCCGTCAGTTGTCGTCCTCGTCGATCAGGAAGCCACGCATCGGCGCCGGCGCCTGCTGCATCGGCTGCGGCGCCTGCGGGCGGACCGGAGCCATCGGCTGCGTCATCGCCGGGGACATCTGCTGCTGGCCGCCGTAGGACGGGGCACCACCCATGGACGGCGCGCCGCCCATCGACCCGTTGCCGCCGTACGACGGGGCGCTCGCACCGGCCGAGGCCATCGAGGGCGCCGGCGGCAGCGAAGCCGTGGCCGGCGTCCGCGGCGGGGCCAGCGAGTCGTCCGCCTGGGTCTCCAGCTGACGCAGCTGCGACTCCAGGTACGACTTCAGACGCGTCCGGTACTCACGCTCGAAGCCCCGCAGGTCCTCGACCTTGCGCTCCAGCGTCGCGCGGGCCGACTCCAGCGAGCCCATCGCCACGCGGTGCTTCTCCTGCGCGTCCCGCTCCAGCGCGTCCGCCTTGGCGCGGGCGTCCCGCTCCAGGCCCTCGGCGCGCGAACGCGCCTCGCCGACGATCTTGTTGGCCTCGGAACGGGCCTCCGCGATCGCCTGGTCGGCCGTCTGCTGGGCCAGCGAGAGGACACGCGCGGCGCTGTCGCCACCGGGGCCCTGCTGCGGCTGCTGCATGGGCTGCTGCATCTGCTGCTGCGGGTGCCCCATGGGGCCGCCCATCGGCTGGCCCATCGGGCCACCCTGCATCGGACCGCCCTGCATCGGACCGCCCTGCATCTGGCCGCCCTGCATCGGGCCGCCCTGCATCTGGCCGGGGCCGGGGCCCATCGGGCCACCCTGCATCGGACCGGGGCCGTGGCCACCAGGACCGGCGGGGAGCTGCGGCGCACCGGACGGCAGCTGCGGCGGGCCCATCTGCGGGGGCTGCTGCTGGACCGGCGGTCCGGATATGGCGGCGGGCACCGGGGCGCCGGGACCGACGGGACGATCCTGCTGCTCCGGGGGCTTGCGCATGCCCTGCTGCTGCTGGTTCTGCGCGGCGGCACGCGTCGCCGCGGCCAGCTTGGCGCGCAGGTCCTCGTTCTCGCGGAGCAGGCGGGTCAGTTCGCCTTCGACCTCGTCGAGGAAGGCATCGACCTCGTCCTCGTCATAGCCTTCTCGAAGGCGGACGGTCGTGAACTGCTTGTTCCGCACGTCCTCGGGGGTCAGCGGCATCTCTTCTTCACCTCTACGTAGTCGTCGGCAGTCGGCAAGACCGTATCGTCCACATTCACCTCGCGAAGCTGCTCACGATGGAGATCAGGATGTAGACGATGATCATCAGAACGAAGAAGGACAGGTCGAGTGCCACGCCCCCGAGACGCAGCGGCGGGATGAACCGCCGCAGAAGCTTGAGCGGTGGATCGGTGACAGTGTAGGTGGCCTCCAGAACGACCACCATCGCCTTGCCGGGTTGCCATGAACGCGCGAACTGAAAGACGTAGTCCATGACCAGCCGGAAGATCAGCACGATGAGGAAGCACATCAGCGCGATGTAGATCACTTGTAGTGCGACGCCCATCCCGCGCTTCCCTCTCCCCTGGCTCGTGCTCTCGCTTGTCCGGCCTTGCGGCCGGGCCCGTTCCGGTCTTCGTTGTCTCAGCTCTGGTTGAAGAATCCGCCCTCTGCGATCCGGGCCTTGTCCTCCGCCGTGACATCGACGTTAGCAGGCGACAACAGGAACACCTTCTGCGTCACGCGCTCAATGCTGCCATGGAGCCCGAAGACGAGTCCGGCGGCAAAGTCGACAAGTCGCTTCGCATCGGTGTCGTCCATCTCCGTGAGGTTCATGATCACCGGAGTGCCCTCACGGAAGTGTTCCCCGATGGTACGGGCTTCGTTGTAGGTCCGGGGGTGCAGCGTGGTGATGCGGTACGGCTCCCGCTCGGACACGACCTTGGGCATGATCACCGGTGCGTTCTTCTCCATGCTCGGACGTTCGGGTGTGATGGACGCCACGGGGGCGATTCGTGCCGGACGTCCGCTTTCGACGGATAGCGGGGCGGCGTGAGCGACCGGCTCACGGGGCGCGGGCTGCTGCACCACGCGCACCGGTTCCGCCCGCTCCACCTGACGCGGGGGCTGGTGACGCCGCTCACGCTCGGGTTCCGGTTCCAGCTCGGGTTCGAAGTCGTCGTCGGGGTCGAACCCCCGGCCGTCGTACCCATCGTCCTCCACGAGGCCGAGGTAGACCGCCATCTTGCGCATCGCGCCGGCCATTCTCTGAGTCCTCCGCTCTGTGGTGGATCGGCCTCGTCGCCAAGTGCCCGTGATCCACGCGGTCCGCCCCCGCCGACCGGCGGGAATGACCATATTTTCTGCTGTGGTCCGACTTGCTTCGCGACGTTACCGGAGCCTGGGGCGGACACCCAGTACCGCCGTACCGATGCGCACATGTGTCGCTCCGGCCGCCACGGCGTCCTCAAGGTCCGCGCTCATTCCCGCGGACACCATGTTCGCAGCCGGACGGGTCGTGCGCAGGAGAGTCGACAAATCCATCAGACTGTCGAACGCCGCACGTTGGCGCCCCGCGTAGGGGCCGGCGAGCGGCGCGACGGTCATCAGTCCGTCGAGCCTCAGCCCGGGCGCCGCGTCCACCGCGGCGGCCAACTCCTCGACGCCGTCCGGTGCCACGCCGCCGCGCTCGCCCCGCGCGCCCGACTCGGCGTCGAGGGCGACCTGGACGAGACAGCCCAGCTCGCGCCCGTTCTTCTCCGCCGCCGCCGAGAGGGCGGTGACGAGCTTCAAACGGTCGACCGACTGCACGACATCCGCATAACTCGCCACAGAACGGACCTTGTTGGTCTGCAACTGGCCGACGAAGTGCCAGCGGAGGTCCAGATCCGCGCAGGCGACGGCCTTGGGCGCGGCATCCTGATCACGGTTCTCCGCCACGTCCCGTACGCCGAGTTCGTGCAAGATCCGCACATCGCTCGCCGGATAGGTCTTGGTGACCACGATCAGGGTCACATCCGACCGCTTCCGCCCGGCGGCCGCGCAGGCTGCGGAGATTCGTTCCTCCACCTGCGCCAGGTTCTCGGCGAGTTCCGTCTTACGGTCCCTCATGAGCTCTTCCTGCCGGGGGTCCGGGGGTTTTCCCCCGGGTAGGCACAGCGTCCAACCAGACATATCCCGCGAGTCGCCCTGTGGTGCGATCGCGGCGGTACGAGAAGTGGTCGCCCGACTCGAGAGTGCAGACTTCACTGGCCCGCCGGTCCCGAATCCCCAGCCGCTCCAACTGCGCGTGGACTCCCCCGACGACGTCGACGGCCGGGGTTCCCCAGCTGGTCTCGGCGTACGCGGCCGGTTCGGCCGCGGCCACCTCGGCCCGCATCGCCGCCGGCACCTCGTAACAGCGCCCGCAGACGGCGGGGCCGGTACGGGCGGTGATCCGGGCCGGGTCGGCGCCCAGTTCGATCATGGCCCGCACGGCGGCCGGGACGACCCCGGCGACCATCCCGGGCCGCCCGGCGTGGGCGGCGGCGACGACCCCGGCCACGGGGTCCGCGAGCAGTACGGGGGTGCAGTCGGCGGTCAGGACCGCGAGGGCGAGTCCGCGCCGGGTGGTGACGATCGCGTCGACCTCCGGAACCGGACGGTCGCCCCAGGGTCCGTCGACCACCGCGACATCGGGGCCGTGCACCTGGTTCATCCAGACGACCCGCCCGGGGTCGAGCCCCAGGCCCCCGGCGGCCCGCGCCCGGTTGGTCCGGACGGCCTCGGGGTCGTCCCCCACGGCGCCGCCGAGGTTGAGCTCCTCGTACGGAACGGCGCTCACCCCGCCCCACCTGTCGGTGAAGGCGAAGTGCGCGCCGCTCACGGGTTCGAGCTGCTCTATCACTTCAAGAAGTCCGGAACATCCAGCTCTTCGGCCTGGGTGTCCGGGTACGGGCGGGCCGGCGGGACCACCGGCGGGGTGACCGGCGGCAGCGGGCTCTCGGCCGAGGCGACCGGAGCCGACTCGGCCGGGGCGGACGGCTCGTCGCGCGGGGCAACGGTGCCGAGGCCGCCGAGCGGGCGCTCGGTGGCGCGCGGCGCCGGGGCCGGCTCCTCGCGCTTGGCCGAGGCCGAGCTGAGGATGTTGTCCCGGCGGGTCGGCGGCTGGCCGCCGTCGAAGCCGGCCGCGATGACCGTGACCCGTACCTCGTCGCCCAGGGCGTCGTCGATGACGGCGCCGAAGATGATGTTGGCCTCGGGGTGGGCGGCCTCGCTCACCAGCTGCGCGGCCTCGTTGATCTCGAAGAGACCGAGGTCCGAGCCGCCGGAGATGGAGAGCAGGACGCCCCGGGCGCCGTCGATGGACGCCTCCAGGAGCGGCGAGGAGATCGCCATCTCGGCCGCCGCGACCGCGCGGTCGTCGCCGCGGGCGGAGCCGATGCCCATGAGGGCCGAACCGGCCTCGGACATGACCGACTTGACGTCGGCGAAGTCGAGGTTGATCAGACCGGGGGTGGTGATGAGGTCGGTGATGCCCTGCACACCGCTCAGCAGCACCTGGTCGGCCGACTTGAAGGCGTCGAGCACGGAGACCTGGCGGTCCGAGATCGAGAGCAGCCGGTCGTTCGGGATGACGATGAGGGTGTCGACCTCTTCGCGGAGCTCGGCGATGCCGTCCTCCGCCTGGTTGGCCCGGCGGCGTCCCTCGAAGGTGAACGGCCTCGTGACCACACCGATCGTCAGGGCGCCGAGCGAGCGCGCGATGTTGGCCACGACGGGTGCGCCGCCGGTGCCGGTGCCGCCACCTTCGCCGGCGGTGACGAAGACCATGTCGGCCCCCTTGAGGACCTCCTCGATCTCCTCACGGTGGTCCTCTGCCGCCTTGCGACCGACTGCCGGGTTCGCCCCGGCCCCGAGGCCACGGGTGAGTTCACGGCCGACGTCGAGCTTGACGTCGGCGTCGCTCATCAACAGCGCTTGCGCATCGGTGTTGATCGCGATGAACTCGACGCCCTTGAGACCGACCTCGATCATTCGGTTGATGGCATTGACACCACCGCCGCCGACACCGATGACCTTGATGACTGCGAGGTAGTTCTGCGGTGCTGCCACGTCGAAGGCCTCTCGCCTCGAGTTACGTGTCGCCGCTACGCGTTGGTCTTCGCGCTGCGGCGACTGATGCCGATGGGACGGTCCGAAACGCCGACCCAAACCCTAACGTTGAAGTTTAGGGTTACCAGTGTCTCTGTTCGCTGGACTCTTCCGAACAGGACACTAAGTCGACAAGCGGCGCACGTTCAACGAACACGCCGAACCTCCCGTTTTTCTTTTCACCCTATGTGATCACCCGTAGCGCTGGCCAACCAGGGTGCTGGCCAGCGCGTATGGGCGTCAACTCCCCGACGCGGCGGGCGCGGTAGGGGCGCTTACATCGAAGTGCCCCGCTTTGGGCGTTGCCTTCATCAGAGCGGCGAGGACCCGGGCCTTGACGGCACCGTCCTCACCGCTGCCCCAGAAGACCGTCCGGCCGCCGCTGAGCTCCAGGGTGATGGAGTCGTACGACGCGACCTCGACGACACGAGCGTCCCGGGCGATTTTCTCCGGGAGTTCGCCCGTCACGCCCACCGCCTCCAGGAGCAGCCGGTCCTCGTCGAAGCGGCGCAGGCTCGGCGCGGAGGCGGCGTTCAGGAGGAGTTCCGGTACACCTGCGGGCGCTTCGTCCACGGTGGCGAATCGCGTTCCGCCGGAGTCCACTTCAATGAACTTTCCGCCCTTTTCCACCACCAGAACCGGTTTCCGCTCCGTCACTTTCAGACCGATTCCATGCGGCCAGGACCGAATGACCTCGACCGTGTCGATTCGGGGCAGTTCCCGCACCAGTCGCGCCTCGATGGCGTCCGTGTCGACGGAGACCAGCGGGGAACCGATCGGCACGGCGGCGGCCTCCTCGACCTCACGGGGTGTCAGAACCTGCGTGCCGGAGGTCGTCACCCGTTCCACGCGCAGCCAGGTGGAGCCGTAGAGCGCCCAGATCCCGCCGGCCACGATCAGGACCACGGCGAGCGCGATCAGCAGGAGACGCGGTCCGGGCACCCGGAATACGGGATTCGGGGTGCCCGGACCGGAGGTGGCCCGTTCCGGCGACCCCTTCGGCTCGCGTGTGCCACGCTTCTCCGCTGTCGTCGGTCCGGACACGTCCCCTGCCTCCTGTGCTGTGCGGGTGTGTCCCGCCGCCTACGAGCGCCGCGCGGCGATCGCCTCGTACACCATGCCGACGAGCAGGTCGTCGGCGTCCCGGCGGCCGAACTCGGCGGCGGCGCGGGACATCTCGTACAGCCGGTGCGGGTCGGCCAGTACGGGCAGGACGTTGCCCTGCACCCACTGCGGCGACAGCTCCGCGTCGTCGACGAGCAGCCCGCCGCCCGCCTTGACCACCGGCTGGGCGTTGAGCCGCTGTTCGCCGTTGCCGATCGGCAGCGGGACGTACGCGGCGGGCAGCCCGACGGCGGAGAGCTCGGCGACGGTCATCGCGCCCGCGCGGCAGAGCATCATGTCCGCCGCCGCGTACGCGAGGTCCATCCGGTCCACGTACGGTACCGGGACGTACGGCGGCATCCCGGGCATGTTGTCGACACGCGGCATCTCGTTCTTCGGGCCGACCGCGTGCAGGATCTGGATGCCCGAGCGCTGGAGCACCGGGGCGATCTGCTGGATGACCTCGTTGAGCCGCCGGGCGCCCTGCGATCCACCGGACACCAGCAGCGTCGGCAGGTTCGGGTCGAGGCCGAAGGCGGCGCGCGCCTCGGGCCGGACCCGGGCCCGGTCGAGGGTGGCGATGGTGTGCCGCAGCGGGATACCGATGTAGCGGGAGTTGCGGAGTTTGGAATCCGGGGTGGCGACGGCGACCCCGGCCGCGTACCGCGAGCCGATCTTGTTGGCAAGGCCCGGCCGGGCGTTGGCCTCGTGGACCACGATCGGCACGCCGAGGCGCTTGGCGGCGAGGTAGCCGGGCAGGGCGACGTAGCCGCCGAAGCCGACCACACAGTCCGCCTTGGTGCGCTCCAGGATCTGCTCGGCCGCCTTGATGGTGCCGCGCAGCCGTCCGGGGACGGTGATCAGCTCAGGGGTGGGCTTGCGCGGCAGCGGCACGGCGGGGATGAGCGCCAGCTCGTAGCCCCGTTCGGGCACGAGCCGGGTCTCCAGGCCCTTCTCCGTGCCGAGCGCCGTGATGCCCACGCTCGGGTCCTGCCTGCGCAGGGCGTCCGCGAGGGCGAGCGCGGGCTCGATGTGGCCGGCGGTCCCCCCACCGGCGAGTACGACATGCACCGAAATTCACCGCTCTCCGGACGGACGCTTCTTGACGCGCCGTCGCATCGACTTCCATCTCACCCCGGCCCGCTTGCCCCAGCCGGGGCGGCGCATGGCCAGGGCCGCTTTCGCGGCGGGTTCCTGTCGCGCGAAGGCGATGAGGAGCCCGACGGCGAACATGGTCGGCAGCAGGGCCGACCCCCCGTACGAGAACAGCGGGAGCGGGACACCGGCGATCGGCAGCAGACCGAGCACCGCACCGATGTTGATCACGGCCTGCGCCGTGATCCAGGTGGTCACGCCTCCCGCGGCGTACCTCACGAAGGGGTCCTCCGTGTGTCCGGCCACGCGGATACCCGCATAGCCTAGAGCCGCGAACAGGGCGAGTACCGACAGCGTCCCCGCCAGACCCAGTTCCTCCCCGGTGACGGCGAAGATGAAGTCGGTGTGCGCTTCGGGTAGTTGGCCCCATTTTTCCACACTGGCGCCCAGTCCGGAACCGAACCATCCGCCTGACGCCAGAGCATAGAGCCCGTGGGCGGCCTGCAGGCAGGGGGCACCCTCTCCCCCGGGGTCGGTGGCGCCGATGCAGGCGAACCGCTTCAGCCGGTTGTCGCTGGTCTTGATCAGCAGGAAGCCGATCGCGCCGGCGATCGTGAGCACCCCGACGAAGAGCCTGGTGGGCGCGCCGGCCGTCCACAGCAGCCCGAAGAGGATCGCGGCGAGCACGATGGCCGTGCCCATGTCCCCGCCGAGCATGATGAGGCCGAGCAGCAGGAACGTGCCGGGTACCAGCGGCACCAGCATGTGTTTCCACTGGGTGAGAAGTTTCATGTCCTGTTTGCGGGCCAGCAGGTCGGCGCCCCACAGGATGAGCGCCAGTTTGCCGAATTCGCTGGGCTGGAGCATGAACGGTCCGCCCAGCGAGATCCAGTTCTGGTTTCCGCCGACCGCGCGCCCTATCCCCGGGATCTGGACGAGCACCATCAGGAAGACGGCGCCGACCAGGATCGGGTACGCGAGCGCCCGGTGCAGCTTCACCGGCATCCGGGAGGCGACCAGGAGCAGCGCGGTGCCGAGGATCGCGGCGAAGAACTGCTTGCGGAAGAAGTACGAGGGCACCAGGTCGTAGCGGAGCGCAGTGATCATCGAGGCGCTGTAGACCATCACCAGGCCGAGCATCGTGATGAGCAGCGCGGCGCCGAGGATGACGTAGTACGCGGTCAGCGGCCGGTCCCAGGCCCGCCGGGCCTGCTCGTACATCCGCCGTACGCCGCCGGCGCGGGGTGGCCGGGGCGGCGTGGGAGCCCGGCCCCCGCCGCGGAGGGCGGAGGGCCGGCGGGTCCCGGCGATTCTGCTCGGCATGGGCGCTGTCCCCTCCAGTCGTGCCCGGCGCGGCCGGACCTCCTTGCTGGTCAGGTCAGACGCGCCCGGTGGTGGCGAGGGCGCGGACCGCGTCCGCGAAGGCCTCGCCCCGCTTGTTGTAATTGGCGAACATGTCCATCGAGGCGCAGGCCGGGGCCAGCAGAACCGTGTCGCCCGGCCGGGCGAGCCGGGCCGCCTCGCGGACCGCCTCGGACATCGCCCCAGTGTCGGTCCGGTCGAGGTCCACGACCGGGACCTCGGGGGCGTGTCGCGCCAGGGCTTCGCGGATCAGCGCGCGGTCCGCGCCGATCAGGACGACCCCGCGCAGGCGCTTCGCCGAGGCGGTCACGAGCTCGTCGAAGGTCGCGCCCTTGGCGAGGCCGCCGGCGATCCAGACGATCGGGTCGTAGGCCGCCAACGAGGCTTCCGCGGCGTGGGTGTTGGTGGCCTTGGAGTCGTCGACGAAGACGACGCCCTCGATCTCCTCGACCAGTTCGATGCGGTGCGGGTCGGGCCGGAAGGCCCGCAGTCCGTCCCGTACGGCCTTCGGCTCGACGCCGAAGGCGCGGGCGAGGGCGGCCGCGGCGAGCGCGTTGGCGACGTTGTGCGGGGCCGGCGGGTTCACGTCCGCGACCTCGGCGAGCTCCTGGGCCTGCTTCTGCCGGTTCTCGACGAAGGCCCGGTCGACGAGGATGCCCTCGACGACGCCGAGCTGCGAGGGGCCGGGGGTGCCGAGGGTGAAGCCGATCGCGCGGCAGCCCTCCTCGACGTCGGCCTCGCGGACCAGGTCCTCGGTGGCCTTGTCGGCGACGTTGTAGACGCAGGCGACCTGGTTGCCCTCGTAGATCCGGCCCTTGTCGGCGGCGTACGCCGCCATGGAGCCGTGCCAGTCGAGGTGGTCGGGCGCCAGGTTGAGCACGGCGGCCGAGTGGGCGCGCAGGCTGGGCGCCCAGTGCAGCTGGTAGCTGGAGAGTTCGACGGCGAGGACGTCGTACGTCTCCTCGCCGAGGACGGCGTCGAGGAGCGAGACGCCGATGTTCCCGACGGCGGCGGTCCGCAGCCCCGCGGCCTCCAGGATCGAGGCGAGCATCCGGACGGTCGTCGTCTTGCCGTTGGTGCCGGTCACGGCGAGCCAGGGAGCGGCATCGGGGCCACGCAGGCGCCAGGCGAGCTCGACGTCGCCCCAGACCTCCACGCCCGCCTCGGCGGCGGCCGCGAAGAGCGGCTTGTCGGGCCGCCAGCCGGGGGTGGTGACGACCAGTTCGGTGCCGTCCGGCAGGGTGTCGCCGTCGCCGAGGCGGACGGTGATCCCCTCGGCCCGCAGCTCGTCGGCCTGCGCCCGGGAGCGTTCGTCGTCGCCGTCGTTGACGACGGTCACGACGGCGCCGAGGCCGTGCAGGACCCGGGCGGCCGGGATCCCGGAGACCCCGAGACCCGCGACGGTGACCCTCTTGCCGTTCCAGCTCACTTTTCGGATGCCCATCCCGCGTAGAAGAGGCCCAGGCCCACGATCACGCACATGCCCTGGATGATCCAGAACCGGACGACGACCAGGACTTCCGACCACCCCTTGAGTTCGAAGTGGTGCTGGAGCGGGGCCATCCGGAAGACTCGCTTGCCGGTCATCTTGAACGAGCCGACCTGGATGACCACCGACATGGTGATCAGTACGAACAGGCCGCCGAGCAGGGCGAGCAGCAGCTCGGTACGGGAGCAGATGGCGAGACCGGCGAGCGCGCCGCCGAGGGCCAGCGAACCGGTGTCGCCCATGAAGATCTTGGCCGGCGAGGTGTTCCACCACAGGAAGCCGAAGCAGGCGCCCATGAGGGCGGAGGCGACGACCGCGAGGTCGAGCGGGTCGCGTACCTCGAAGCAGGCGTTGGGGTTGGTCAGGGTCACCGCGTTGGCGCAGGACTCCTGGAACTGCCACAGGCCGATGAAGGTGTACGCGCCGAAGACCATCACCGACGCGCCGGTGGCCAGGCCGTCCAGACCGTCCGTCAGGTTCACGCCGTTGGACATGGCCAGGATCATGAAGAGCGCCCAGACCACGAACAGCACCGGCCCGATGGACCAGCCGAAGTCGGTGATGAAGGAGAGCTTCTCGGAGGCCGGGGTGAGCCCGCGCAGATCCGCGAACTGCAGCGAGAGCACGGCGAAGGCGATGCCGACGATCAGCTGGCCGGCCATCTTCGCCTTGGCCCGCAGACCCAGCGAACGCTGCTTTACGATCTTGATGTAGTCGTCGAGGAAGCCGACCAGACCCATGCCGGCCATCAGGAAGAGGACCAGGACACCCGAGTACGTCGGGTCCTCACCGGTGATGACCTTGGCGAGGGCGTACGCGATGAGCGTGGCCAGGATGAAGGAGATGCCGCCCATGGTGGGCGTGCCCTTCTTCCCGGCGTGGCCGCGCGGGCCGTCGTCGCGGATGAACTGCCCGTACCCCTTGCGGGCAAGGAGTTTGATGAGCAGCGGGGTGCCGATCAGGGTCAGGAAGAGCCCGATGGCCCCCGCGAAGAGGATCTGCCTCATCGGCCCGCGACCTCGCTCTCGGAGTCGAGGAGGGCCAGGGCGACCTGCTCCAGACCGACCGACCTGGAAGCCTTCACAAGGACGACGTCCCCCGGGCGCAGCTCACTGCGCAACAGGTCGACCGCCGCCTGCGCGTCGGACACGTGCACCGACTCCTCACCCCACGAACCCTCGTTATATGCGCCCAGTTGCAGCCAGGACGCTTCCCTGTCCCCGACCGCGACGAGCTTGCTGACGTTGAGCCGGACGGCGAGCCGTCCGACCGCGTCGTGCTCGGCGAGCGATGCGTCTCCGAGCTCGGCCATCTTGCCGAGCACCGCCCACGTGCGGCCCCCCTGGGCCTGTGCGGCCCGGCCCATGGCCGCGAGCGCGCGCAGGGCGGCTCGCATGGACTCGGGATTCGCGTTGTAGGCGTCGTTGACGATCGTCACGCCGTCCGGACGCTCCGTGACCTCCATGCGCCAGCGCGACAGGGTGCCCGCCTCGGAGAGCGCGGTGGCGATCTCCTCCACGGGCATGCCCAGCTCATGGGCGACGGCGGCCGCGGCGAGCGCGTTCGACACGTGGTGCTCACCGTACAGGCGCAAGGTCACGTCACTGCACCCGGTGGGTGTGTGAAGCTTGAAAGAGGGCTGTCCAGCGGCTGTGAGACGGACGTTCTCGGCACGTACGACCGCTTCGTCCGACTCTCCGAACAGCGTCACGCGCGCGTGGGTGCGTTCGGCCATGGCCCGGACGAGCGGGTCGTCGGCGTTGAGGACCGCCACTCCGCCCTGGTCGGCCGGCGGGAGCGCCTCGACGAGTTCGCCCTTCGCCTGGGCGATCTGCTCGCGGCCGCCGAACTCGCCGATGTGGGCGGTGCCGACGTTGAGGACGAGGCCGATGCGCGGCGGGGTCAGTCCGGTGAGGTAGCGGATGTGACCGATGCCGCGGGCGCCCATTTCGAGGACCAGGTGCTGGGTGTCGTCGCTCGCGCGCAGTGCCGTCAGCGGCAGCCCGATCTCGTTGTTGAGCGAGCCGGGCGTCCACACCGTGGGTGCGTGGCGCTGGAGGACCTGGGCGATCAGGTCCTTGGTGGAGGTCTTGCCGGCCGATCCGGTCAGCGCGACGACATCGGTGCCGAGGCGTTCGACGACGGCCCGGGCGAGGGCGCCGAGCGCCGTCTGGACGTCGTCCACGACGATGGCGGGTACGCCGACGGGGCGGGCGGCCAGTACGGCTGCCGCGCCCGCCTCGACGGCGCGGGCCGCGTAGTCGTGGCCGTCGACCTGTTCGCCTGCGAAGGCGGCGAACAGGCTGCCGGGCTTCACCTCACGGGAGTCGATGACGACGGGACCGGTGATCCGGACGGCCGGATCCGGTATGTCGTACGACTGCCCGCCGACGATTTCGGCGATCTCGGCGAGGGAGAGGGCGATCACAACTTATCCCTGACTGTTCTTGAGGCTGCGTTCAATCGCTTCGCGCAGGACCCGGCGGTCGTCGAAGGGGCGGACCACACCGGCGATGTCCTGGCCCTGCTCGTGGCCCTTGCCGGCGACGAGGACGGTGTCGCCGGGCTGCGCGCGGGCCACGGCCGCGGCGACGGCGGCGGCCCGGTCGGCGTCGACCAGGACGTCGCCACGCTCGTGCGCGGGCACCTCGGCGGCGCCCGCGAGCATCGCGGCCAGGATCGCGAGGGGGTCCTCGGAGCGGGGGTTGTCGGAGGTCAGTACGGCGGTGTCGGCGAGGCGCGCCGCGGCGGCGCCCATCGGGCCGCGCTTGGTGGTGTCCCGGTCGCCGCCGCAGCCGATGACGATGTGCACCTTGCCCTCGGTGACCTTGCGCAGCGAGCGCAGGACCGATTCGACGGCGTCCGTCTTGTGCGCGTAGTCGACGACCGCGAGGTACGGCTGGCCCGCGTCGACGCGCTCCAGGCGGCCCGGCACGCCGGGGACGGCGGCGACGCCGTCGGCGGCGGTCTGCGGGTCGATCCCGGCGACGGCCAGGGTGACGATCGCGGCGAGGGTGTTGGCGACGTTGAACGGGCCGGGCAGCGGGGCGGCGGCGGAGATCCGCTCGCCCTGGGGGCCGACGACCGTGAACGTGGAGCCGTGGGAGCCGATCTCGACGGACTCGGCGCGCCAGTCGGCGTCCGGGTGGCCCTCGGCGGAGAAGGAGACGACCGGAACGGTCGCCTCCGCGACCAGCCGGCGGCCGTAGGCGTCGTCGAGGTTCACCACGCCGCGCCTGCTGCGCTCCGGGGTGAAGAGCCGCGCCTTGGCGTGGAAGTAGTCCTCCATGTCGGAGTGGAACTCCATGTGCTCCGGGCTCAGGTTGTTGAAGACGGCGACGTCGAAGACGCAGCCGTCGACCCGGCCGAGCACGAGGGCGTGGCTGGAGACCTCCATGGCGACGGCCTCGACGCCGCGTTCGCGCATGACGGCGAAGAGGGCCTGGAGGTCGGTGGCCTCGGGGGTCGTACGTTCGGACTTGATGCGCTCGTCGCCGATCCGCATCTCGACCGTGCCGATGAGGCCGCTCTTCCGGCCGGCCGCCTTGAGGCCGCCCTCCACCAGGTAGGCGGTGGTGGTCTTGCCGGAGGTGCCGGTGATGCCGATCTGGAGGAGGTCCTCACCCGGCCGGCCGTAGACCTCGGCGGCCAGCTCGCCCATCCGGCCGCGCGGATCCTCCACGACCAGGACCGGCAGGCCGGTCGCGGCGGCGCGTTCGGCGCCCGCCGGGTCGGTCAGGATCGCGGCGGCTCCGAGACCGGCTGCCTGGTCGGCGAAGTCGGCGCCGTGGACCCGGGCGCCGGGGAGGGCCGCGTACACGTCTCCGGGGCGTACCGCCCGCGAATCGTGCGTGATGCCCGTGACGTCCGTGGCGCCTGGCGCCTCGACGCCGAGCCGTGCGGCCAGGTCGCCCAGGGGTGTCGGGCGGGCCTGCTCCGGGCGGGGCGGGGTGGTTCGGTACTGATCAGCGTGTGGCACGGCGGTGAGCGTACCGGGCCCACCCGCCGCGGGGCCAAAAGAGGCCCGGGCGTCGCCGGAGTTCGAATTCCGGTTCCCGGAATCGGGGGTGATCGTGCTCACTGGTACTCCCGGGGTGTCACTCGCTGTCCTTGAAAATGACCGGCAGTCGGGCGGGCTCGCTGCCGGTCGGGGCCACGTGGAGGGTCTTGAGGGCGAACTCCATGACCTCCTTGTAGATGGGGCCGCAGATCTGGCCGCCGAAGTAGCTGCCCTTGGTGGGGTTCTGGATGGCGCAGTAGACCGTGATCTGCGGGTCGTCGGCGGGCGCGAAGCCGGCGAAGGAGGCGGTGTACCCCTTGTAGCGGCCGAGCTCGGGGTCGACGCGGTTGGCGGTGCCGGTCTTGCCCGCGACCCGGTAGCCGGGGATACGGGCCTTGGTGCCGGTGCCCTCCTCGTCGCCGACCACGGACTCCAGCATCTGCGCGAGGGTCTTCGCGGTCTTCTCGCTGACCACCCGGGTCTGCCCGGGCGCGGGCGCGGGGGTGAACCGCCCGTCGGCCCCCTTGGTGCCGCGGACGAGGGTCGGCTCGATCCGTACGCCGCCGTTGGCGATGGTCGAGTAGACCGAGGCGGCCTGCATGGCGTTGACCGAGAGGCCCTGGCCGAAGGGGATCGTGTACTGCTGCGAGGTCGACCAGTCCTGGGGCTTGGCGAGGATGCCCGGGGTCTCGCCGGGGTAGCCGAGCCCGGTGGGGCTGCCGATGCCGAACTTGCGCAGGTACGAGTGGAGGACCCGGTTGGACTCGGCCTGGGTCCTGCCGAGCTGGCCGGTGGCCAGGATGGTGCCGATGTTGCTGGACTTGGCGAGGACCCCGTTGAGGGTCAGGTACCAGGTGGGGTGGTCGATGTCGTCCTTGAAGAGCCGGTCGCCGCGGTGCAGCCGGTTGGGGACGGTGACGTGGGTGTCGGGGGTGGCCGCGCCTTCCTCCAGGACGGCGGCCATGGACATGACCTTGCTGGTGGAGCCGGGCTCGTAGGCGTCCTGGAGGGCCGCGTTGCCCAGCGCGGCGGCGTTGGCCGCGGACAGGTCGTTGGGGTCGAAGCCGGGGGCGTTGGCCATGGCCAGGACCTCGCCGGTCTTCGTGTTCTGCACTATGACGTAGCCGCGGTCGGCCCTGGACTTCCTCACCTGGTCGGTGATGGCCTGCTGGGCGGCCCACTGGATGTCCCGGTCGATGGTCAGCTCGATGTCGACGCCGGGCACGGCCGGCGTGCCCTGGGAGCCCGCGGTGGGCACCTGGCGCCCGCCGGACTCGGCGAACCTGATCTTGCCGTCCTGGCCCGCGAGCTCCTTGTCGAGCTGGGACTCCAGGCCGCCGGCGCCGCGGCCCTCGGCGTTGACGTACCCCAGTATCCCGGCGGCGAGTTCGCCGTTGGGGTACACGCGCTTGGTGCTGGGCTCGCTGAGGATGCCGCCCAGGAGGTTGATCCCGTTGCCGCCCTCGGAGGTCTTGGCCTTCTGGCCGTAGACCTTCTTGAGGTCCTTGATCTGGTTCCAGACCTGGGGGGTCTGCTTGCGGGCGAGCAGCGTGTAGCGGGACTTGGGGGTGCGGAGCTTCTTGGCGAGGTCCGCGGGCTCCTTGCCGAGGAGCGGCGCGAGGAGCGCGGCGGCCTGCTCCGGGGCGTCCGGAACCTTGCTCTCCTCGGGGGTGAAGAGCTTGGGGTCGGCGGTGATGTCGTACGCGTCGACGCTGGCGGCAAGCGCGATCCCCGAGCGGTCGGTGATCTCGCCCCGGTCGGCGGAGAGCGTGTACTCCTGGAAGCGGTGGGCCTCGGCCTTGGCGGCCAGCGTGCCGGCGTCGACGGCCTGGACCTGGAGCAGCCGGATGACGAAGGCCACCATCACGAGGGTCAGGCCGAGGGAGACGAGCCGCAGCCGGGGCTTGGGGCTGCCCAGCCGGATGGTGTGCGCCTTCGGTCGCGCCTGTGGGCGGGGCGCGGGCCTGCGCGGGGCGCCTCCCGAGCGGGCGCCGGCGGACGGGCGGGCTGCGGCGGACGGCCGGGCCGCGGCCGACGGCCGGGGGCGGGCGGGGCGCGCGGGCCGCTCGGAGCGGGCGGGGCCGGGCACGCGGCGGCGCGGGGGCTCCTTGGGGGGCACTGAGGTCACCTGCCGGAGTTCGTCGGGGCGGGCGCGGTCGTCTTCGCGGGTGGTGGCGTGACGGGGGTGGTGTTCGTGCCGGGGTTCGCGGGCTGCGAGGCGGACCCGGACGGCGTGCTGGTCGGTGTGCCGCTCGGCGTGGTCGCCGGGGTGGGGTCGGGCTTCGGGGTCGGAACCGGCTTCGGGGCGACCGCCTCGGAGGGCTCCCCGCGGACCGTGCCGTCCGGGTCGAGGAAGGCGGGGCTGCCGCCGGGGACCATGCCGAGCTCGCGGGCCCGCCGCTCCAGCGCGTCGGGCGCGGAGTAGTCGTCCACGTCCCGCTGGAGCGCCTGCTCCTCGTCCGTGAGCTCGGTGGTGCGGTTCTTGAGGTCACGCAGATGGAAGGAGCCCTGGTTGAGGGCGGAGTTCAGCAGCAGGAGGGTGATGAGCCCGCCGCCGAGGAGCACGACGACGAGCAGGACGAAGGGGGTACGGGCGGCGCTGCTGGGTCCCGACGGCATGAGCCGCCCGAGTCGTGCCGCCCGCCCTTTGAGCGGCCCCTTCGTCGTCATGCCTTCTCGTCCTCCCGGATGCGCTGCGCTCCCCGGAGCCGGGCCGGGGCCGCGCGGCGGTTCTCGGCGATCTCCTCCTCGGTGGGGAGCTCGGCGCCGCGGGTGAGCAGCTTCAGGCGGGGCTGGTACTGCTCCGGGACCACCGGCAGGCCGGGCGGCGCGGTGTTCGCCGCGCCCGCCGCGAAGACCTGCTTGACCAGCCGGTCCTCCAGGGAGTGGTACGACAGGACCGCGATCCGGCCGCCCACCGCGAGCGCCTTCACGGCCGCCGGGATCGCGTCCTCCAGGACCGTCAGCTCGCCGTTGACCTCGATGCGCAGCGCCTGGAAGGTGCGCTTGGCCGGGTTGCCGCCGGTGCGCTTGGCCGCCTGCGGGAGGGCGTCACGGATCAGCTCGACCAGCCGGGCGCTGTTGGTGAAGGGCTCCTTCTCGCGCTCGCGCACGATCGCGGAGACGATCCGCTTCGCCTGCTTCTCCTCGCCGTACGCCCGCAGGATGCGGACCAGCTCGCCCGGCGGGTAGGTGTTGAGGACCTCCGCCGCGCTGACGCCGGTCGTCTGGTCCATGCGCATGTCGAGCGGTGCGTCCTGCGCGTACGCGAAGCCGCGGTCGGCCTCGTCGAGCTGCATGGAGGAGACGCCCAGGTCGAAGAGGATGCCGTCGACGCGGGGGATGGCGAGCCGGTCGAGGACCTCGGGCAGCTCGTCGTAGACCGCGTGGACGAGCGTCGCGCGCTCCCCGTAGGGGGCCAGCCGCTCACCGGAGAGCCGCAGCGCCTCCTTGTCCCGGTCGAGGGCGACCAGGCGCGCCTCGGGGAACCGCTTGAGCAGCGCCTCGCTGTGGCCGCCGAGGCCGAGGGTGCAGTCGACGACGACCGCGCCGGGGCGCTCCAGGGCGGGGGCCAACATGTCCAGGCACCGCTGGAGCATCACCGGGACGTGTCGGTCGTTGCTCAATGCGCCCTCTCAGAATTCGGCTCAGATTCGGCGCGGCCGCTACGCATCCGCCGCACACGCGGGGGAGAAACTGCGGAAATCGCTCAATGTCTCCGTGAACTTCGCGTCACTTTAGTCCACTGGCCCCGGCGGTCAATCAACCGGCTGGCGCGTCGCCCGGGGCTTCGACCGGAGCCGGACATTCCTGACGACTCACCCGGATGGGCCCGCTCTACTCATGCCTGTGGGTTACCTCACAACAAGGCTCATTGACGTTCTTTGTCCGCTCTCACAGCAGGCCACGATCCCGTGTGACCACTACCGTCATAGACATGTCGACCTCTGCGCACCCCTCCGCCGACGCCGCCGACGTGATACACGCCGGCGGCACCGTCACCGACCGTCTCGTCGAGGCCAACGAGCGATACGCGGCCGACTTCACCGATCCCGGCATGGACGCCCGACCCGTGCTGAACGTGGCCGTGGTGGCCTGCATGGACGCCCGTCTCGACCTGCACGCCGCACTCGGCCTTGAGCTCGGCGACTGCCACACCATCCGCAACGCGGGCGGCGTGGTCACCGACGACGTGATCCGCTCGCTCACGATCAGCCAGCGCGCCCTCGGCACCCGCAGCGTGATGCTGGTGCACCACACGGGCTGTGGTCTGGAGTCGCTGACCGAGGACTTCCGGCACGAGCTGGAGGACGAGGTCGGCCAGCGTCCCGCATGGGCCGTCGAGGCCTTCCGCGATGTCGACCAGGACGTCCGGCAGTCGATGCAGCGAGTGCGGACCTCGCCGTTCCTGCTGCACACCGACGACATCCGCGGCTTCGTCTTCGACGTGACCACCGGTCTGCTGCGCGAGATCGACCCCTCCTGATCTGCCGGGCGCAACACAGCAAACCCCGGCATATCGCTCCCACTTGTCCACAGGCAAGTGACACAACCCGGCAGAGGCAACAAGAATGCTCGGGTGACACCCCCCGAAGAACCGCGGGGGCAGGTGTCGGTGTTCAACGGAGGGGCCGAGGAGGGCCGGGTGACGACCTATGACGATCGAGCGAGCCTCACAGATCTGACCACCACAGCGGAGCGTGTCCGCAGGTCGGTGGAGGGTGTGATCGAGGGCAAGCCTGAGGTCGTACGGCTTTCGCTGACCGTGCTGCTCGCCGAGGGGCATCTTCTGATCGAGGATGTCCCCGGCGTCGGCAAGACGATGCTGGCCAAGACGCTGGCGCGGTCCATCGACTGCTCGGTGCGCCGTATCCAGTTCACGCCCGACCTGCTGCCGTCGGACATCACCGGCGTGTCGATCTTCGACCAGCAGCGGCGGGACTTCGAGTTCAAGCCGGGCGCGATCTTCGCCCAGATCGTGATCGGCGACGAGATCAACCGCGCTTCGCCGAAGACCCAGTCCGCGCTGCTGGAGTCCATGGAGGAGCGGCAGGTCACCGTCGACGGGCAGACGTACGAGCTGCCGAGCCCGTTCATGGTGGTGGCCACCCAGAACCCGGTGGAGATGGAGGGCACGTACCCGCTCCCCGAGGCCCAGCGCGACCGCTTCATGGCGCGGGTCTCGATCGGCTACCCCAGCCCGGAGGCCGAGCTCCAGATGCTCGACGTCCACGGCGGGGTCAGCCCGCTGGACGACCTCCAGCCGGTCGCGCACGCCCATGACATCGTCAAGCTGATCGACGCGGTACGGAGCGTCCATGTGGCCGACTCCGTCCGCCGGTACGCGGTCGAGATCGTCGGCGCGACGCGCAACCACCCGGACCTGAGACTCGGCGCCTCGCCGCGTGCCACGCTGCATCTGCTGCGCGCCGCCAAGTCCTCCGCCGCGCTCAGCGGCCGCGAGTACGTCCTGCCGGACGACGTCCAGGCTCTCGCCGTGCCCGTGCTCGCCCACCGGCTGCTGCCGACGGCGCAGGCCCAGCTGAACCGGCGGACTTCGGAGCAGGTCGTCCTCGACATCCTGCAGCGCACGCCCGTCCCGGCCGCGGCGCCGCCCGCCGGCCCGTCCTACGGCCAGCGGCAGCCCGGTGGCCGGCCGCTGTGATGACCACCGCCGCCGCGCCGGACGCGCAGCGGGGCGACGACCGGGACGGCCGCCCGGGTGACGGTCGCCCGGGCGAGGACGAGGCCGGACTGCGCGCCGCCCTGAGCGGTCTCACCACGCGCGGCCGGTCCTTCCTCGCCGCCGGGGTCGCCGCCGGGATCTGCGCCTACGTCCTCGGCCAGGGCGATCTGCTGCGCGTCGGGCTGCTGCTCGCCGTGCTGCCGCTGATCTGCGTCGGCGTGCTGCACCGCACCCGGTACCGGGTCGCGGGCAGCCGCCGGCTCTCGCCGCAGCGGGTGCCCGTCGGCTCGGAGGCCCGGGTCCACCTCCGGATGGACAACGTCTCCAAGCTGCCCACCGGGCTGCTCATGCTCCAGGACCACGTCCCGTACATGCTCGGGCCGCGGCCCCGGTTCGTCCTGGACCGGGTCGAGGCGGGCGGCCGGCGTGAGGTGTCGTACCGGGTCCGCTCCGATCTGCGCGGGCGGTTCCCGCTGGGCCCGCTCCAGCTCCGGCTGAACGACCCGTTCGGCATGTGCGAGCTGACCCGCTCCTTCAGCGCGTACGACACCCTGACCGTCATCCCCCGGACCGAGCCGCTGCCGCCGGTGAAGCTGACCGGCGAGGCGGCGGGGTACGGCGACGGCAGCCTGCGCTCGCTGGCGCTCGCCGGGGACGACGACATCATCCCGCGCGCCTACCGCCACGGCGACGATCTGCGCCGGGTCCACTGGCGGTCCACCGCGCGCTACGGCGAGCTGATGGTGCGCCGTGAGGAGCAGCCGCAACGGGCCCGCTGCACGGTGCTGCTCGACACCCGCGCGATCGGCTACCAGGGCGCGGGCCCGGACTCGGCCTTCGAGTGGGCCGTGTCGGGCGCGGCCTCCGTCCTGGTGCACATGCTGGAGCGGGGTTTCTCGGTGCGGCTCCTCACCGACACGGGTACGGCGGTGCCCGGCGAGGGCGCCGAGGGCTTCGCCGGCACCTCGCAGGACGCGGCCGAGGCGGCCGGCCTGATGATGGACACCCTCGCCGTCGTGGACCACTCCGACGGGGCCGGTCTCTCCCGCGCGTACGACGTGCTGCGCGGCGGGAACGAAGGCCTGCTGGTCGCCTTCGTGGGCGACCTCGACGACGAGCAGGCCGCGCTGGCGGCCCGGATGCGGCAGCGCGGCGGCGCGGCCGTCGCCTTCGTCCTGGACTCCGGGTCATGGCTGACCGGCGGCGCCGTGAGCGGCACGGTCGAGGAGCGGCTGCGACAGCTGCGCGAGGCGGGGTGGACGGCGCTTGCGGTGCCCCCGGGGGCCAGGCTCGCCGAGCTGTGGCAGCGGGCGGGCGGCCTCCGCGCGGAGAGCGCCTCGGGCGAGACGTACGGAGGTTGGTCATGAGCGGCCGCGGGCGGCTGACACTGGGGGCCTACGCCGCCACGCTGATGGCGGCGGGCGCGCTCCTTCCGCTGGTGAGTCCGTCGACGTGGATCTTCACGGCGGCGATCCTGCTGGCCGTGCAGAGCGGCGTCGGGGCCTGGGCGCGGCGGGTACCGCTGGCGCGGCCGGTGACGCTGCTGCTGCAGCTCGTCGCGACGCTCCTGCTGCTGACCCTGGTCTTCGTCCGGGAGCAGGCGGCGCTCGGCTTCCTGCCGGGGCCGGAGGCCTGGGCGCGGTTCGTCGCGCTGTTCCAGGCGGGCGCCGAGGACGTCGGTACGTACGCGACGCCGGCCCCGGACACCGAGGGAATCCGGCTGATGGTGGTCAGCGGTGTGCTCCTGATCGGGCTGCTTGTGGACACCCTCGCGGTGACCTTCCGCAACGCGGCCCCGGCGGGTCTGCCGCTGCTCGCGCTGTACTCGGTGGCCGCGGGGCTCTCCGACGGCGGTGCGAGCTGGATCTGGTTCCTGGTGGCGGCCACCGGCTATCTCCTGCTGCTCCTGGCGGAGGGCCGGGACCGGCTCTCGCAGTGGGGCCGGGTCTTCGGCGGCGCGGCACGGACCGGACGCCCGGGGGCGGGCGGGTCCGGGGGCGGCAGCGGCGGGAGCGCGAGCGGCGGGAAGGCGTTCGCCCCGGTGCGGACCGGCCGGCGGATCGGCGTGGTCGCCATGGGAGTCGCCCTGGTGGTGCCGGCGGCGCTGCCCTCGCTCTCCGGGGGACTGTTCGGCGGGGCCGGCGACGGACCGGGCGACCGGGGCAAGGGCGGCACGATCTCGGCGGTGAACCCGCTGGTGTCGCTCCAGGACAACCTGCGGCAGCCCGAGGACCGCGAGGTGCTCCGGTACCGGACGAACGCGACGGACACCAGCGGCATGTATCTGCGGCTCGTGGCGCTCGACCAGTTCGACGGCACGTCGTGGAAGTCCTCGGTCCGCCCGATCGAGGACGTGCCCGAGCGGCTGCCCCGGCCGACGGGCCTGGGCGACGGGATCCGTACGGTCGAGGTGACGAGCAACTTCGTCGCCGCCCAGACGTATCAGCAGAAGTGGCTCCCGATGCCCTACCCGGCGGACCGGGTGGAGATCGACGGGCGCTGGCGGTACGAGCCGGCCGGGCGGATGCTCGTCGGCGACGACGAGCAGAACACGGCGGGCGCCCGGTACACGGTGACGAGCCTGGACGTCCGGCCGACGGCCGAGCAGCTGGCGGCGGCCCCGCCGGCACCGGACGCGCTCCGCGCCGAGTACACCAAGGTCCCCGACTCGATGCCGCAAGAGGTGCGGGCGACGGCGCTGCAGGTCACGAAGGGCGCCCGGAACGACTACGAGCGGGCCGTGAAGCTCCAGGACTGGTTCACGGTGGACGGCGGTTTCCGCTACGACGTCGATGTCGACTCCGGTACCGGAGTCCAGGCGATCACGCGCTTCCTGGAGCGGCGGGAGGGCTTCTGCGTCCACTTCTCCTTCTCGATGGCGGCGATGGCTCGGTCGATGGGGATTCCGGCGCGGGTGGCGGTCGGCTTCATGCCGGGCAGCCGGCAGTCGGACGGCACGATGTCAGTGGGCATCCGGGACGCCCACGCCTGGCCCGAGCTGTACTTCGAGGGCGCGGGCTGGACCCGGTTCGAGCCGACGCCGTCCCGGGGCTCCACGCCGGAGTACACCCGTGAGCAGTCCCCCGTCGGCACGCCGACGGAGTCGGCGCAGCCGTCGACCAGCACCTCGGCGGCGCCGTCCGCGGCGCCCCGGACCTCGGAGGGCTGCCCGGCGCAGCTGCGCGCCCAGGGCGACTGCGGGCAGGAGGAGGCGGGTGCGGCGGCGTCGGACGGCGGCGGACCGGACCCGCTGACGGTGGTACTGGTGGCACTTGGGGTGGCGCTGCTGTTGGCCCTGCCCCTGTCGCCACTCCTCTGTCGGACGCGGGTACGGAATCGGCGGCTCGGCTCCTCGGGCCGTACCGCCGAGGAGGCGGTCGCGAGGACGCTGGCGGCGTGGCGGGAGATCGGGGACACGGCCTGGGACCACGGGGTGGTCCCGGACGAGTCGATGACTCCCCGCAAGACGGCGGCCCGGATCGTCCGCCTCGGCGGCCTGGAGGGCGAGCCGGCGAACGCGGTGCACCGGGTGGCGCGGGGGGTCGAGCAGGTCCTGTACGCCCCGGAGCCGCGCCCGGGCACGGGCCTCGCGGACGAGGTGTCCCTGGTCCGCGCGGGCTTCGCGACGACGGCGACTCGTGGTGCCCGGCTCCGAGCGCTGCTGTTGCCGCGCTCGGCGGTCCGGGTGATCTGGACGGCGTCCGCCCGGTGGTCGTCCACGACCACCCGCTGGCGCACCCACCGCGAGTCCCTGACGTCCCGCCTCACCACCCGCCTCCGCCCGAAGCCCACCCCGGACGCCTGACGGGAGGCGGCCCGTGACGGGAGGCGGCCCACCGGGTCGCCTCCCGTCACGGGCCACGGGACGACGCGGCGCGGGCCTGGTAGACGTCGAGCCCCGTTGGGCGCCGCTCTGTGCGGGCCCACGGGGCTCGTGGTCTTGTCGGGGCCGGGGGCCTCAGGGGGGCGTCAGTGGCCGCCGCCCTGCTGCTCGTCGCGGCGGCGCTGCCACCGCTCCTCGATCCGGTTCATCATCGAGCGGCGCTGCCGGGTCCGACGACCACCGGCCGCCGCCCCGCTTCCCGCCTGCTGCTCACCCGGCTTGGGCGCCTTGCGCCATCCAGTGACCGCCAGTACCGCGCAGCCCAGCATGACGAGGAACCCCACCACGCTGATCCAGATCTGCTGAGCGACCATTCCAGCCATGAGGAGCGCGATACCCACCAGGAAGCCGGCGACTGCCTGGTAGACCCGTCGCCGGGTGTACGTACGCAGTCCGCTTCCCTCGAGCGCTGTCGCGAACTTGGGATCTTCGGCGTACAGCGCTCGCTCCATCTGCTCGAGCATTCGCTGCTCGTGCTCCGAGAGCGGCACGGAGTCCTCCTAGTCGTCGGTCGCGGGGGCGACCGGGATGCGGCCCTTTCAGGATAGGCAGGGAATCGCCCCCGTGAAACCCGCCCTCAACGCCTATTCGCCAATCCGGGCCGCCACGCGGTTCGGGTTGCTGAAGCGTTGATTCCCCAGCACCTTGCCCGTCATGCCGGACGATGTCCCCCGATCATACGGGGCAAAGCCGTCGACCGGGGGTGCTGTGGCGTACTCCATGTGCGGCTGCGTCGCTGATCAGCGCGCCACCACCGCGTTCTCAGGCGCGCTTCTCGCCCAGGAGATGCAACTGGGTGGCAATGGCATGGAACGACGGGAGCTCCGCCGCGGCGGCCTCCAGCTTCAGCAGAGCCTCCGCCGCGCCGGGCTCGGTGTCGACCAGGACACCGGGGACCAGGTCCGCGAAGACCCGTACGCCGTGGACGGCGCCGACCTCCAGACCGGCCGCGCCCGCCAGTTCCGTGAGCTGGTCGGCGGTGAAGCGCCGGGGCACCGGGTCGCCGTCGCCCCAGCGTCCGTCCGGGTCCCCGAGCGCGTTCCTGGCCTCGGTGAAGTGGCCGGCCAGCGCGCGGGCGAGGACGGCGCCGCCGACCCCCGCGGCGAGCAGGCTGAGCGAGCCGCCGTCCCGCAGCGCGGCCGCCGCGTTCCGTACGCCCTCGGCCGGGTCGTCCACGTACTCGAGGACGCCGTGGCAGAGCACCACGTCGTACCCGTCGCGTCCGACCACGTCGAAGAGGCCGCGGATGTCGCCCTGGACGCCGGTGACCCGCTCGGCGACGCCGGCCTCGGCGGCCCGCCGCTCCAGGGCGAAGAGCGCGTTGGGGCTGGGGTCGACGACCGTGACCCGGTGGCCGAGGCGGGCCACCGGCACGGCGAAGTTGCCGGAGCCGCCGCCCGTGTCGAGGACATCGAGGCAGTCCTTCCCGGTGGCCTTGACCCGGCGGTCGAGGGCGTCCTTGAGGACGTCCCAGACGACGGCCGTACGAAGGGAGGCGCGCGACGGGCGCGACGTCGCCTCTCGACCGAAGACAGGGGAAGGGTCCGACACGGCTGTTGACTCCTCGGTGACGGTGTACGAACGCTCCCACCCTATGGCCTCGGACGCCTTCCCCGGCTCAACCGCTCCTCAGCCCCGCGACTACACCGCCTCCCCGGCACCCGGCTGACGGGGCAGCACCGGCTGGAGGACGAGAAGGCGCTCGACCAGGCGCAGGAACATCGCGGCGTCCCGCATCAGGTCGTCGGCGTCCCGCGGGCTGGCCGCGCCCGGTATGCCCGCCTCGGCCCGCGCCCGGCGGGCGGCACCGGAGGCGAACAGGGCGCTCCACTCGGTGAGCTCGGGCGCTATCTCGGGCAGGACCTCCCAGGCGCTGCGGATCCTGCCCCGTTTACGGGGGTTGGTCTCGGGCCTCCCCCGGACGGCGAGCACCGCGGCCGCCGTGCGCAGGGCGGCGAGGTGGGCCGTGGCGTACCGCTCGTTGGGCCGGTCGAGGCCGACCGCCTCGGCGAGGCCGTCGCGGGCCTGGGCGAGCAGGCCGAGGGCGGCGGGCGGCGCGCCGGCGCGGCGCAGCACGGGGTGGATGTCGGTGGGCGGTCCGGCCGGCGCGGTGGCAGGGCGGCCTCCCGGGCGGCGCCGGGGCGCGGCGGATGCGGAGGAGCTGGTCATGACGAGCCTCCTGTCGTCGTGTGACGGCTCTGTGTCCGTATGTGTCCATCGTGAAGGGCGCCACTGACAATGGGCCTGACCTGCGGCTTTGCCGAGATCGATGATCCAGGGGTAAGTTTTTGCACTGACTGGTCAGTTCATAAATGGGGAATGGGGGGTGTGCCGGTGGAACCGGTGGACGTGAACCCGGAGGAGCCGCACGGCGCCGCCGTCGTCGCGGACGGGTTCGGACTGAAGGGGCCGCGCGGCTGGGTCTTCCGCGAGGTCGGCTTCCGGGCCGAGCCGGGCGCGCTCGTCGCGATCGAGGGCCCGTCCGGATCCGGGCGTACCTGTCTGCTGCTCGCGCTGACCGGCCGAATGAAGCCGCACGAGGGCCACGCCGAGGTCGGCGGGCTCCCGCTGCCACGCCGGATGGCCGCGGTGCGCCGGTTCAGCGCGCTCGGCCCGGTGCCCGGGGTCAGCGACCTCGACCCCGCCCTGACCGTCGCCGAGCACCTGCGCGAACGCGCCCTGCTCCAGCGCCGCTACGACGGCGCCGTCCGGGCCCTGCTCAAGCGGCCCGCCGAGCGCGCCGCCGCCACCCGGGCCCGGATCGACGCGGCCCTGGAGGCCGCCGGGCTCGACCCGGACACCCTGCCGAAGGCCGAGCGGACCTCCGTACGGGACCTGGAACGGCTGGAGGCCCTGCGCCTCTCCGTGGCCCTGGCCCTGATCGGCCGCCCCCGGCTGCTCGCCCTGGACGACACCGACCTCAAGCTCTCCGCCGCCGACCGGGCCGAGGCCTGGACGCTGCTCCGCTCGATCGCCGACGCCGGCACGACGGTGCTCGCCGTGTGCAGCGAGGCCCCCGAGGGCGCCCTGAAGATCACCACCGCACCACGCACGACCGAAGAGGCCGCGGAGGCCGCCGAGGCCGAAGAAGCCACCGAAGAGGCGGCCACGGACGCACCCGAAACCGCCTCCGAAACCGCCTCCGAAGACGCCACCGAAGACGCCGAAGACACGACCGAGGAGGGGGAAGCCGATGCGCTCGCCGAGACTGGCCGCGCTTGAGCTGAAGCGGTTCGGCAGGGGGAAGCTGCCGCGCGCCGCGCTCGTCGCGATCCTGCTGCTGCCGCTGCTGTACGGCGCGCTGTACCTGTGGTCCTTCTGGGACCCGTACAGCAGGCTCGACCGGATACCCGTCGCGCTCGTCAACGACGACAAGGGCGCCACCGCCGACGGCAAGAAGATCGACGCCGGTGCCGACATCACCGAGAACCTGCTCGACAGCAAGGTCTTCGACTGGCGCCAGGTGAGCGACGCCGAGGCCCGCAAGGGCGTCGAGGACGGGACGTACTACCTCTCGCTGACCATGCCGGCCGACTTCAGCACCCGGATCGCCTCCAGCTCGGGCGACTCCCCCGAGACGGGCGCGCTGAAGGTCCGTACGAACGACGCCAACAACTACATCGTCGGGCAGATTTCGCGGACGGTCTTCTCCGAGGTGCGCACCGCCGCCTCCATCAAGTCCTCGCGCTCCTTCCTCGACAAGATCTTCATCTCCTTCTCCGGCATCCATGACGCCACCGCCGAGGCGGCCAAGGGCGCGGGTGACGTCAAGGACGGCGTGGACAAGGCCAAGAAGGGCTCCAAGGGCCTGGCCGACGGTCTGAAGGACGCCAAGACCGGCAGCGGGAACCTGGCCACCGGCCTGAAGAAGCTGGACAAGGGCGCGGGCGAGCTGGAGACCGGTTCGAAGCAGGTCGCGGCCGGTACGAAGGAGCTGGCCGGCAAGGTCAACGGGACGGCCGACAAGGTCCGCCCGTACCTGAAGAACAACGGCAAGACGATCGGCGACACCGCCCGGCTGGTCGGCGACGCGGCCACGGCCGTCCGCAACGACCTGGCCGACGTGGTCCGGCGCGCGCCGCTCGCCCGGAGCGCCGCGCAGCTGGCCGCCGACAAGCTGGCGGCCCTCCACAAGAAGGAGTGCGTCGACAGCCCGCTTCCCGACCTCAAGGCCTGCCCGCTCCTCAAGGAGGCCAAGGTCTCGGCCGCCGACGTGGCCAAGGTCGCCGACGACCTCCACGAGCTCTCCAAGGACAGCAACGGGGACCTGAAGAAGCTCGACACCCGGCTCGCCGACGTGCAGAAGCGGGCCAACGAGCTGGTCAAGGCCGCCCCCCGCCTGGACGACGACCTCGAAGGCGCCGTCAGGAAGATCAACAAGCTCAACGAGGGCGCCCAGAAGGTGGCCAAGGGGGCCGACGAGCTCCACACCGGCCTCACCACCGCGAAGAGCGGCTCGGTGAACCTCGACGGCGGGGTCGGCAAGCTCAAGAAGGGCGCCGGGGAGCTCGACGGCGGGCTGTTCAAGCTGGCCGACGGCTCGGGCGAGCTGGCCACCGGGCTGAAGGACGGGGTCGACAAGATCCCCGACTACGACAAGGACGCCCGCGACCGCCGTACGGAGGTCATGGCCGACCCGGTCGAACTCGCCTCCCAGTCGCTCCACAAGGCGCCCAACTACGGCACCGGATTCGCCCCGTACTTCATCCCGCTCTCCCTCTGGGTCGGCGCGATGGTGGCGTACATGCTGATCCAGCCGCTCAACCGGCGCGCGCTCGCCGCCGGTGCGTCGGCCTGGCGGATCGCCCTGACCGGCTGGCTGCCGGTCGCGGCCATCGGGCTGCTCCAGGTCGCCGCGCTGATGTCGGTCCTGCACTGGGGGCTCGGCCTCCAGATGACCAGGGCCGCCGGTACGGTCGGCTTCCTGGCCCTGGTGACCTGCTGCTTCGCCGCGATCATCCAGTGGCTCAACGCCCGCTTCGGCGCGGCGGGCCGGATCCTGGTGCTCGCCGTGCTCATGCTCCAGCTGACCTCGGCGGGCGGCACGTACCCCGTGCAGACCAGTCCCGGGTTCTTCAACGCCATCCACCCCTTCCTGCCGATGAGCTACGTGGTCGAGTCGCTGCGCCGGCTGATCTCGGGAGGCGGGATCGGACCCGTCTGGCAGGCGTGCGCGGTGCTTGCCGCGTTCACGCTCGGGGCGCTCGCGCTGACGGCCGTGTCGGCCCGGCGCAAGCAGGTCTGGACGCTGGACCGGCTCCACCCCGACCTGAGCCTGTGAAGACCTCCGGTCCGAGCCGGTGAGACCTCCGGAACCTGTGAGAATCGAGCCCATGGACAGCAGCAGCACCAGACGCCAGGCCACGCGCGCGAAGCTCTACGAGGCCGCCGTCACCCTCATCGCCGAGCAGGGATTCTCGGCGACCACGGTGGACGAGATCGCCGAACGCGCGGGTGTCGCCAAGGGCACGGTCTACTACAACTTCAAGAGCAAGACCGAGCTCTTCGAGGAGCTGCTGCGGCACGGTGTCGGGCTGCTCACCGCCTCCCTGCGGACGGCGGCCGAGGAGACGGCGGAGCGGGGCGGGAGCCGGGTCGACGCGCTGGACGCGATGATCCGGGCCGGTCTGGTCTTCATCGACCGCTATCCGGCCTTCACCCAGCTGTACGTGGCCGAGCTCTGGCGCACCAACCGGGCCTGGAACTCGACCCTCCTGGTGGTCCGCCAGCAGGCGGTCGCGGTGGTGGAGGACGTGCTGCGCGAGGGGGTCGAGGAGGGCGAGCTGAGCCGTGAGATCGACATTCCGCTCACGGCGGCGGCGCTGGTCGGGATGGTCCTGGTGGCCGCCCTGGACTGGCAGGCCTTCCAGCGGGAGCGCTCGCTCGACGACGTCCACAGCGCCCTGTCCCGGCTGCTGCACGGGCGCGTGAGCGGGCGTTAGCCCGGTCCGGCACGACGCACGACGGACGTACGACGAACGGCGAGGCTCGATCCCCCCGAGCCTCGCCGTTCGCCGTTCCTGCACCCCCGTGCACCCCCGTGCACCGCGTTCCCCCGTGCGTTCCCCGTGGTGCCGGCAGGCGCGCGGCCCCGTTCCGCCACCCCGTGTCGGCGGTACCGGAGCCGCGCCCCTTCCGTGCCCCCCACTCTCTCGTCCCCGCAGGTGGGAACCCATCCGCGTACCTACTCATCTCGACACCTAGGTACGGATACTCAGACCTGGTTACGATCGCGGGCGTGTCCGTACTCCCCCTGGTCTTCACCAGCGGCTGGGCGAGCGGGATCAACGCGTACGCGGTGGTCCTCCTGCTCGGCATCTTCGGCGCGACCGGTCTCACCGACGAGGTGCCCGAGTCGCTGCAGCGCACCGACGTCCTGATCGCCGCCGGGGTGCTGTTCCTCTGCGAGGCGGTGGCGGACAAGATCCCCTACGTGGACTCCGTCTGGGACTCCGTCCACACCGTCATCCGGCCGGTGTCCGGCGCCGTGGTCGGCGCCCTGCTCGCCGGGCAGTCCGGTTCGCTCCCCGACCTGGCGGCGGGCGCGGTCGGCGGCTCGACCGCCCTGATGAGCCACTTCGTCAAGGCCGGGACGCGGATGGCGATCAACACCTCGCCGGAACCGTTCTCCAACATCGCCATGAGCACGGCGGAGGACCTCGGGGTCGCCGGGATCATCACCTTCGCGATGTTCAACCCGGAGGTCGCGGCGATCATCGCGGCCGTCCTGCTCGTGCTCGGCCTGGTGATACTGATCTTCCTCGCCCACAGCATCCGCCGCTTCCTGCGCCGCCGGGCTCAACGGCGGGAGGAGCGGAAGCTGGCCGCGGCGGAGGCCCGCGGCTCGGGCCCGCCCGGCTGACCGGAGCTCGGGCCCGCCCGGCTTACCGGGGCACGCGGCGGGGCTGTCGGTGGCGGCCGATAGGGTCGCTGGCATGGCACGGATTGTGGTGATCGGCGCAGGCATGGGCGCCATGGCGGCGGCCGCCCGGCTGGCCGTGGCGGGCCACCGGGTGACGGTGTACGAGCGCGGCGGGACGTACGGCGGTGCGGTGCGCCGCTTCGAGCGGGACGGGTTCGGCTTCGACACCGGCCCCGGGCTGCTGCACCTGCCCGCGGTCTACCGCGATCTGTTCGTCAAGACAGGCAAGGAGCCCCTGGAGGACTGTGTCGAGCTGACGCAGGTCGATCCGGCGGCCCGTCATGTCTTCGCCGACGGCACCCGCGTGGACCTGCCGAACGCCTCCCGGGCGGGCACGGTCTCCGCCCTGGACGCGGCGCTCGGCGCGGGCGCGGGCGAGCGCTGGGGCGACTTCCTGGGCCGGGCCCGCGAGGCCTGGGACCGCACGCGCCGCCCCCTCCTGGAGGAGCCGCAGGCCGCGGACACCTCCCCGCTCGCCCGTGAGCCGTACCCGGCTCTGAAGGCGCCGTTCCTGCGGCGCCGGACGACCACCCTCGACCAGATCGGCCGGCGGGAGCTGCGCGACCCCCGGCTCGTCGCGCTCTTGGACTCGTACGCCTGGGCCTACGGCTTCGACGCGGCCACCGCCCCTGCCTCGGCCGCCGTCCTGCCGTACATGGAGCAGACCTTCGGGACCTGGTACGTGAAGGGCGGCATCCGGGCGCTCGCCGACGCGGTGTACGAGCGGTGCCTGAAGCGGCGGGTCGAGTTCGCCTTCGGTGCCGAGGTCACCGCCGTACGGGAGAAGGACGGCCGGACCGTCGGGATCGAGCTGGCGGGCGGCGAGGTCGTCGAGGCGGACCACGTCGTCGCCGGCGCTCCCGTTCCCGCGCTGTACGGGGACCACGTCGTGGCCTGGGAGCGTCAGGACGACTGGCCGCGGTACCAGCACGACGTGACCGGACGGGTAACGGTCTGTCTGGCTCTGCGCGGAGCCCGGGAGGCGGAGGCCGCGCACCGTACGGTCGTCCATGAGGCCGGGGACCACCCCACCACGACGGTGCTGCGGCCCGACGACCCGTCACTGCGCCCCGACGGCGACCACGAGTCGGTGACGGTCACGGCAACGGTGAACGTGTATCCGGAGCACGACTGGTCGGAGATCGCCGAGGAGATCGTGAAGGCTGCGGAGGCGGCCGTTCCCGGGCTCCGTGACCGGCTGCTGTGGCAGGAGGTCCGTACCCCGGACGACACCCTGCGGGAGACGGGCGTCCCCGAGGTCCCCGGCCCCGCCCTCGCGGGCGACGGCGGCGACTTCCTGCCCGCCGACAACCGCGCCCCGCTGCCCGGCCTGTACTTCGCCGGCGGCTGGTCCCACCCGGGCGGCGGCCTGGCCCACGCGGGCATGTCGGGCGCGCTGGTCGCCGGCCTGATCGTGGAGGGCGACGACTTCCGCGGCTCCCAGTGAGGACGTATCGCGGGCGTATCGAAAATCGCATACGCCCCCGCAACAGGCTGCCGTCTTCAATCGCGGCATGAACCACAGCGCATCCCTGTCAGCACCGCCCCGCCGCACCCGCTGGATCGTGATCATCGGTCTGGCGGTCCTCGGCGTGGCGATCGCCCTGCTCTTCCCGCGCCGCATGCTCATGATGTCCGCGCCACGGTGCATGGCCGGGCGCTGGCACGGCTGCTACGACACGTTCAACGGTGTCGTGCTCATGACCTTGGTCGCGCTGCCGTTGGCGGCCCTGGTGGCGGGTGCTCTGGCGTGGCGTCGGCGTGCCGCGGGCGTCCCCTCGGCGTGGCGGATGTCGCTGGCCGAGGTGGGCATGGTCCACGGGACGGTGCCGTTCGTGTGGCTGACCATGATGCCGGGCGCCGGGGCCGGCATCGTCCCCGGCCGGTTCAGCCTGGTACCGCTGCGGGACCTGGTCACGATGGGGCCCCTCGGTATCGTCGGCAACCTGTTGGTCTTCGCCTCGCTGGGGTTCTTCGCCCCGATGCGGTTCGCGGCGCTGGCGTCCGTGCCGCGGATCCTGGCCCTCGGGGCGGGCTGCTCGGTCCTGGTCGAGATCGCCCAGTACGTCCTGCGCCTCGACCGGGTGTCCTCCGTGGACGACGTACTGGTCAACGCCACCGGCGCCGTACTGGCCGCGCTGGCGTCGCGCCACTGGTGGCGCACGACGGCGGAGGCACCGTCCGCGCATTCGTCGGCGACATACGGAGCTGCTTAGGCTTCGGACATGCGCGTACTGATCGTGGAGGACGAGCCCTACCTGGCCGAGGCCGTCCGTGACGGTCTGCGGCTTGAGGCGATCGCCGCCGACATCGCCGGCGACGGCGACACCGCCCTGGAGCTGCTCGGCGTCAACTCCTACGACCTCGCCGTCCTCGACCGCGACATCCCCGGCCCGTCCGGCGACGAGGTCGCCCGGCGCATCGTCGCCTCCGGCAGCGGCATCCCGATCCTCATGCTCACCGCCGCCGACCGGATCGACGACAAGGCCTCCGGGTTCGGGCTCGGCGCCGACGACTACCTCACCAAGCCGTTCGAGCTGCGGGAGCTCGTCATGCGGCTGCGGGCGCTCGACCGCAGGCGCGCGCACGCCAGGCCCCCGGTCAGGGAGATCGCGGGCCTCCGGCTCGACCCCTTCCGCCGGGAGGTCTCCCGCGACGGACGCCACGTCGCGCTCACCCGGAAGCAGTTCGCGGTGCTCGAAGTCCTCATCGCCGCCGAGGGCGGTGTCATCAGCGCCGAAGAGCTGCTGAGGCGGGCCTGGGACGAGAACGCCAACCCCTTCACCAACGCCGTCCGCATCACCGTCTCCGCACTGCGCAAACGGCTCGGGGAACCCTGGCTCATCGCCACGGTGCCGGGTGTCGGCTACCGCATCGACACCGGCCCGGACACCACCGGCTCAGACACCACCGGCGCGGACGCGGCCGCCCCCGACACCACCGGCCCCGACACCACCCGCCCCGGCGACGCTCGTGGATAGACGCCCGGGGCTCAGCGCCCGGCTGAAACTCACCCTCAGCTACGCCGGGTTCCTCGCCCTCGCCGGCGCTCTCCTGCTGGCCGTGGTGTGGGTGTTCCTGCTGCGCTACGTACCCGACAAACCCCAGGGCCTGCTCGGGATCTCGCCCAACCGCTACCTCCTCGTCCGCACCTTCGTCCCCGCCGCGGCCGTGGCGATGGCCGTCCTGCTCGTGTTCGGCCTCGTCGGGGGATGGTTCCTGGCCGGCCGGATGCTCGCACCGCTCACCCGGATCACGGCCGCGGCACGCACCGCCGGGAACGGATCGCTGTCGCACCGGATCCGCATGAAGGGCCGTCAGGACGAATTCCGCGAGCTCGCCGACGCGTTCGACACCATGCTGGAAGAACTCGAATCGCACGTCGCCGAGCAGCAGCGGTTCGCCGCGAACGCCTCCCACGAACTGCGCACCCCGCTGGCGATCTCGCAGGCGCTGCTCGACGTCGCCCGCAGGGACCCCACGCGGGACCCGGGCGAACTCGTCGAACGCCTCCACAAGGTCAACACCCGGGCGATCGACCTCACCGAGGCACTCCTGCTGCTCAGCCGCAGCGACCGCGGAAACGTCACCCGCGAGCCCGTCGACCTCTCCCTCATCGCCGAGGAAGCCACCGAAACGCTGCTTCCCCTCGCCGAACGGCGCGGGACGACGCTCGACGTCACCGGCGGGGCGGCCCGGACCAGCGGCTCCGCGGAGCTGCTCCTGCGGATGATGACGAACCTCGTCCAGAACGCCGTCGTCCACAACCTCCCCGCCGGCGGCACCGTGACGGTCCACACCGAGGCGCAGCCCGACGCGAGCGTGCTGCGGGTCGAGAACACCGGCCATCGGCTCCCACCGGAACTGGTACCGACCCTGACCGAGCCCTTCCAGCGCGGAACGGAACGCGTACGCACCGACGAACACGCCGGCGTCGGCCTCGGCCTGGCCATCGTGCACAGCATCGTCCGCGCCCACGACGGGACCCTCGACCTCACGCCCCGCCCGACCGGCGGTCTCATCGTGACGGTCCGGCTTCCCCTACGGGACGACCTTTAGGACCGGTCGGTGCCGGTCAGTACCGGTACTGCTGGTCGTTGTCGTAGCCGTAGAACTCCTGGCCCTGCTGCGGCGGCGGGGCGCTCTGCTCGCCGTCACGCTGCTGCGGCACCCAGACCCCGCCGGGCGGCGTGTCGTAGGCGTACGAGGGCGCGTACGGGTCCTGGTAGGGCTGCTGGCCACCGGTGCCGTAGTCGTACGCGGCGTACTGCTGGCCGTCCGTGCTCGGGCCGATGTACGGGTCCGAGTAGGCGGCGTACTGCTGCTGGCCGGTGCCGTAGCCGTAGGCCGGCTGCTCGTAGCCGGGCTGCTGCTCGTACCCGGGCTGCTGCTCGTACCCGGGCGTGCCGTAGCCGCCGTCGTATCCCCCGTAGGAGTGCTGCGGGGTCTCGGCGTGCGCCTGGGAGTGGTCGTACGCGGGGGTGTAGACGCCGTACTGGCCGGTGTCGTCGGGCATCGGCTCGGGCGCGTAGACGGCCGCGGTCTCTCCGGGCGCGGGGTCGGCGGCCTCGTAGGAGAGGTCGCTGACCTCCAGCGTCGGTCCGGCCTCGGCGGGCGGGGCGGACTTGCGGCGCCGGCTCGCGCCGGGGCTGCCGCCGATCGCCCAGCCGGTGGAGAAGCCGCGGCGGAAGGAGAGGGTCACATAGGTCTGGCCGACGGCGAAGGCCACCGCGCCCACGACGATCACCGCGACGGACGGCAGCAGGACGCCGATGACGACGCCGAGGAAGCCGGAGAAGGCGAGCAGGCGCCAGCGGAGCCGCGCCTTGTACTGCAGAAGCACCTCACCCAGCAGCCACAACGCGACGACACCGAACGCGATGTAGAGGACCGTCCACCCCATGCCCGCCCCTCTCCTACGGCCACCGCCTCGGGTCTGGGGCGGGTACGCCGGTCACGACTGCACGTGCAGTCCGAGATTCTCGTAGATCTCCAGCGTCGCGGTGGAGTTGTTCAGCGTGATGAAGTGCAGTCCGGGGACACCCTCGGAGAGCAGCCGCGCGCAGAACTCCGTCGCGAACTCGATGCCAATGGAGCGTACAGCGGCCGGATCGTCCTTGACGGCGAGGATGCGGTCTTTCACATCCGACGGGAAGAGAGCGTTGCTCAGCTGGGGCAGCCGGTCGAGGGTCTTCACGTTAACAACAGGCATGACTTCGGGGATGATCGGCGTCTCGCAGCCGGCCTTCACCACGCTGTCGCGCATCCGCAGGTAGTTCTCCGGGTCGAAGAACATCTGGGTGATCGCGTAGTCGGCGCCGGCCCGGCACTTGTCCACGAAGTGACGGATGTCCGTGTCCCAGTCGATGGAGCGCGGGTGCATCTCCGGGAAGGCGGCGACGCCGACGCAGAAGTCGCCGGACTCCTTGATCAGCCGGACCAGGTCGGCGGCGTACCGGACGCCCTCGGGGTGCTCGATCCACTCCCCCAGCGGGTCGCCCGGCGGGTCGCCGCGCAGCGCGAGCATGTTGCGGATGCCGGCGTCGGCGTACTGGCCGAGGACGTTGCGCAGCTCGGCGATCGAGTGGTCGACGGCGGTGAGGTGGGCGACGGGGGTGAGGGTGGTGTCGCCGGCGATCTTCTGGGTGGCCTTGACCGTGCCGCCGCGGGTGGAGCCGCCGGCGCCGTAGGTCACGGAGACGAAGCTCGGGCCGACCGCCTCGACCCGCCGCAGGGCGTTCCAGAGGCTCCGTTCGCCCTTCTCCGTCCGGGGCGCGAAGAACTCGAAGGAGTACGACGGCTTGCCGGAGGCGAGGATCTCGCGGACCGTGCGTGCGCGGTCCGAGCGGGTGGAAGCGGTACCAAGGGCCATACGGGCAGGTTAGACGGGGTGCTGCGGCCGACGAAGCGGTGTCCGAGTGATGGACACCGATTTGGACACCGGTGCGGACGCGGTTGCGGACACCGCGTCCGACAGCAGACGGTCACCGTCCGCTACACCGTCCGCTACGCCGTACGCTCGCGGACCCGCTTGGCCAGCCGGGCCGTGGCCGCGGCCGGGTCGTCGGCCTCGGTGATCGCCCGGACGACGACGATCCGGCGGGCGCCCGCGTCCAGGACCTCGTCGAGAGTGGTCTCGTCGATGCCGCCGATGGCGAACCAGGGCCGGTCCTGCTCCAGGGCGGCCGCGTACCGCACGAGGCCGAGGCCGGGGGCGTACCGGCCGGGCTTGGTGGGGGTGGGCCAGCAGGGGCCGGTGCAGAAGTAGTCCACGCCGGGCTCGGCGGCGGCCGCGTCCACCTCGGACTCGCCGTGGCAGGACCGGCCTATGAGCAGGTCCTCGCCGAGGATCGCCCGGGCGGCGGGCACCGGCAGGTCGCCCTGGCCCAGGTGCAGCACGTCGGAGCCGATCGCGTGGGCGACATCGGCCCGGTCGTTCACGGCGAGCAGCTTGCCGTGCCTGCGGCAGGCCTCGGCGAAGACGGCGAGGTGCTCCAGCTCCTCGCCGGCCTCCATGCCCTTGTCGCGCAGCTGCACGATGTCCACGCCGGAGGAGAGCACGGCGTCGAGGAAGGCGGGCAGGTCGCCCTGGCGCCTGCGGGCGTCCGTGCAGAGGTAGAGCCGGGCGTCGGCGAGCTGGGCGCGAGGCGTGGACATGGGTGGGATCCCCCCGTCGGTGCGGTGGCCCGAGGGGGCCGGGCGGACCCGGCCCCCAGGGGCCTCCTGTGGTGTCTTCGGTACGTGTGCGTCAGACGGCGAGCGCCTGGGCGCGGCGCTTCACCTCCGTGCCGCGATTCTCGCTGAGGGCCTGCGCGGGCGTGCCCGGCAGGCTCGGGTCGGGAGTGAAGAGCCACTCCAGCATCTCTTCGTCGGTGAAGCCGTCGTCCCTCAGGAGGGTCAGGGTCCCGGAGAGGCCCTTGACCACCTTGTCGCCGTCGATGAAGGCGGCGGGCACCTGAAGCGCCTTGTTCTCGCCGCGTCGTACGGCGATGAGCTGGCCCTCCTTGACCAGCTGCCGCACGCGCGTCACCTCGACATCGAGCATTTCCGCGATGTCGGGGAGGTAGAGCCAGGCGGGGACGAGAGCATCAGTTCTTGCGTCAATCTCGGTCACGGGACAAGCCTGCCATCCCGGACTGACAGTCGGTAGTCGGGCCTAGCCGACTGCCGCCTTCAGAGGGACGGAGGGGTCGGCGGCGCGCTCCGGATCGAGCCGGGCGGCCGACTCGATCAGCTTGCGGCCCTGGGTCAGGTCGCGGGGCCGGCCGACGGCGAGCAGGGCGACGAGGGCGCCGTCGCGCAGCCAGAGGACGGACCAGGCGGGATCGGCCGGGTCGCCCCGGCGGACCAGCTCGGCGGCTCCGGTGTGGTGTCCGGCGTACTGCACGAACCGGCCGAACTGCTCGGACCAGAAGTACGGCACCGGGTCGTAGACCTGGGGGGTCTCGCCGATGATGTCGGCCGCGACGGTACGGGGGCCCTGGAGGGCGTTGTCCCAGTGGTGGACCAGGAGCCGGGCGCCGTAACGGGCGGAGGGGAAGGAGGCGCAGTCGCCGACGGCGTACACGTCGGGCAGGGAGGTGCGCAGCCGGTCGTCGGCGGTGACGGAGCCGTCCTCGCCCAGGGCGATGCCTGAGCCGTCGAGCCAGCGGGTGGCGGGCCGGGCGCCGATGCCGACGACGACCGCGTCGGCGGGCAGCCGCCGACCGTCGGCGAGGACGACCGTGCCGGGTTCGACGCGGTCCACGCGCGCGTGGGTGAGGAGTTCGGCGCCGCTCTCCTCGTACCAGCGGGCCATCGGGGCGGCGACCTCGGCGGGCAGCGCGCCGGCGAGCGGCCGGTCGGCGGCCTCCACGACGGTGACCGCGCACCCCGCCTCGCGGGCGGCGGTGGCGAACTCGGCGCCGATCCAGCCGGCGCCGACCACGACGATGTCGTGGCGCCGCTCCAGGACGGGCTTGAGGCGGGCCGCGTCGTCCAGGGTGCGCAGCAGATGGACGCCGGGGACACCCTCGGTGCCGGGCAGGGTGACCGGTTCGGCGCCGGTGGCGAGGACCAGGACGTCGTACGGGACGGGTCCGGCCTCGGTGTCGATCTCGTGGGCGTCGGCGCGCAGGCCGGTGACGTCGAGGCCGAGGCGCAGGTCGATGGAGAGGGCCTCGAAGTCGACGTCGAAGGCGGAGTCCTCGGCCTTGCCGAGGAGGACCGCCTTGGACAGCGGCGGGCGGTCGTAGGGCTGGTGGGGCTCGGCCCCGATGAGGATGACGGGTCCGGTGAACCCCTGTTCGCGCAGGGCGACGGCGGTCTGTACCCCCGCCATCCCGGCGCCCACGACGACGACCCGCTGCTCTGCCTGCTTCTGCTCGCTCACCCGATCACCTTAACTTTCTGACGCACCGTCAGGAAGGCAGACAGTCAGGCAGCTGCTCCACGACGCTGGTGCCGGAGCCCTCCTGGGACTCCCATGCCCAGCTCTCCTCCAGCCGAACGCGCCCGTCCGGCAGCTCCGTCACGGTGGAGACACAGCACCCGGAAGATGTCGTTCCGTCCCGCTTCAGCTGTACGTAACGGAAGTCGAGCCGGTCCCCCGCGCGCGTGCCGACGAGAAACCCGCGCACCACGTCACCGCCCGCGTACTCGGCCCAGATCCGGCCGTCCTCCTCGTGGTACGTGAACCGGGTCCGCGTCCCGACCTGTCCGGGGGCCTGGTCGGCGACGGGGGCGAGGGTCAGACCGTCGAGAGATCGCGCCACGGTGAAGGCTCCCTTACTGGGCGTCGGAGGCGAGGGTTAGGCTGGCCGTCAACGTAGAGCACTCGCGGGAGCCCGGACGCACCGGGCTGAGAGGGAGGCTGGCCGGCCTCCGACCGTACGAACCTGATCCGGGTCATGCCGGCGAAGGGAGGGGCTGGACGCCCATGTCGCGTACATCCGACGTCCTCGTCATCGGGGGCGGAATCATCGGCCTGGTCACGGCCTGGCGGTCCGCGCAACGCGGGCTGCGCACCACGGTCGTGGACCCCGAGCCGGGCGGCGGGGCCGCCCGGGTGGCGGCCGGGATGCTGGCCGCCGTCACCGAACTCCACTACGGCGAGGAGACCCTGCTCGCCCTCAACCTCGCATCCGCGCGCCGCTATCCCGCGTTCGTCGCCGAACTCCAGGACGCCACGGGCCACGACGTCGGCTACCGCGCCTGCGGCACGCTCGCGGTCGCGCTCGACGCCGACGACCGCGCCCATCTGCGCGATCTGCACGCCCTGCAGATCCGCTCCGGCCTGGAGTCGGAGTGGCTCAGCGGGCGCGAATGCCGCCGTCTCGAACCGATGCTGGCGCCGGGGGTGCGCGGCGGACTGCGGGTCGACGGCGACCACCAGGTCGACCCGCGCCGGCTCGCCGCCGCCCTGGTCACCGCGTGCGAACGGGCCGGGGTGGTCTTCCACCGGGGCCTCGCCGAGCGGCTGACGACGGTACGGGACCGGGCCACCGGCGTCGCCGTCGCGGACGGCGGCCCGCTGGCGGCGGACCAGGTCGTCCTTGCCACCGGCAGCCTCAGCGGCCGGCTCGCGGGCGTACCGCCGGAGGTCCTGCCTCCGGTACGTCCCGTCAAGGGACAGGTGCTGCGGCTCACCGTGCCACCCGCGTACGCGCCGTTCCTGTCCCGGACCGTCCGGGCGGTCGTGCGCGGCAGCCACGTCTATCTGGTGCCGCGCGAGAACGGCGAGCTGGTGGTCGGCGCGACCAGCGAGGAGCTGGGCTGGGACACCACCGTCACGGCGGGCGGGGTGTACGAGCTGCTCCGCGACGCCCACGAGCTCGTCCCCGGCCTCACCGAGCTGCCACTCACCGAGACGCTGGCCGGCCTGCGCCCGGGGTCGCCGGACAACGCCCCGCTGCTCGGCCCGACCGCGCTCGACGGCCTCCGTCTGGCCACCGGGCACTACCGCAACGGCGTCCTGCTCACCCCGGTCACCGGCGACGTCATGGCCGAGTTCCTCACCACCGGCGTGCTTCCGGACGAGGCCCGCCCCTTCACTCCCCGCCGCTTCTCCCCCGTACGTCAGGAGCAGCCCGCATGAACGTCTCCGTCAACGGCGAGGCCCGCGTCCTCGCCGCGCCCACGACCCTCGACGCCCTGGTCACGACCTTGACCGCCGCGCCCTCCGGCGTTGCGGCGGCCGTCAACGAGACCGTCGTACCGCGCAGCCAGTGGTCCGCGACCGTCCTCGGCGAGGGCGACCGGGTCGAGGTCCTCACCGCCGTGCAGGGGGGCTGAGCGCCATGTCCGACGACACCTTCCTCCTCGGCGGTACGGAGTTCGCCTCCCGGCTCATCCTGGGCACGGGCGGGGCCCCGAGCCTGGACATCCTCGAACGCTCGCTGGCCGTCAGCGGCACGGAGCTGACGACCGTCGCCATGCGGCGCCTCGACCCGACCGTGCGGGGCTCGGTCCTCTCCGTCCTGGAGCGGCTCTCGATCCGCGTCCTGCCGAACACGGCGGGCTGCTTCACGGCGGGCGAGGCGATCCTGACCGCCCGCCTGGCCCGGGAGGCGCTCGGCACCGACTGGATCAAGCTGGAGGTCATCGCCGACGAGCGGACCCTGCTGCCGGACCCGATCGAGACGCTCGACGCGGCGGAGACGCTGGTGGACGACGGTTTCGTCGTCCTGCCGTACACCAACGACGACCCGGTCCTCGCGCGGAAGCTGGAGGACGTGGGGTGCGCGGCGATCATGCCGCTCGGCTCCCCGATCGGCTCCGGGCTCGGGATCCGCAACCCGCACAACTTCCAGCTGATCGTCGAGCGCGCGGGCGTGCCGGTGATCCTGGACGCGGGCGCCGGGACGGCCTCGGACGTCGCGCTGGCGATGGAGCTGGGCTGCTCGGCGGTCATGCTCGCCTCCGCGGTGACCCGGGCCCAGGACCCGGTGCTGATGGCGGAGGGGATGCGGCACGCGGTGGAGGCGGGCCGCCTCGCCCACCGGGCGGGCCGGATCCCCCGCCGCCACTTCGCCGAGGCCTCCTCCCCGACGGACGGCCGAGCGACTCTGGACCCGGAACGCCCGGCGTTCTGAGCCAGGCTCCGGTCACGCCGAGGCCGTGCGTCGCGTCACAGGTGTGCAGCGGTCGGGGCCGGTGGGGACGGGGTGTCCTCACCGGCTCGTAAACTCGTGGCCGTGGACACGACCCTTCAGGACCCCCTCGTCGGGCAGCTGCTCGACGGCCGCTACCGCGTCGACGCGCGCATCGCCGTCGGCGGGATGGCCACGGTCTACCGGGCCGTCGACACCCGCCTCGACCGGGTGCTCGCGCTCAAGGTGATGCACCCGGCCCTCGCCACCGACGCCGCGTTCGTCGAGCGGTTCATCCGCGAGGCCAAGTCCGTCGCCCGGCTCTCGCACCCCAACGTGGTCGGGGTCTTCGACCAGGGCGCGGACGGCGCGTACGTCTACCTCGCGATGGAGTACGTCGCCGGGTGCACGCTCCGCGACGTGCTGCGCGAGCGCGGGGCGCTCCGCCCGCGCGCCGCGCTCGACATCCTGGAGCCGGTGCTCGCCGCACTGGGCGCCGCGCACCGGGCCGGGTTCGTGCACCGGGACATGAAGCCGGAGAACGTCCTGATAGGGGACGACGGCCGGGTGAAGGTCGCCGACTTCGGTCTCGTCCGGGCGGTCGGCTCCGCCACGAACACCACGGGCTCCGTCCTGGGCACCGTCTCCTACCTGGCACCGGAGCAGATCGAGCACGGCACCGCGGACACCCGCGCCGACGTGTACGCCTGCGGTGTCGTCCTGTACGAGATGCTCACCGGCGGCAAGCCGCACACCGGGGACACCCCCGCCCAGGTCCTCTACCAGCACCTGAACACCGACGTTCCGGCCCCCTCGGCGGCCGTGCCCGGCCTCGCCCTCGAACTGGACGAGCTGGTGGCGACCGCCACCGCCCGGAACCCCGAGATCCGCCCGCACGACGCGGTCGCGCTCCTCGCACAGGCCCGGGAGGCCCGGGCGAGGCTCGGGGACGCGCAGCTGGACGCCGTACCGCCGCAGGCGCACGCCGAGGACCGTACGGGGACGGAGGACCGGACCAGCGTGATCCCCCGGGCCGTCTCGGCACCCCTGCCGGAACACGACGTGCAGCACACCAGCCGGCTGACCATGCCGCCGCCCGAGCCCCCGGCGGAGGGCCGGGCGGCGCGCCGCCGGGACCGTGGGCCGCTGCCGCGCGGGCCGATGCTCGTCGTCGCCGCCGTGCTGCTCGCCCTCGGGCTCGGGGCGGGCGTCTGGTACATCAATTCCGGCCAGTTCACGCGCGTCCCGGCGGTCCTCGGCCAGACCGAGGCCAAGGCGACCGAGCGCCTCAAGGACGCGGGGCTCGACGTCGGCGCCACGAAGCGGGCGTTCAGCGAGGTGTACGAGCGCGGCACGGTCATGGCCACCGACCCCACGTCCGGCGCGCGGATACGGGGCAACGGCACGGTCACGCTCACCATCTCCCGGGGCCCCGAGATCGTGAAGGTCCCGCGGCTCAAGGGGAAGCCGCTGGCCGAGGCCAAGCGGCTGCTCGCGGACGAGGGCCTGGCGGCCGGTCTGATCACGAGAGCGTTCAGCCAGGACGTCCCGCAGGGCGCCGTGATCAGCTCCGACCCGGAGCCCGGCACGGAGCGCAGCCCCGACTCGGCCGTGGCGCTCGTGGTCAGCAAGGGCCGCCCGATCGACGTGCCCGACGTGGCCGGCGACGCGGTGGCCGACGCCACCCGCACGCTCCAGGACGCCGGGCTCAAGGTCGAGATCGCGAGCGAGGAGATCCACTCGGCGGAGGCGGCCGGCACGGTCGCCGCCCAGTCCCTGGCGGAGGGCAGCCGGGCCGCGAAGGGCGACCGGATCGTCCTCACCGCCTCCAAGGGGCCGCGGATGATCGAGGTCCCCGACGTGACGGGCGAGTCGACCGACGCCGCGCGCGCGAAGCTGGAGGGAGCGGGCTTCGAGGTGAAGGTCGAGAAGACCTTCCCCTTCCTCGGCGACACGGTTTCCGGCCAGTCGGTCGAGGGCGGCTCCACGGCGCCCGAGGGCTCCACCGTCACCATCACGATCAAGGGACTGTAAGAACTCATGCGCAACCCCGTCGGCGGCCATGTCCCCGTGGCCGGCGGCCTCGCCACGGTCGGTCTCGGCTACGCCCGCGAGCTGGGCGCGGAGACCGTCCAGGTCTTCGTCGCCAACCCGCGCGGCTGGGCCACCCCGGTCGGCAACCCGGCGCAGGACGAGCTGTTCCGCGCCGGGTGCGAGGCCGGGTCCCTGTCCGCCTGGGTCCACGCCCCGTACCTGATCAACTTCGGCTCCCACACCGAGGCCACCGTGGAGAAGTCGGTCGAGTCGCTGCGGCACTCGCTGCGCCGGGGCCGGGAGATCGGCGCGAAGGGCGTGGTGGTCCACACCGGTTCGGCGACCGGCGGCCGGCCGCGCGCGGAGGCGCTGGCGCAGGTACGGGAGCGGATGCGGCCGCTGCTCGACGAGCTGACGCACCCGGACGCCCCGGACCTGCTCCTGGAGTCGACGGCCGGGCAGGGCTTCTCGCTCTGCTCGCGCGCCGAGGACTTCGGCCCGTACTTCGAGGCCCTCGACCACCACCCGAAGCTCGGGATCTGCCTCGACACCTGCCACATCTTCGCGGCCGGCCACGATCTGACCGGACCGTACGGGATGACGCGGACGCTCGACGAGCTGGTGGCGACCGTGGGCGAAGGCCGGCTGAAACTGATCCACGCCAACGATTCCAAGGACGTCGTCGGCGCGCACAAGGACCGGCACGCGAACATCGGGGCCGGTCACATCGGCGAGGATCCGTTCCGCGCGCTGATGAGGCACCACGCGACCGACGGGGTGCCGCTGATCATCGAGACGCCGGGCGGGAAGGAAGGGCATGTGGCGGACGTGGAGCGGCTGAAGAAGCTCCGCGGCTGAATTTCCCGTTGAGCAATACCCCTAGGGGGTATACGGTTCTTGTGTAGGCAGCAGGAACCGCCGACGGTCAACGGGGGAACCCATGCAGCACGAAGCGCACACCGAGCACCACGACCACCACGCCGACCACCACGGAAACGGCCAAGGCCACCACGGGCACGAGCACGGACAGGCGCCGGGCGAGGTCAGCTGGTCCATGGCGATGAAGGCCACCCTCCACTGCCTGACCGGCTGCGCCATCGGCGAGGTCCTCGGCATGATCATCGGCACCGCGCTCGGCTGGGGCAACGCCAGGACGATGGTCCTGGCCATCGTCCTGGCCTTCTTCTTCGGCTACTCGCTCACCCTCTGGGCGGTCGTCCGCGTCGGCCTGAGCCTGAAGGCCGCGATCGGCGTCGCGCTCGCCGCCGACACCCTCTCCATCACCGTCATGGAGATCGTCGACAACGGAGTCCTGCTGATGGTGCCGGGCGCGATGGACGCGCACCTCTCGGACGCGCTCTTCTGGGGCGCCCTGGCCTTCGCCTTCCTCGTCGCCTTCGTGATCACCACACCCGTCAACAAGTGGATGATCGGCCGCGGCAAGGGCCACGCGGTGGTCCACCAGTACCACCAGCACTGACACCGGTCAGAGCTCCGGGCCGTCCCCCGGCTCCTCCTGGTACGAGTACCGCTGTTCCTTCCAGGGATCGCCGAGGTTGTGATAGCCGCGCTCCTCCCAGAAGCCGCGGCGATCGGCGGTCATGTACTCCACGCCCCGGACCCACTTGGGCCCCTTCCAGGCGTACAGATGCGGCACCACGAGCCGCAGCGGGAAGCCGTGCTCGGCGGTGAGCAGCTCACCGTCCTTGTGCGTGGCGAAGATCGTGTGGTCGGCGGCGAAGTCGGCGAGCCGCAGGTTGGCGCTGAAGCCGTACTCGGCCCAGACCATCACATGCGTGACCTGCTCGGCCGGCGGGGCGAGATCGAGGATCGTCCGGGCGGGTACGCCACCCCATTCGGCCCCGAGCATGCTGAATTTCGTGACGCAGTGGAGATCGGCCACGACCGTCGCGAAAGGCAGCGCCGAGAACTCCTCGTGGGTCCAGCACCGCTTGTCGCCGTCCGCCGTCGCCCCGAAGACGCGGAACTCCCAGCGGTCGGGCTTGAACTTGGGGACCGGGCCGTAGTGGGTGACCGGCCAGCCGCGCTGCAGCCGCTGCCCCGGCGGAAGATCCGACTCCCCTGCTGCCCGGTGTACCCCGCTCTCCGGCTGACCCATGTCATCCATGGTGACAGACCGCGAGGGGTGGTCATGACCAGCCAACCTCCCCAGCAGCGCCGGTTTGGGGCATCTCCCACTAAGCCTGTACTTACTGGACGCCCCCCACCCGTGGTGCAAGGATGCGGCCATCCTGCCCAGTCACGACTTAGACATGCGTGGAAGGAGCCTCTGCGATGCAGGGCGACCCCGAGGTCCTCGAGTTCCTCAACGAGCAGCTGACCGGCGAGCTGACGGCCATCAACCAGTACTGGCTGCACTACCGCATCCAGGACAACAAGGGCTGGACCAAGCTCGCCAAGTACACCCGCGAAGAGTCCATCGATGAGATGAAGCACGCGGACAAGATCACCGAGCGCATCCTGATGCTCGACGGTCTGCCCAACTACCAGCGGCTCTTCCATGTGCGGGTCGGCCAGACGGTCAAGGAGATGTTCGAGGCGGACCGCCAGGTGGAGGTCGAGGCGATCGGCCGCCTGAAGCGCGGCATCGATGTCATGCGGGCCAAGGGCGACATCACCTCGGCCAACCTCTTCGAGGAGATCCTCGCCGACGAGGAGCACCACATCGACTACCTCGACACCCAGCTGGAGCTGATCGAGAGCCTCGGCGAGGCGCTGTACATCTCGACCCTGATCGAGCAGCCGAGCTGACCGACCGCCGGAACTAGGCGGCTTCCGACAGCTCGTCCGGCTCGGTGAACTCCGCCGTCAGGGCGGGCATCCCCTGGTCGAGCAGCTCCCGTCGCGGGCAGTTGCCGCGTCCGAGGATGGCCTGTATGCGCCGTACGCAGGAGCCGCAGTCGGTTCCGGCCTTGCAGGCCGAGGCGATCTGGCGGGGCGTGCAGGCGCCCGCGTCCGCGTGCTCCTTCACCTGCTTCTCGGTGACACCGAAACATGAGCAGACGTACACGCGGATTCACCTCCCGCCGGGATCGATAAGGCTAACCTAACCTTACCCGGCGACCCTGAGGTGTAAAGCTCTGGAAATGACATGGGGCGCGGATCACAGCGATCCGCGCCCCAAAGCCGTAGGAAGCTACTTACTGATCGCGGTACATCTCCGCCACCAGGAACGCCAGGTCCAGGGACTGGCTGCGGTTGAGCCGCGGGTCGCAGGCCGTCTCGTAGCGCTGGTGCAGGTCGTCGACGAAAATCTCGTCGCCGCCTCCCACGCACTCGGTGACGTCGTCACCGGTGAGCTCGACGTGGATGCCGCCCGGGTGGGTGCCGAGGCTCTTGTGCACCTCGAAGAAGCCCTTGACCTCGTCGAGCACGTCGTCGAAGCGCCGGGTCTTGTGACCGGAGGCCGCCTCGAAGGTGTTGCCGTGCATCGGGTCGGTGACCCAGGCGACGGTCGCGCCGGAGGCGGTGACCTTCTCGACCAGCTCCGGGAGCTTGTCCCGGACCTTGTCGGCGCCCATGCGGACGATGAAGGTCAGCCGGCCGGGCTCGCGCTCCGGGTCGAGCCGGTCGATGTACGTCAGCGCGTCGTCGACCGAGGTGGTCGGGCCCAGCTTGATGCCGATCGGGTTCGCGATCCGCGAGGCGAACTCGATGTGGGCGTGGTCGAGCTGGCGGGTGCGCTCGCCGATCCAGACCATGTGGCCGGAGGTGTCGTACAGCTTGCCGGTGCGCGAGTCCGTACGCGTGAGGGCGCCCTCGTAGTCGAGCAGCAGCGCCTCGTGGGAGGCGTAGAACTCGACGGCCTTGAACTCGGCCGGGTCGGTGCCACAGGCCTTCATGAAGTTCAGCGCGTTGTCGATCTCGCGCGCCAGCTGCTCGTAGCGCTGACCCGACGGGGACGACTTCACGAAGTCCTGGTTCCAGGCGTGCACCTGGCGCAGGTCGGCGTAGCCGCCGGTGGTGAAGGCGCGCACCAGGTTCAGCGTGGAGGCGGACGCGTGGTACATCCGCTTCAGCCGCTCGGGGTCCGGGATGCGGGCCTTCTCGTTGAAGTCGAAGCCGTTGACGGAGTCGCCGCGGTACGTCGGCAGGGTCACGCCGTCACGGGTCTCAATCCCCTTGGAGCGGGGCTTCGAGTACTGCCCGGCGATGCGGCCGACCTTCACGACGGGCACGGAGGCCGCGTACGTGAGGACGGCGCTCATCTGCAGCAGCGTCTTGAGCTTGGCGCGGATGTGGTCGGCGGACACGGCATCGAAGGCCTCGGCGCAGTCGCCGCCCTGGAGCAGGAACGCCTCGCCACGGGCGACGGCTCCCATGCGGGCGCGCAGCTGATCGCACTCGCCCGCGAAGACGAGCGGCGGATACGACTCGAGGTCCGCGATCACATCGCGCAGAGCCTCGGCATCGGGGTACTCAGGCTGCTGCGCCGCGGGAAGGTCTCGCCAGGTGTTGCCACCGGTTGCGGTGGTCTTAGCGTTCACGGTCACAACCACCACATTACGGTGTCCGGCGCCCTGTCCATGGCTCCGCCCATTGAGTGAGACGCGCGCCCGCTTTGTCCGGTGGCGATCATCACGCCTTCGGGTGGTGTTACCCTCACGCGCGTTTAAACATCTGAGACCTAAATACTTCACAGGGGTGGGCGTGAGCCAAGGGCACCGCAGGGACCGAAAGAAGAGACGGCTGCTTTACGGTGCGGCGGCGGCTGTCGTCGCGACCGCGACGATCGGCACGATCGCCGTGGCGTCGCCGGACATTCTGAACTCCTCGGACGGCAAGGGGGGCGCGGACGCTTCACTGCAGTCGCAGTTCGCGGCCGCCGCCGCGGAGTTCGATGTTCCGCAGAGCGTTCTGATGGCCGTGTCGTACCGGCAGACTCGGTGGGAGTCGCACGACGGCGAGCCGAGCGTGACCGGCGCGTACAACGTCATGGGTCTGACGGACGTCGATGCCGAGGACGTCGCGGTACCCGAGGGCGACGAGCGCCTCGCGCACCTCAACGCCAGTGGCAAGGAGGAGATCGAGAAGACCTTCGACAAGGCCAAGGCGCTGCGCAGCCTGCCGAAGGAGACCGTCGACACCGACGATCCGCGGCTGCACACCCTGGACAAGGCCGCCGGGCTGATCGACGGCTCCGCCGAGACCCTGAAGAACGACACCGCGGAGAGCATCCGGGCCGGCGCGGCGCTGCTCGCCGAGTACCAGAAGCAGGCGACCGGCGACCTGCCGGACGAGCCGGGCCAGTGGTACGCGGCCGTGGCGCGCTACAGCGAGTCGCCGGACAAGAAGGGCGCCGACCTCTTCGCGAAGCGCGTCTTCGAATCGATCAAGACGGGTGAGCAGGCGCTCACCATGGACGGCGAGCAGGTCGTCCTGCCGGCCGACCCGTCGGTCGACCCGGTCAAGCCGTCGGACGTGCCGCTGGCCGCGAGCTTCGCGGCGACGACCGCGACGCCGACGCCCGAGTGCCCGTCCGGCCTGAACTGCAACTTCATCCCGGCCGAGGTCCCGAGCACCGGACAGCGCAACTACACGGTCGCCCCTCGTCCGGGGGGCGGTGTCGACATCCGGCAGATCGTTCTCCACGACACCGAGGGCAGCTACGACGGCACGATCGCCACCTTCCAGAGCCCGACGGCCAAGGGCAGCGCGAACTACCTGATCCGCGCCTCGGACGGTCTGGTCACCCAGATGGTCGAGAACAAGAACATCGCCTGGCACGCGGGCAACTGGACCACGAACTCGCACGCCATCGGCGTGGAGCACGAGGGCTACGCCATCAAGGCGGGCAGCTGGTACACGGAGCCGCAGTACGAGTCCTCCGCCGCACTGGTGAAGTTCCTGGCGGCCAAGTACGGCATCCCGCTCGACCGCGAGCACATCATCGGCCACGACGAGGTGGCGGGATACAACGACGCCAAGATCGCCGGCATGCACTGGGACGCGGGCCCGTTCTGGGACTGGAACCACTACATGTCGCTCCTGGGTGCCCCGACGGGTGCCGGTGGCGCCGGCGGCCTGCTCCAGGCCGGTCAGCTGGTCCGTGTCGTCCCGCCGTTCACCACGGCGAACCAGCCCACGATCACGTACGGCGGCAGCACCGTCGCCGCCCAGCCCGCGAACTTCGGCTACCTGTACACCACCGCGTCGACCGCGACGCCCATCAAGGACCCGTACATCCCCAACGTGCTGTGGAGTGACGGACCGAACTGGGGGAACAAGGTCCGCGCGGGCGGCACGTACGTCGTCGCCGAAGCCCGGAACGACTGGACCGCGATCTGGTACGGCGGGCAGAAGGCCTGGTTCTACAACCCCGGCGGCCAGTACACGGCCCCGGTCACCGGCTCCCCGACCGTGATCAAGGCCAAGGCCGGAGTGACGGCCCGGATCTACGGACGCTCCTTCCCCGAGACCGCCGCCTACACCGCGGCCGGCGAGGCCCCGCCGTCGGACCCGGGCGCCTACTTCACGAAGTACTCGCTCCCCGCGGGCCAGGGGTACGTGAAGGCCGGCCCCGCGATGAAGGGCGACGACTGGTTCGGCAGCTCCCAGAAGAACGTCGTGGGCACCGACGAGTACATCCCGATCCGGTACAACCACCGGATGGCGTGGGTGAAGGCGACCGAGGTGCAGGAGGTTCCCGGCACCGCACCCGTCGCGGCCACCAACCGCTACAACCTGCTCGCCCGGGACGCCTCCGGTGTCCTCTGGCAGTACCAGGGCACCGGTAAAGCCTCCCCGGCGTTCCTCACCCGGTACCGCGTCGGCCCCGGCTGGAACATGTTCAACGCGATCACGCCGATGACCGCGCTGCGCGCGGACGGTACCGGGGACATGGTCGCCCGGGACGCGGAGGGCGTGCTCTGGTACTACAAGGGCACCGGCAACCCCTCCGCGCCGTTCAAGGCCCGGCTCAGGACCGGTGGCGGCTGGCAGGTCTACGACAAGATCCTCGGCAGCCGTGACCTGGACGGGGACCAGATACCCGATCTGATAGCCCGCGAGAAGTCCGGCATGCTCTGGTTCTACAAGGGCACGGGCACCCCGGCCACGCCGTTCGCCCCGCGCGCCAAGGTCGGCGCCGGCTGGCAGACCTACAACCAGCTCGTCAGCACCGGCGACCTGAACGGCGACGGCAAGGCCGATCTCGTCGCCCGCGACGGCGCCGGGGACCTGTACTTCTACAAGGGCACCGGCAGCTCCACCGCGCCGTTCGCCCCGAAGGTCAAGGTCGGCGGCGGCTGGCAGGCCTACAACCAGCTGGTCGGACCGAGCGACCTCAACGGCGACGGCAAGGTCGACCTCGTCGCCCGCGACGCCTCCGGGACCCTCTGGTTCTACAACGGCACCGGCAGCGCCACCGGCCCGTTCGGGCCCAAGGTCCAGGTCGGCAGCGGCTGGCAGATTTACAACCTGATCTTCTGAGATCGGGGAATTCCTGGGGCCCGGTCCGCACCGTCCACGGTGTGAACCGGGCCCCTCGCGCATGCTCCCCTGGGTTACAGTGCTCGCATGTTCGCGCAGACGACCCTGAACTGGTGGTGGCCCGCTCCTCCGGCGGCCCACTGACTTGCGCGTACCCCACGACACGCGAAGGCCGCCCGAGAGGGCGGCCTTCTCCGTTTCGCGGGCCGTTCCTCTCCCACCCGGAAGACCCAGAACCCGGACCCCGGAAGGAACGACGCACGCCCATGGACCTCTCCCTGGACCTCTCCCGTCTCCTCGACGACTCCTGCCCGCCCTTCGCCCTGCTCCGCAGGCGCACCCCCGGCCGTGACCACGACACCGTCGAGGTGCTCATCGGAGCGGTCCACGAGGCCGAACGGCTGGCCGACCTGCCCGTCGGCGACCTGCCGACCCTCGCCCTGGTGCCGTTCCGGCAGATCCGCGAGCGCGGCTTCGACGTCCGAGACGACGGCACCCCGCTCTCCGTCCTGGTCGCCGAGGAGGCGTACGAGCTGCCGCTGGCCACCGCGCTCGAACAGCTCCCGGACCATGCCGTACGGGTGGAGGGCGGCGGGTTCGACGTGTCGGACGAGGCGTACGCCGAGACGGTGCGGCGGGTGATCGAGGACGAGATCGGCGCGGGCGAGGGCGCCAACTTCGTCATCCGCCGGACGTTCACCGGCGAGATCCCGGACTTCGGCCGCGCCGACGCCCTCGCGCTGTTCCGGCGGCTGCTGGCCGGCGAGCGGGGCGCGTACTGGACCTTCGTCGTCCACACCGGCGACCGGACCCTGGTCGGCGCGAGCCCCGAGGTGCACGTCCGGATGTCGGGCGGGACCGTCGTCATGAACCCGATCAGCGGGACCTTCCGCTACCCGGCCGGCGCGGCGCCGACCGCCGAGGACCTGCTCGCCTTCCTCGCCGACCGCAAGGAGACCGAGGAGCTCTCCATGGTGGTCGACGAGGAGCTGAAGATGATGTGCACGGTCGGCGACATGGGCGGGGTGGTGATCGGGCCGCGGCTCAAGGAGATGGCGCACCTCGCCCACACCGAGTACGAGCTGCGGGGCCGCTCCTCGCTCGACGTACGGGAGGTGCTGCGGGAGACGATGTTCGCGGCGACGGTCACCGGCTCGCCGGTGCAGAACGCCTGCCGGGTCATCGAGCGGCACGAGACAGGCGGCCGGGGCTACTACGCGGGAGCCCTTGCCCTGCTCGGCACGGACGAGAACGGCGCGCAGACCCTGGACTCCCCCATCCTCATCCGGACCGCCGACATCTCCCGCGACGGGGCGCTGCGCGTGCCGGTCGGCGCCACCCTCGTACGGCACTCCGACCCTGCGGGTGAGGTCGCGGAGACGCACGCGAAGGCGGCGGGCGTGCTCGCGGCGCTGGGGGTACGGGAGGGGCGGCCGCGCGACGAGTCGCCGGCGGCGCCGAGGCTCGCGGACGATCCGCGGGTCCGGGCGGCCCTGGACGCCCGGCGGGCCGACCTGGCACCGTTCTGGCTGCGGATGCAGATGGGGAACCCCCCTGCTCGAACGGAGTTGAGAGCTTGGGGGAGGTCGGCCGAGCTGACCGGCCACGCGCTGGTGGTCGACGCCGAGGACACCTTCACCGCGATGCTCGCGCACCTGCTGCGCTCCTCGGGCCTGGAGGTCACGGTGGTCCGCTACGACGAGCCGGGCCTGCGGGAGCTCGCGCTCGCCCACGACGGCCCGGTGGTGCTGGGCCCGGGGCCGGGGGACCCGAGCGACGCGGCCGACCCCAAGATGCGCTTCCTGCGTGGGCTCACCGCCGATCTCGTACGGGACCACCGCCACGGGCCCTCCCGTCGCCCGACCACCACCCCTCATCGAGGCCCTTCGGGCCGCCCCAGCCTGCTTGGCGTCTGCCTCGGCCATGAGCTGATCGCGGCCGAACTGGGCCTGGAGATCGTCCGCAAGCGCACACCGTTCCAGGGCGCGCAGGTGCGGATCGACCTCTTCGGGCAGGAGCAGACGGTCGGCTTCTACAACAGCTTCACGGCCCGCTGCGACGAGCGGACCGCCACCGAACTGGCCCTGCACCGGATCGAGGTGAGCCGGGACGAGGAGACGGGTGAGCTGCACGCGCTGCGCGGGCCGGGGTTCGCGGGCGTCCAGTTCCACCCGGAGTCGGTGCTGACGATGGACGGGCCGGCACTGACGGCGTCGCTGCTCGCCGGCGTACTGGTCTAGGAAGCGGCCGGTACCAGGACGTTCTCGCTGCGCCTGCCCGCCGCGTAGTCGAGGACGTTCTGGAGCGTCGTGTCCACGATCTGGCCGACCGCGTCCACGGTGTAGTACGCCTGGTGGGAGGTGACCACGACGTTCGGGAAGGTCACCAGGCGGGCCAGGGTGTCGTCCTCGACCACCTCCAGGGACTTGTCGAGGAAGAAGAGCCCGGCCTCCGCCTCGTACACGTCGAGCCCCACGCCGGTGAACCGGCCGGCGCGGAGTTCGGACACCAGGGCCTCGGTGTCGACGAGGCCGCCGCGGCTGGAGTTCACCAGGATGGCGTCGTCCTTCATGGCCCGGAGGGCGGCGGCGTCGATGATGTGCCGGGTAGCGGGGAGCAGCGGCACGTGCAGGCTGACGAGGTCGGCCTCGGTGAGGAGCTGCTCCTTCTCGACGTACTTCATGCCGAGTTCGACGCAGGCGGGGTTCTCGGCGACGTCCCAGCCGAGGAGGTTCATACCGAAGCCGTGGGCGATCCGGCTGAACCCCTCGCCGATCTTCCCGGTGCCGAGGACGCCGACCGTACGGCCGCGCAGATCGCGGCCCATCAGGCCGTCGAGCCGGAAGTCGAAGTCGCGGGTCCGGTTGGAGGCGCGGACGATCCGCCGGTTGACGGCCATCGCCAGGGTCCAGGCGAACTCGGCGACGGAGTAAGGCGAGTAGTACGAGACCCGGGCGACGGTGAGGCCGAGCTGGGTGGCCACGTCGAGGTCGATGTTGTTGAAGCCGGTGGAGCGCTGGGCGACGAACTTCGTCCCGCCGGCGGCGAGGGCCCGCAGGACCCGTGCGCCGAGGTCGGCGTTGACGCTGGTGGAGACGATCTCATGGCCGGACGCGATGGGGGCCGTGTCCTCGGTGAGGAAGACGTCCAGACAGTGGACCTCGTGGTGTCCCGCGAAGGCCTTCTCGATCAGCGGCTTCTCGTCGGCCTGCACACCGAATGCCAGGATTTCCACGGATCCCCTCCCGGGGTCGCATATTCGCCTGAATTGTCTGGTCCCGGCGAATATACGACCCCCGGAAGGGGTCCGCTCAGCCGAAGAACACCCCCACCTCCGCGTACAGCGCCGGATCGACCGTCTTCAGCCGGGCCGTGGCCTCGGCGATCGGGACGCGGACGATGTCCGTGCCGCGCAGCGCGACCATCTGCCCCCAGTCGCCGTCGCGGACCGCGTCGATGGCGTGCAGGCCGAAGCGGGTGGCGAGCCAGCGGTCGAAGGCGCTGGGCGTACCACCGCGCTGCACATGACCGAGGACCGTGGTCCGGGCCTCCTTCCCGGTCCGCCGCTCGATCTCCTTGGCGAGCCACTCCCCCACGCCCGAGAGCCGGACATGTCCGTACGAGTCGGTGGTGCCGTCCTTGAGGACCATGTCCCCGTCCTTGGGCATCGCGCCCTCGGCGACGACCACTATCGGGGCGTAGGTGGCCTTGAAGCGCGAGTGGACCCAGGCGCAGACCTGGTCGAGGTCGAAGCGCTGCTCGGGGATGAGGATGACGTTGGCGCCGCCCGCGAGACCGGAGTGCAGCGCGATCCAGCCCGCGTGGCGGCCCATCACCTCCACCACCAGGACCCGCATATGGGACTCGGCGGTGGTGTGCAGCCGGTCGATGGCTTCCGTGGCGATGCCGACGGCCGTGTCGAAGCCGAAGGTGTAGTCGGTGGCGGAGAGGTCGTTGTCGATGGTCTTCGGCACGCCCACGCAGGGGATGCCGTGCTCCTCGACCATCCGGGCGGCGACGCCGAGGGTGTCCTCGCCACCGATCGCGATCAGGGCGTCGATCTCGTACTTCTCGAGGTTCTCCTTGATCCGGCGGACGCCGTTGTCGGCCATGAAGGGGTTGGTGCGGGAGGAGCCGAGGATCGTGCCGCCGCGCGGCAGGATCCCCCGGACGGCCGGGATGCCGAGCGGTACGGCGATGCCCTCCAGGGGACCGCGCCAGCCGTCGCGGAACCCGGTGAACTCGTAGCCGTACTCCTGGACTCCCTTGCGGACGATGGCGCGGATGACCGCGTTGAGACCGGGGCAGTCGCCGCCTCCGGTCAGTACGCCGACGCGCATGGAGCTCTCCTTCGCCGTGGCGGACGGGGTGTACGACCCACGCTAGTAGTGACGTGGGTCACTCCGACACGGCATGGAGCGTGAAATGCCGACCGTCACCCGGCCGGACCGCTCAGGCGTCGTCGAGGCCGCGCTCGATGGCGTACCGGACGAGCTCCACCCGGTTGTGCAGCTGGAGTTTGCCGAGGGTGTTCTGTACGTGGTTCTGGACCGTACGGTGCGAGATGACCAGGCGCTCGGCGATCTGCTTGTAGCTCAGGCCCTTGGCCACGAGCCGGAGCACCTCGGTCTCGCGCTCGGTCAGCTGCGGCGCCCCGGGCTCGTCGGCGCCGGTGGCCGGGAAGGGCTCGGAGGCGAGCCGGCGGTACTCGCCGAGGACCAGGCCCGCGAGCCCCGGCGTGAACACCGGGTCGCCGACGGCCGTGCGGCGCACCGCGTCGATCAGCTCGGCCGTACTGGCCGACTTCAGCAGATAGCCGGTGGCACCGGACTTGACCGCCTCCAGGACGTCGGCGTGCTCGCCGCTCGCGGAGAGCACCAGGACCCGCAGCGAGGGGTTGGCGCCGACCAGCTCCTTGCAGACCTGGACGCCCGGCTTGGCGGGCAGGTTGAGGTCCAGGACGAGGACGTCCGGGCCCACCGCCCCGGCGCGGCGCACGGCCTGCTCGCCGTCGCCGGCGGTGGCCACCACGTCGAAGCCCGCCTCGGCGAGGTCGCGGGCGACCGCGTCCCGCCACATCGGATGGTCGTCCACGACCATCACCCTGATCTGCTGCCGCTCGCTCGCCTGCTCGCTCGTCTGCCCGCTCATCGCGTTCCCGCCTTCCCCCGTGTGTCCCTCGGGACCTTCAGTTCCACTTCCGTGCCCTGGCCCGGTACCGAGATCAGCTCGGCCGTGCCGCCCAGTTCCCGCAGTCGGCCGCGGATGGAGAGCGCGACGCCCATCCGTCCCTCGCCCTCCGCCTGCGCGAGCCGCCCCTCCGGGATGCCCGGGCCGTCGTCCCGTACCGTGACGATCACCTCGTCCGGCCAGTCCTCGACCAGGATCCACGCCTGGGCCTCGTCGCCCGCGTGCACCCGGACATTGTCCAGGGCAGCGCCGACCGCGGCGGCCAGCTCGCGGGCGGCGGGCGGCGGCAGCAGGACCGGCGTTCCCGGGTCCGAGACCGTGATCCGCGCCCCGGCGCGCGGGGCGAGCAGGGCGCGCAGGTCGACCGGGCAGTCGTCGTCCGGCTCTTCCACGATCCGGACCACCGCCCCCTCCGACTCGTCCTCGGAGACCAGCGACGGCCTGGTCAGCCCGCCGGCGACCAGGGTGCGCAGCGCGACCTCCTGCTCCCCGGCCATCCGGCCCAGTTCGGCGGCCTCGCCGCCCAGGGCGGTGCCGCGCCGCTGCACCATGGCCAGGACCTGGAGGACGCTGTCGTGGATGTCCCGCGCGAGGCGCTCCCGCTCCCGGGTCGCGGCCTCGATCTCCAGGGCGCGGGCGAGGGTGCGCTCGGAGGCCCGGGCGACCTCGACGACGTACCCGATGGCGATCGACGCCACCCACACAAGGAGAACGTTGTGGAGGGTGTCCCGGGTGGGGTTGTCGCGCTCGATGATGTTGGCGACGGCGACCAGCGAGGAGGCGAAGCCGGCCCAGCGCCAGCCGCCCTTGATCGCGTACGCGAGGACGGCGCCGGCGGTCCATATCGACGGCAGGGTGGGGCTGTCCACCGTCTGCGCCTGCTCGTCGGCGAGCGGGGTGAGCAGGATGCCGGTGAGGGCGATGGTGAGGTCGGCGACCAGGAAGCGCTTGGTGCAGCCGGCCGCGTTCGCCACCTTGGGGAGGGTCGCCAGGGTCCAGACGCACATCACGGCGAGGAACGCGATGGCGACCCAGGGCCGCTCGTAGCGGTCCCGGCCGAAGACGAAGATCAGTACGGCGTAGATCATCGTCCCGATGCGGTACGCGGTGAGCGCGCGCCACAGCGGCTGCTCGACCGACATCCGCACGACACGCTCGCGCTTGGCCATCTCCCCCACCCGCCCCCGGGCGCCGCCCCGCAGGGGTCAGGCGCCGGACTCTTCCCGTGCCGCGATCTCGGCCTTGACGGCCTCCTTGGCGGCCTTCTCGGCATCCGCGATCTGGCGCTTGGCGGCCGTCGCGTAGATGTCGACGTACTCCTGGCCGGACAGCTTCATGATCTCGTACATGACCTCGTCGGTCACCGAGCGCAGGATGAAGCGGTCCCCCTCCATGCCCTGGTAGCGGGTGAAGTCGAGCGGCTTGCCGATCCGGATCCCCGGGCGCATCAGCTTGGGGACGACCTTGCCGGGCGGCTGGATCTTCTCCGTGTCGATCATGGCGACCGGGATGACGGGGGCGCCGGTGGCCAGGGCCACGCGCGCGAGGCCGCCGGGCTTGCCCCGGTAGAGCCGGCCGTCGGGCGAGCGGGTCCCCTCGGGGTAGATGCCGAAGAGCCCGCCCTTCTCGATGACCTCGATACCGGCCTTGATCGCCGCCTCGCCCGCGCCGCGGGCGCCGGAGCGGTCCACGGGGAGCTGGCCGACGCCCTTGAAGAAGGCGGCGGTGAGCTTGCCCTTCACACCGGGCGAGGTGAAGTACTCGGCCTTGGCGATGAAGGTGACCTTGCGGTCGAGCACGGCGGGCAGGAAGAAGGAGTCCGAGAAGGACAGGTGGTTGCTCGCGAGGATCGCCGGCCCCTCGGCGGGAACGTTCTCGAGGCCCTCCACCCACGGCCTGAAGGCGAGCTTCAGTGACCCTCCGAGGGAGAACTTCATTGCGCCGTAGATCAACTCGAGTGCCTTCCGTGTGCTGTCGCACTGACCTTATCCCGCCTTTTCCCGCCCGCCCGCGCCGGTGCGGCCGCGGCCGGGGCACCTTCGTGCGAACGGCCCTGGTCGGGTGTCGGTCCGGTCGCGTACCGTGAAGGCCTTCCCCTTTTTTGCCCTCGCTTCGTCGAAGCCCCGCCCTCCTCGAAGCCGAACCCCCGAACAGGAGACCCCGGTGCCGGTCCTTCCCGGAGCCGAGCCGTACCGCCACGAGGGCGGCAAGGTAGGCGTTCTTCTCTGTCACGGATTCACCGGTTCCCCGCAGTCGATGCGCCCCTGGGCCGAGTACCTGGCCGGGCGCGGGCTGACGGTGTCGGTGCCGCTGCTGCCCGGGCACGGCACACGCTGGGAGGACATGGCGCTCACCACCTGGCACGACTGGTACGCGGAGGTGGACCGGGAGCTCCGGGACCTCCTCGCCCGCTGCGAGCAGGTCTTCGTCTTCGGCCTCTCCATGGGCGGCGCGCTGGCGCTGCGCCTGGCGGCCAGGCACGGAGACGCGGTACGGGGTCTGGTCCTGGTCAACCCGGGCAACAAGGTGCACGGCCTGGCGGCGCACGCGCTGCCGGTCGTCCGCCACTTCGTCCGCTCGACGAACGGCATCGCGAGCGACATCGCCAAGGAGGGCGTGGCCGAGATCGGCTACGACCGGGTGCCGCTGCACGCGGCGCACTCCCTGCGGCAGTTCTTCCGGACCGTGGACGCGGAGTTGCCGCAGGTCACGCAGCCGGTGGTACTGCTGCACAGCCCGCAGGACCATGTGGTCCCGCCGGCCGACTCGGCGCGGGTGCTCAGCCGGATCTCCTCGACGGACGTGACGGAGATCCTGCTGGAACAGAGCTACCACGTGGCGACGTTGGACCATGACGCGGAGCGGATCTTCGACGAGAGCTGGGCCTTCCTGGGCCGGCTCGCTCCGGACGTGGTCGGTGAGAAGGGGAGCACGAGCGGTGGCTGAGCAGCAGGACGGTGAGCGCGAGCCGCAGCCCATCGACGAGGAGGCGGCCTGGGCCGCGATCGTCGCGGGGTACGGCGACGAGCCGGCGGACCCGCCGGGGGCGAAGCCGTTCCGGTCGGTGGAGGACCTGGCGCTCCCGGAGCCGGTGGAGGACGACGCCGACGGCGACTCGGACTCGGAGGACTCCGACGAGGAGGACTCGGACGAGGACGACGAGGACGATCGGCCCGCGAAACCGGCCCTCGGCAGCTCGATCGTCTTCGCGCCCGGGGTCGGGGTGGGCGTGGGCGGTGGCGGCCCCCGGGACTACTCGCTGGCGGACCCGGACGCCGAGTCCGACTCCGGGGAGGCCGGGGAGGCCGGCGAGGCGGCTGGCAAGAAGGCCGGGAAGAAGCGCGACGACGACGGCGAGGGCCACTTCGTCCCGCCGGAGCCCCCGCCCCTGCCGGAGGCGGACGCGACGACGAAGTTCGCCTGGCTGGGCGTCGTCGGCGGCCCGCTCCTTATGCTCCTCGCCGTCCTGCTCCAGTGGGACATGACGTGGTGGCTCTCGACGGTCTGCGTCGGCGGCTTCCTGGGCGGTTTCGCCACCCTCGTAGCCCGGATGAAGCACGACGACGAGGACGACGACGGCTACGACGACCCGGGCCGCGGCGCGGTGGTGTAGGGCCGGTCCCGCCCGGGGCCGGGGCGGCCGCCGCACCCGGCCCTCAGGACGCCGGGATGCGTACCGCCGCCAGGACCGGGAGGTGGTCCGTCGCCGCGCGGAGGTCGGCCGGGTCGAGGTCCTGCGGGACGCCGCAGCCGAGGAACTCGACTCCCGGCGTCGCCAGGATCGCGTCGATGCGCTGGTGCGGGTCGACAGGGGTCGATGTGTACTCGCCGCCCCAGGGGCTGACCGCCCATCCGTCCTGGAGTTCCTTCGCGAGGCGGGTGAAACTCCGGCCGCCGGGGCGCTCGTTGAGGTCGCCCGCCACGATGGTGTGCGGGGCGCCCATCGCGGCCACCCGGTCCAGGAGCATCCCGGCCTGGGCGTACCGCTCGTCGCTCCGCAGGCTCAGATGGCAGCTGATCAGACCGACCCGGGCGCCCGCGAACCGTACGACGGCGGTGGCGAACCCGCGCCGGTGCAGCCCGGGGGTGAGCGGAAGCAGTACGTCCTCCGTGTGTTCCACGCTGGCCCGCAGCGAGCACATCAGGAGCGGCCCGGCGGCCGTCGCGCCCCCGCTGAGCATCACGAGTTCGCTTTTCGCGGCGAGCCGGGCCGCGTGCTTGCGCCAGCGGAAGAACCGGGGCGCCTCCTGGACGAGGACGAGATCGGGCGCGCAGGCCCGGATGACCCGGGCGAGCGCGTCCTCGTCGTCGCGCATCGAGCGGATGTTGTAGCTGAGGACCCGGACGACGGCCGAACCGTCCGCCTCGGTGCGGGAGTTGGGCAGCGGGGTGATCGCCATGCCCAGCAACATACGACACCGCCCGCCGCTCCCCGGGGGGACGCGACGGGCGGGTGAGGGTGGTGCTGGGAAAGCTAGCCCTGCCGGGCCAGGTCGGCCGCACCGACGAGACCTGCCTTGCCGCCGAGCTGCGCGGCGAGGACCTGGGCGTGCGGACGCCACTGGCCACCGATCAGCCAGCGGCGGAACGACTTACGGATCGGGTCGAGGACCAGCTCACCCTCGTCGGAGACCCCGCCGCCGACGATGAACGCCGACGGGTCGAAGAGCGACGCCAGGTCGGCGAGACCGGCACCCGCCCAACGGGCCAGCTCGCGGAAGGAGTCCACGGCCACCGGGTCACCGGCGCGGGCGGCCTCGCTGATGTGCTTGCCCTCGATGCCCCCGGGCGTGCCGTCGCCGAGGCCGAGGAGGACCTCCGCGCGCTCGGGCGTGGCGTTGGCGCGCTGCTTTGCGTACCGGACGAGGGCGCGGCCGGAGGCGTACTGCTCCCAGCAGCCCTGGCTGCCGCAGCCGCACAACAGGCCGTCCGGCACGACCCGGATGTGGCCGAACTCGGCCGCGACGCCGAAGCGGCCGCGGCGCAGCTTGTTGCCGATGATGATGCCGCCGCCGAGGCCGGTGCCGAGGGTGATGCAGATGACGTCCTCGTGGCCCTTGCCGGCGCCGAACTTGTACTCGCCCCAGGCCGCCGCGTTCGCGTCGTTCTCGACGACGACTGGCAGGCCGACCCGCTGCTCGACCTTGTCCTTCAGCGGCTCGTGCCGCCAGTCGATGTTCGGCGCGAAGAGGACGGTGGCGCGCTTGTCGTCGACGTAGCCCGCGGCACCGATGCCGACAGCCTCGATCTGATGGCCCTTGCCGGCCTCGGAGACCGCGGCGCAGATCGCGTCGACGATGCCTTCGGGGGTCGGCGGGGTGGGCACCTTGTGCGTGTCGAGGATGTTGCCCTCCTCGTCGACCACGCCGGCCGCGATCTTCGTGCCGCCGATGTCGACGCCGATGGTGAGTCCCATGTGTCCCTCAGTTTTCGGTCGAGCCCCGCTAGGGCCAACCGTACCCGAGGGGGCCGACCGTCCTGATCAGTCCAGGTCGATGGGGCGGCCGGGTCCGGGCCCGTCGTCGTCGGGCCTGGGCTTGGCCTCAGGGTCCTTCGCGTCCTGGGCCGGCCCGTCGCGGCGCGGGTCGTTCGGCTCGTCGCGGGTCCAGCGGGTCTCGTGGCTCTCGACCGCCGAGCGGTAGGCGGCGAGCAGCTCGTTCCCGGCGGCCGCGAGGTGGTCGAAGACCTGCGGGTTGCGCTCGACGATCGGCTCGACGGCGGCCTTCGCCTGGTTGACGAACTGCTGCACGGTGCCCTGGGCGGCCATGCCTGCCAGGGGTCCGCGCAGGCCGGAGACCTTCTCGGCGACGGCGTCGAAGAGTTTGCGGAACTCCTCGGCGGCCGAGCCGGGCTCCGCGCCGGAGGCGGCGCGGCGGCGGGCCTTCTCGGCCTCCAGGTCCTCGGCGCACGCCTTGGCCCAGGCATCCGAATCGCTCATGGCGTACTCCTTACGGCTTATACCGTCGACGGTACACGCCCTCAGGGGGCCTTCGGCCAGAGTCCGGCGTCCGGGGTGAACCTGACCTTCAGATCGCCGTCCACGAGACCGGCGCCGGCGACGGTGCAGCGGCGCAGGGCGGGCGGCAGCGGGACGTTGCGCCGGAACGGGCCGACGGAGAGGAGGAGTTCGTCGCCGCGGCGGACGAGGGAGAGCTCGTTCTTGACGGCGCCGGGCAGCGGGATGTGCCAGACGAGGATGCCGTCCTCGGCGCGGCGGTCCTCGACGGTCCACTCCGGGGCGGCGGGTGCGGGTTTGGTGTCGACGGCGAGCAGGGCGAGGTCCTCGGGGCCGCGCGGGTCCCGGCCGAGGTGCGGCAGGGCGTGGACGGCTCCGTCGTGTCCGGTACGGAGCCGGGTCAGGTGCTCGTGCTGCTGGGCGGTCAGGGCGGCGAACCAGGGGTCCGGGGAGTCGGCGGGGAGCAGCTTGTTGGCGACGACGGTGTCGAGGGCGAGGCCGTGCAGCGCGAGGCCGAGGCGGGCGGCGCGGAGGGTCTCGGTGGCGGTGGGGCCGGGCTCGACGACGAGGCGGACGGTGGTGGTGGGGGCGTCGACCACGGCCTGGACGGCGGCGAGCTCGGCCTCCCAGCGGGCGGTCGTCGCGTACAGCCACTGCGCGGGCATGGGGACGCCGGCGAGCTGGGCGAGCATGGGGCGCAGGGCGCGGGCGGCCTGCCGTTCGGGCGGCAGCAGGCGGCGGAGGTAGCGGCGCAGCTGCTCGGGGAGGGCCAGGAGGGCGAGGGCGTCGAGGAGCGGGGGGAGGTCGGCGACGACGAGGTCGCGGTCCTGGGCGGCGGCGTCGCGGAGGGCGCGGAGCAGGGCGAAGTGGGCGCTGCCGGGGAGTTCGGTGAGCTCGGCGTCCTCGAAGGGGGTGGCGCCGAGAAGGTCGAGGGCGGTGGCGGAGCGTTCCTGCAGGGCGAGGAACTCCCGGCGGAAGTCGGTGGCGGGGGTGGGCCGGAGGACGTCGACGCCGAGGCCGTCGGGGGCGTCGGCGGAAACGAGCAGAACGTTGCGCCCGGCGCGGGCCTCGGCGGTGGCGGCGGCCGCGGCCACCGTACTCCGCCCGGCACCACCGGCCCCGGTAACAAGCAAGATCCCCATGGCGGGGAACGTTACCCCTACCGGGGTGGGGCCCGGTGGCCGCTCGGCGTCAGGCGGAGGCGCCCGACTCCACGCGCTTCTTCAGGCCTGCCAGGGCCCGGTCGATGATGACCTTTTCCGCCTTGCGCTTGATCATGCCCAGCATCGGGATCTTGACGTCCACCGTCAGCTGGTACGTGACCTCCGTGCGGGCGCCGTCGCCCGCCGGGGACAGCCGGTAGGAGCCGTCCAGCTCGCGGAGCATCTGGGACTTGACCAGCTTCCAGGAGACCTCGTTGTCACCGGTCCACGTGTACGCCAGCGTGTGATCGTCCTTGATCGCGCCCGCGTCGAGCAGCAACCGGACCTTCTCCGCGCGGCCGGCCGCGTCCGTCTCCAGGACCTCGGCCTCCTTCACCTCGCCCGTCCACTCCGGGTAGCGCGCGAAGTCGGCGATGACGCTCATGACGTCGGCCGGGGCCGCCTCGATGGTGATGCTCGAGCTGGTGTGTTCGGCCATCGCGGGTGGCTCCTCCACTATGCGGTCAACGTGCCGACCGAAGGCTATCGCGCCCCCGGCGGCGGCCCGTCACCACTCCAGCGTCCACGGCCTCCCCGTCGCCGCGAAGTGGCCCACGTTCACGCACTCCGTGCGGCCGACCCGCATGCGCCGGGCCAGCGGCTGGTGGACGTGGCCGAAGAGCGCGTACCGGGGCCGGGTGCGCCGGATCGCGTCGAGCAGGGCCCGGCTGCCGCGCTCGAAGCGCCGCGCGACCGTGTCGTACGTCAGCTCCGGGACGTCCGGCGGGATGTGGCTGCACAGCACGTCGACCTCGCCGAGCGCCTCGACCTTCGCCGCGTACTCCTCGTCGGAAATCTCGTACGGCGTGCGCATCGGCGTGCGCAGTCCGCCGCCCACGAAGCCGAAGACCAGGCCGCCGAGCTCGATCCGCTCGCCGTCCAGGACCGTGGTCCCCGGGCGGGCGTACTCGCGCCACAGCCCGGGGATGTCGACGTTCCCGTACGTCGCGTACGTCGGCGTCGGGAAGGCCGCGAAGAGCTCCGCGTACTGGCGGCGCACCGCGCCCTCGATCGCGGCGTCGCGGTCGACGGCTAGCTCGGTCCAGAGGCGTCGCCCCAGGTCACGGGCCTCGTCGAAGCGGCGGGCGGTGCGCAGCGAGACGATCAGGTCGGCGTTCTCGACGCCGAAGAGGTCGGGGAAGATGCCCCGGCTGTGGTCCGCGTAGTCGAGGAAGAGCACCAGGTCACCGAGGCAGACGAGGGCGTCCGCCCCCTGTCCCGCCTTGGCGAGGGCCTCGCTGTTCCCGTGTACGTCGCTGACCACGTTGATCCTCATGTCGTCAGCGTAGGGCGTCGGACCTGCGGTTACTTCCGAGTCGTCAAACCTGTGGACTACTGTGCGCGGAGCACCGCCATAGCTGTGTGACGCACGGAACATCTGGCCAGGACCCCCTATCGGGAACTAGGTACTGATGGGTAACGTCCGGGCAGTCCAGTCGTGCTCACCCCACTGAGCACCTGCCCGATCTTGGACCGCACCGGCGCATCACACAGAGTCGTGGCGCCGGCGCCCGATGAGGAGCAGCAGTCTTGCGCGAGTTCAGCCTTCCGGCCCTGTACGAGGTCCCCTCGGACGGCAATCTGACGGATCTCATCCGCCGCAACGCCACCCAGCACCCAGATGTCGCCGTGATGGGACGCAAGGTGGACGGTGTCTGGACGGACGTCACCGCCGAGCAGTTCCTCGCCGAGGTCCGCGGGGCCGCGAAGGGGCTGATCGCGGCGGGTGTGGAGCCGGGCGACCGGGTGGCCCTGCTGTCCCGGACGCGGTACGAGTGGGTGCTCCTCGACTTCGCGATCTGGAGCGCGGGCGCGGTCACCGTGCCGGTGTACGAGACCAGTTCGCCGGAGCAGATCCAGTGGATCCTCGGTGACTCGGGCGCCTCGCTGGCGCTCGTGGAATCCACCGCCCACCAGGAGTCGGTGGAGTCGGTACGGGCGAACCTGCCGGCCCTGAAGGGTGTCTGGCAGATCGAGGCCGACGCCGTCGCCCAGCTCACCGCCACCGGCGCGGACGTCTCCGACGAGCTGCTCGACGAGCGGATGTCGAGCGCGCACGCCGACGACCCGGCGACGATCGTCTACACCTCGGGCACCACCGGCCGCCCCAAGGGCTGTGTGCTGACGCACCGCGCGTTCTTCGCCGAGTGCGGCAACGCGGTGGAGCGCCTGAAGCCCCTCTTCCGCACCGGCGAGTGCTCGGTGCTGCTCTTCCTGCCCGCCGCCCACGTCTTCGGGCGTCTGGTCGAGGTCGCCGCGGTGATGGCGCCGATCAAGCTGGGCTGCGTACCGGACATCAAGAACCTCACGGACGAGCTGGCCTCCTTCCGGCCGACGCTGATCCTGGGTGTGCCGCGCGTCTTCGAGAAGGTCTACAACTCGGCGCGGGCGAAGGCCCAGGCGGACGGCAAGGGCAAGATTTTCGACAAGGCCGCGCACACGGCGATCGCGTACAGCCGGGCGATCGACTCGCCGCAGGGCGCGTCGCTGGGCCTGAAGCTCAAGCACAAGGTCTTCGACAAGCTCGTCTACTCCAAGCTGCGGGCGGTGCTCGGCGGGCGCGGCGAGTACGCGATCTCGGGCGGCGCGCCGCTGGGCGAGCGGCTCGGCCACTTCTTCCGCGGCATCGGCTTCACGGTCCTGGAGGGCTACGGCCTCACCGAGTCGTGCGCGGCGACCACGTTCAACCCGTGGGACCGGCAGAAGATCGGCACGGTCGGCCAGCCGCTGCCGGGCTCGGTGGTGCGGATCGCCGACGACGGCGAGGTGCTGCTGCACGGCGAGCACATCTTCGCCGGGTACTGGAAGAACGAGGCGGCGACCGCCGAGGCGCTGGCCGACGGCTGGTTCCACACCGGTGACATCGGCACCCTCGACGAGGACGGCTACCTCGCGATCACCGGCCGGAAGAAGGAGATCCTGGTGACGGCGGGCGGCAAGAACGTCGCCCCGGCGGTCATCGAGGACCGGATCCGGGCGCACGCGCTGGTCGCGGAGTGCATGGTGGTCGGCGACGGCCGCCCGTTCGTGGGCGCGCTGGTCACCCTGGACGAGGAGTTCCTGGGCCGCTGGGCCTCGGAGCACGGCAAGCCGGCGGGCTCGACGGCGGCGACGCTGCGCGACGACGCGGAGCTGCTCGCGGAGGTCCAGCGGGCGGTGGACGACGGCAACGCGGCGGTGTCGAAGGCCGAGTCGGTCCGCAAGTTCCGTATTCTCTCGGCGCAGTTCACGGAGGAGGCAGGCCACATCACCCCGTCGCTGAAGCTGAAGCGGAACGTGGTGGCGAAGGACTTCGCGGACGAGATCGAGGGTCTCTACCGCGCGTAACGCGGACCCCGGGATGTGAGGGAGGGCCCCTCGGTGCTCACGTACCGAGGGGCCCCGTTCGCGTCTGGGCGGTGGCCCGCCGAGCCCGCGGCCGCACGAGCCGTGGGCCCGTGCGGCCTGCAGGCCCGTGCGGCCTGCAGGCCCGTGCGCTCGTACGCCCTAGAGCAGTTCCTTCAGGCGCTCCGCCAGGAGGTCCCAGCGCCAGCGGTCCTCGACCCAGGCGCGGCCCCGGGTGCCCATGCGGCGGCGCAGCTCCGGGTCCAGGAGGAGGGTCGCGATGCGGTCCGCCGACTCCTCCGGGGAGTCACCGCGCACCACCCAGCCCGTCTCGCCGTCCAGGACCGCGTCCGGCGCTCCGCCCGAGTCGCCCGCGACGACCGGCAGGCCGGTGGCCGAGGCCTCCAGGTAGACGATGCCGAGGCCCTCGACGTCCAGGCCGCCCCGGCGCGTACGGCAGGGCATCGCGAAGACGTCACCGGCGCCGTAGTGGGCCGGCAGCTCCTCCCACGGCACCGCCCCCGTGAAACGTACGGAATCGGACACTCCCGTCGTGGCGGCGAGGCGCCGCAGGTCCTTCTCGTACGGCCCGCCGCCGACGATCAGCAGCACCGTGCCGGGCACCCGGCGCAGGATCTCGGGCAGCGCCCGGATCAGCGTGTCCTGGCCCTTGCGCGGCACGAGCCGCGAGACGCACACGACGACGGGGCGGTCGCTGAGCCCGAGCCGTTCCCGTACCGCGGCGCCGCCCGAGTCCGGGTGGAAGGTCTTCTCGTCGACGCCCGGCGGGAGCTGGACCATCCGCCCGGCGGCGGCCGGCGTCAGCGCGCCCGCGATCCGCGAGCGGGTGTACTCGCCGAGGTACGTGATCGTGTCCGTGCCCTCGCCGATCCGGCGCAGGAGCTGCCGGGAGCCGGGCAGCTGGGCCCACCCCGCCTCGTGCCCGTGGGTCGTCGCGACGAGCCGCCGGGCGCCCGCCTTGCGCAGCGCGGGCGCCATCAGACCGAGGGGCGCCGCAGCCCCGAACCAGACGGATTCGCAGCCGTGCTCACGCAGCAGGGCGGTGGCCCGCGCGGTCACCCGAGGTGTGGGCAGCAGCATGGTGGTGCTGTCCCGCACGACCATGAAAGGCTGCTCCGCGTCGAACGCGGCGGTGGCCTCGATCCCTTCGCGGCTGCGCTTCCACGTGGAGGCGTAGACCACGACCCGTTCGGGATCGAGTCGCAGCGCCATGTTGTGCAGGAACGCCTGGATTCCACCGGGGCGTGGCGGGAAGTCGTTGGTTACGATCAGGGTCTTGTGCATCGTCGCCGAATGTACGTGACCGCACCCCCCGCCCGGCAACATCAACCAGAAAAGGACGAGGTAGGAATGACGGGCGTACTGGGTACGGCTGCCGAGCGCGCGAGGAACAACCCCCTCCTCATCTGGGGTCTCACCCGGATCATCCTGCTCCTCTGCGTCTTCAAGGTCGTCACCGTCCCAGGGCCGGACGTCACGAGCGACATAGAGCAGATCTACCAGGGCTGGTACGAGGTCCTGAAGACCGGCACGTACCCGCTGGACGACGTGACCTGGCAGTACCCGCCGCTCGCCGCCCTGGCGATCCTCTCCCCCGCGCTGCTGCCGTTCCTGGGGTACTCCGCCGCCTTCTTCGTGCTCTCCTTCCTGTGCGACGCGCTCGTCTTCGGGCTGCTGACGTACGCGGGACGGCGCCGCGGCCGGAGCCCGCACGGTGCGTGGATCTGGATCGCGGGCGTGCCGCTGCTCGGCCCGACCGCCTACGCCCGGTACGACCTGATGGTCACCGCCGTCGCCGTGACCGCGCTGCTCGCCGGTCTCTCCCGCCCGCGGGTCCTCGGCGCGCTGGCCGGCTTCGGCGCGATGCTGAAGGTCTGGCCCGCGCTGCTGCTCGCGGGCACCCCGCGCGGCCGCGCCACCTTCCGCTCCTGGTCGACGGCGGCGGGCGCGGCGGCCGGACTGCTGCTCCTGTGCGTGCTCGCGGCGCCGGGGGCGCTGGCGTTCCTGACCTTCCAGCGCGAGCGGGGCCTTGAGCTGGAGTCGCTGGGCGCCATCGTCTTCCACGTGGCCCGGCACCTCGGCTGGGACGGCATGGCGATGATGAACTACGGCTCGATCGAGTTCCTCGGCCCGTACGTCTCCACCGTCGCCTCGGTCCTGATGCTCCTGACCGTCGCCGCCTTCGGCTGGCTGCTGGTGTGGCGGCTCCGGGCCCGGACGTTCACGACGTCGACCCCGGCCGACGCGGCGTTCGTGGCGGTGCTGCTGTTCACCACCACGAGCCGGGTGATCAGCCCCCAGTACATGATCTGGCTGGTGGGTCTCGCCGCGGTGTGCATGGCGTACCGGGCGAGCCGGATGCGCCGGCCGGCGCATCTGGTGATCTGGGCGACCGCGGTGACGCAGTTCGAGTTCCCGGTGTGGTTCTCGCACGTGACGGACAGCGATCCGCTGGGCATCGCGCTGCTGCTCGTACGGAACGGTCTGCTGGTCGCCGCCTCGGTCTCGGCCTGCCGCATCCTGTGGCGGCAGACGGTCACGGAGCCGCGGCTCGCCCCGGCGAAGATCCCGGTCCAGCAGCCGGAGCGGGCGAGGCACCTGCCCGTCGCCTGACCGGCGGCGGAGGAACAGCGGTGCGTCGGGCCCAGGGCCCCGCACCGCCGTACCCCCGCAGCAACCCGATCCCGGGGCCCGGTGTCACTCGCCCTTGGCGGGCTCGTACCGCAGATCCTGGCTCGGCCCCGCCGCTTCCGCCGGTTCTGCCGGTTCCGCGCCGGTGGGCTCGTCGCCCGGTTCGTGCGCGGCGGGCGTGACCTGGCGGAGCATCAGGGCGGCACCCACGGCCAGGACGAGCATCAGCGGAGCGCCCACGATCGCGCTGATCTGCAGCCCGTCGGCGAAGGCCGCGCGGGCGGCGGCCGCCAGCGCGGCGCCCGCCTCCCCCGACAGGCCCGCCGCCACCTCCAGCGCGCCGGCCAGCGTGTCCTCCGCGCCGGCGGGCACCTCCTTGGGATACGCGTCGGCCATGCTGCCCCGGAAGACGGCGGTCGCGAGGCTGCCCACCAGCGCGATCCCCAGTGCGCCGCCGAACTCGTTGCTGGTCTCCGACAGGGCCGCGGCCGGGCCGGCCTGCTCGGGCGGGGCAGAGCCGACGATCATGTCCGCGCCCAGGGCGGCGACCGGGGTGATGCCGACGAACATCAGGATCGCCGCCACCACGACCGGTCCGGGACCGGAGTCCGCCGAGGCTCCCCACAGGATGACGAAGCCCCCGGCCGCCACCGTCATGCCCGCGCCGAACACGTACGCCGGCCGCACCCGCCGGACGATCCCCGTGGCGGCCAAAGCGGCCACCATGCCGCAGAGCACGGGCGGTAGCAGCCACAGCCCCGTCTCCAGCGGGGACAGCGCGAGCACGCTCTGCAGGAACTGGGCGATGAGGAACAGGTTCCCCATGAGGAACATCATGGTCAGCAGCAGGATCGTCAGCGAGGCGCTGAACGCCCGGTGCCGGAACATGGTGAGGTCGAGCAGCGGGTGGGTCAGGGTGCGCTGGCGCCGGACGAAGACGTACCCGACGACAACACCGGCCACCACGGCCATCACGGACACCGGTTCCGGGCCGTGCTTCGGCATCTCCTTGATGCCGTAGATCGCGGACAGCATGGCGATGAACGACAGCCCGGCGCTGACGAGGTCGACCCGCCCGGCGTCCGGATTGCGGTACTCGGGCAGCAGGACGGGGCCGAGGGTGAGCAGCACACCATCACCGGGACGGCCAGCAGGAAGACCGAACCCCACCAGAAGTACTCGAGGAGCGCCCCGCCGACGACCGGGCCAAGGGCGCCGCCCAGCAGGAAGCTGCTCGACCAGATGGTGACGGCGGTGGTCCGCCGCGCGGGATGCGGGAACATGTTCCGGATCAGCGACAGGGCCGAAGGGGCCAGACAGGCGCCCGCGACGCCCAGCAGAGCGCGGCTCACGATCAGCATCTCGGGCGACTGTGCGTACGCCGTGAGGACCGAGGTCACGCGCCGTGAGGACCGAGGTCACGCCGAAGGCACCGGCACCGAGCATCAGCAGCAGCCGGCGCCCCACGCGGTCGCCAGGGTGCCCATGGTGACGAGGAAGCCCGCGATGGCTAACCCGTAGATGTCGGTGATCCACAGGAGTTCCGTGCTGCTGGGGTTCAGATCCGCGCTCATATGCGGCACCGCGAGATAAAGCAGTGTCAGGTCCATCGTGACCAGCATGGACGGCAGGGCGAGGACGGCCAGGCCGATCCACTCCCGTTTCGTCGCGCGCGGCGGGCTGGCTTGCATGGGTGGCAACTTCCTCTCGGTCGAAAGCGGACCCGCCCCGGGCACACGCGTGCCTGGGACGGGGCTGAACATCGGATCGCGGCACTCAGGCCACGCAGCCGGGCATGGCGCCCGCCGCCGTCGAGGCGGTGTAAGGACGGTGGGCACGGCCGACGAGCGCGACCGGGACCCCCTGACCGAAGCCGGGTCGCCGCCCCTGATTCGAGGTGTGCGGCATCAGGGAACTCCTTGGAGATGGCGAGAAGTTGGCGGGACCCCCCCTCCGGACCCCCGCGCCGACGCGTCCGCTGATGTCTGACGCTGCCATCGTTGTCGGGCAACGTCCCGCCGTCCGACAAAGGCACGGACTGGCCGGAAGAAGGGGTCGATACGCAGCCACGACGACACCCGGGCCGAGGTCCGGGTGGGCACGCCGGATCGGCTACCCGAGCCGCTCCCGGAGGAACGCCCGCCAGTCCGTGGTGAACGCCTCCGGCGTCGTGCCCAGGACCTCGCCGAGGGCCTTCTCGACCGCGCCCTCGCGCTGCGGGTGCCCGCCCACCGCGCGGTAGAACTCCCGGAGTTCCGGCTCGCCCCAGCGCTCCGCGATCAGGTCGCACGCCAGCCAGCCGCCCTCGTACGCCCGGGCCAGGGCCTCCGCGTCGCCGCCGAACGCGAAGGCCTTGTCGTCCGGAAGGGCCGCCGGGAGCTCGCCCGCGCGGACCGCGCGGCGCAGTTCCGGGGCCGCCTGGGCCGCCGTGCGGCCCGTGTCGCGGTACGCCACCCAGTCGGCGAAGCCCTCGGACAGCCAGACCGGGGTGGCCGCGGAGGTGGCGGCGCGGGTGGCCACGTGCGTCGTCTCGTGGGTGAGGACGACCTGGCGGCCGAAGTCGCCGAGCACCCCGTACGCCTCGGGGTTGACGATCACCCGGTCCGCGGGCGCGTCCGGGCCGCCGCCGACCTCCCCGGTGGTGACGGCCGCTATCCCCCGGTACGAGGACGGCGGCGCCCCGAGCAGCCCACCCATGGCGTCCAGCGAGGCGGGCACGAGGACGACCACGCGCCTGGCCCACTTCCCCGGCCAGGCGGCCGAGACCGCGGGCACCGCCCGGTCCGCGGTCGCCGCGATGGCCTTCAGCCGCTCCTCCGACTGCCCGACCCCGAGGACGAGGCTGCGCTCCCCCCGTACGGTCTCCACGTCGCCCTGCTGCCACAGCTGCTGGGTGGCGCCCTCGGCGGGCCGGTCGCCGGTCACGTACCAACGGCCGTCGCGCTCGGTCAGGTCCAGGACGCGTTCGGTGGTGACGGGACCGGAGTCGTAGCCGGAGATCCGGTAGCTCAACTCGGCGCGGACGGTCGCCCGGTCCTGCCCCGCCCCGTCCTGCCCGGCCCGGTCGACGTCCTTCAGCCGGTAGTCCCAGGAGGCGAGCGGCACTTCGGCGAGCCGGTCGAACTCCTCGATCGCGGTGGGCGCGAGCGCGGGGTCGAGGGCCACCGCGTAGGCCGCCTCGTCGCGGGCGAGCAGCGCCCGCGCGTGCCGGTCGAGGAGCGTACGGATCTCCTGGGGCGCGGGGTCGGCCGGCTCGGGGGCCGCGCATCCGGCGAGGGCGAGCAGCGCCGTCAGCAGACAGGCCGCCGCCCTTCGTCCCGCACCACGCCCCTGACCTGCCACGCTCCCGATCGTACGGGCAGACGAGCAGACGAGCGTCCGATCAGACCCGGGTCACCGTCACGTGGGACATCATCCCGACCGGGTCGTAGCGCACCCGCGCCCCCGGATACGGGGCGTGGATCACCTGCCCGTTGCCCGCGTAGATCCCGACGTGGCTGGCGTCGCCGCGGTACGTCACGAGGTCGCCGGGCTGCGCCTGCGAGAGCGGCACCCGCCGGCCGGCGGCCCGCTGCGCCGCCGAGGTCCGGGGCAGGCTGATCCCGGCCTGCCCGTACGACCAGACCATCAGGCCCGAGCAGTCGAAGGCGGACGGCCCGGTCGCGCCCCACACGTAGGGCTTGCCGATGGCGCTGCGCGCGGCGATCACCGCGGCGGCGGCCCGCGAGGAGGCCGGGCCGAGTTCGGCGAGCGGCGGCAGCTCCCCGGCGAGTCCGTCGCGGCCCGACCGGGAGGCCCGGCCCTCGAACTCCGCGCGCTCCTCGGCCGTCAGCGACTGGAGCACGCGGCGGGCCTCGGCGAGCTTCCGCTCGACGGTCCGCTTGTGCCGGGCCACCTGGGTCCGGCTGCGCTCCAGTTCGGCGAGGAGGCGGCCGGCCTCGGTCCGCTGCTGGTTGAGCCGGCGCTGCTCCTGCTGGAGCCTGCCGAGCTCGACACCCTGCCGGGCGGCCACCCGGTCGAGGACGGAGGCCCGGTCGAGGTACGTGTCGGGGTCGGCGGAGAGCAGCAGCGCGAGGGCCTGGTCGATGCCGCCGGACCGGTACTGGGCCCCGGCGACCGAACCGAGCGCGCCCCGCATGCGGTTGATGCGCTCCTGGCCGCGCGCCACGCTGTCCCGTGCCCGGGCGACCGTCCCCCGCAGCTCGTCCGCCCGCTCGTCGGCCTTGTTGTAGCCCTCGGTGGCCTGTTCGGCCTCCTCGAAGAGCCGGTCGACCGTGGCGCGCGTCTTCTCCAGGGTGCCACCCGGGTCGGCGCTCGCGGGGACGGCGCCGAATGCCGTGGCCGCGGTCGCCGCGGTCGCGGTCAGGACGGTGACCCTGGCGGGTCGTCGGTGGGACGCCACGTATCGCGCTCCGTTCGGTGGTTGCCCGGACTGGCGGGGCAGACAGTAGCCGTTGATCACTCTCCGTCCAACGAAGCCGTCGGGTACACAAAGTGACGCCCCGCCGGAGACCACAGGTCACCGGCGGGGCGTCACCTCAGCGAAGGATGCGACGAACCACCCGATTGGGCGTCATGTCGGGATGCGTCAGATACGCACGCCGAACTGGAAGGTGCCCATGTAGTTCATCGACTCGTAGCGGACCACGGCTCCGGGCTTCGGGGCGTGCAGGATCGTGTTGTTGCCCGCGTACAGACCCACGTGGGCCAGGTCGTTGAAGAAGACCAGGTCGCCTGGCTTGAGCTGGCTCCGGCCGATCTTCACGCCGTCGTTCTGCTGGGTGAAGGTGGTGCGGGTGAGCGTGACACCGGCCTGGCGGTAGGCCCACTGCGTCAGACCCGAGCAGTCGTACGAGTTGGGACCCTCGGCGCCGGCGACGTACGGCTTGCCGAGCTGGGTGTCGGCCGCGGCGAGGGCGGCGCGGCCACGCTCCGAGGCCGGGACCTCGTTGCCGAGCTCGACGCGGTCGCCCGCCGCACGGCTGGCGCGCTGCTCCTCCTGCTGGATCTTGGCGCGCTCGGCGGCGGTGAGTGTGTTGAGCAACTTCTGCGCCTCGGCGAGCTTGCCCTGGAACTTCTTCTTCTTCTCGCCGAGCGTCTTGCGGACGTCCTCGAGGTCGGCGAGCTTCGTCGTCGCCTCGGCGCGCTGCTGAGCGAGAGTGCGCTGCTTGGACTGGATCGACTGGAGCACGTCGGCCTGCTTGGCACCGAGCTGGTCGATCGCGGACGCCTTGTCGAGATAGGTGTCCGGGTCGGAGGAGAGGAAGAGCTGGATGGCCGGGTCGATGCCACCGGAGCGGTACTGCGCGCCGGCAACCGAACCGATCTTGCCGCGCAGGGTGTTGAGCTCCTCCTGACCTCGGGCCACCCTGTCCTGGATGGCGCCGACCTCCTTCTGGAGCTTGCCGCGCCGTTCCTCGGCCAGGTTGTACTGCTCGATGGCCACTTCGCCCTCGTGCTGAATCTTCTCGACCTCGGCCTTGACCTCGTCGATCTTCGGCTTCGGAGCCGCCTGGGCACCGGTCTGGGCGGTGAGCGCGACAGCAGCGGCGGCGGTGACGGTGAGCACGGTCACGCGGGTGCGGCTCGGCTGCTTGGGTCGACGGTGGGACGCCACGAAGGCGATCTCCTTCTTCCTCGAGCCGCCCAACCGAACTGCGTCAGGCGATTCCTCCGCTGCCATCCCGGATGGATGATCAACCGCGCGAAGGTCGAGGCCCGACCCTAGTGACCATCTTGTGATCAGCTCAAATCCTCATGAGCAGAATCTCGCCCACAGGGCACATTATTTGCACACACCACACGGGTAGGGCCGGGCACTTGCCCCTGCGCTCTCCAGAATTCGGGCATTACGCCCAGGACTTACGATCCGTCACAACGCGCGTGAAAGCCGCTTGAGCAACAAGGCGGACGCGACGGGCCGCGCACCGGCCTTGGCGACTCCGTCGGCCACCTCGCGGTCGGTGGAGACCACGACGACCGGCCGGCCCGGCGGCTCGGCGCGCACCAGCTGACGGATCAACTCGTCGGCCGTGACGCCCGGCTTGGAGAACAGCACCCGCACGCCACGCGGCGGCGCGAGGAGGACGGGGGCGGCCAGCTCCGCCCCGTCGAAGACGCAGGTGACCTCGGCGCCCGAGCGGGCCGCCAGCGCGGAGAGCCCGCCGAGCAGCCGCAGCCGCTGCTTCTCCAGCGGCATGGTCGGGTAGCCGGTCTTGGTGACGTTGTAGCCGTCCACGACCAGATGGGCCTGCGGCAGCGCGAGGAGCTGGTCGAGGAGCGCCGGGTCGGTCTCGGAGAGCGCGCGGGCCGCGATGTCCTTCGGCGACATCCGGCCGGGCTCCACCGCGTCGACGGTGTCGGCGGGGTGCACGGAGACGGGCGGCAGGGCGAGTTCGCGGCGGAGCCCCTGGGCGGCGTCGAGCACCGTGTCGAGCAGCAGCCGCAGCCGCATGTCCTCCACCGAGCGCCCCTCACGGGCGGCCCGGCGGCTGGCCTCAAGGGCGGCCTCGACCTCGGCGAGCCGGGCCTTGAGCCGGCGGGTCTCGCTCTCGGCGGCCGAGACCTGCGCCGCCGACTCGGCCCTGATCGTGTCGATCTCGCCATGGGTCCTGCGCAGTGCCGCCTCGCCGCGCTTCACATCGCTCTGGGCGCTGCGCAGCTTGCGGTGAAGCGATTCGGCTTCCCGGCGCGCCGCCTCCAGATCGTGGCGCAGTTCCTCGGTCTCCGCCCGCCCGCGGTCCCTGGCGGCGGCGACCTCCTCGCGGAGCCGCTCCAGCTCGCGCCGGCCGGCCTCGTCGGCCCGCTCGGCGTCGGCCCGCTGGGCCTCCTCGCCCGCGGCGGCGACCAGCTTGACCCAGCCGGTGGGGCGCAGCACATAGGCGGCCGCGGCGACGTCGACGGGGTCGGCGGCGGCCGGCGGGGCGCCGGTCTCGACGGCCCCGGCCAGCTCGGGCTGCGCCTCCTTGAAGCGCTCGCCGATCCGCTGCCGGAACAGCGGATCGCTCTCCAGGGCGGCTGCCATGGCGTTGCCCGCGAACTTGGCGCGACGGCTGGCGGTGAAGCGGGCGTACTGCCGCAGGGGTGCCGGAAGTTCGGCGACGGTCAGCCCGCCGAAGGCGTCCGAGACCAGCGCGACGACCCTCCGCCGCACACCGTCCGGCAGCGGGCGGTCGAGCGCCTCGGCAGCGTCACCTGCCGCGCCGGCCTGCTCATCACCGCGCGCGGGCTGCTCCACGTTGCGTCACCCCATCGTCATGGGCGCCGCCTCCGTCAGGAAGCGGTGCCGGGCCTGTCCACCAGTTCGATCTGGTCCACCGCGTTGCACCAGCGGCAGCGAACCGACTCGATGGTCTCACTGACCACCTCGCGCTCCTCGACCTTCGACTCACCCGCGAGATCCAGATGGACGTACTCGACGACCTTGGAGGAGCGGGTGACGTCGAACCGGGTCAGATTGCCGCAGAGAGTGCAGCGCCAACGGGTCTCGGCGGTCGGCAGGGGAACCGTCGTCATCGTGGCCGTCCTCTTTCTTGTGCGTGTTGCGGGTGCGGGTGCCGCGGTGCGCCGTCGAACTGCGGAGGTACAACGCGTAACCCTACGGCCTTGCGGGTACCCCATGTCGCGGCGAGGCACTCTGTATGTCGCGGCGAGGCACTCTGTCCAGGTCGGCCCCGTTACGCCATGATCTGTCCATGATCGACGGGCGGCGGATCGACTGGCGGCGGACGGCCCTCGGGGCGTGGCGGGGCGCCCGGAGCGGGCCCACGGTGACGTACGCCCTGATCGGCGCCTGCTGCCTGGTGTTCGCGATCAGTCCGGTGTCCGGCCTCAATCCGGTGTACGGGACCGGGGAAACGGTCCTGGCGGCGCAGAGCGCGTACTTCCACCGCTGGGGCGTCGTCCCGGCCGAGCTGCTCGGCGGCGGCCCGCCGCGCACCCTGCTCACCCCGCTGACCGCGCTCTTCGTCCACGGCAGCTGGCTGCACCTCCTCGGGAACATGCTCTTCCTCTACGTCTTCGGCGCGATGACCGAGGAACGGATGGGCCCGCTAGCGTTCGGCCTCTTCTATCTGGGCTGCGGCTATCTGGCGCTGCTCGGCTACGCGGCGGCGTACGCGAGCAGCGAGCAGACGCTCGTCGGGGCCTCGGGGGCGATCTCGGGGGTGCTCGGGGCGTTCCTGTACCTCTTCCCGCGTGCCCGGGTGACCAGCCTCTTCCCGTTCCTGCTCTTCCTGCCGCTGCGGTTTCCGGCCTGGATCGTGCTGGTCTTCTGGATCGTGCTCCAGTGGCTGGCGGCCCGCTCGGCGGGCGCGGGGCCGGGCGTGGCGTATCTGGCCCATGTGGTGGGCTTCGCCGTCGGCTTCCTCTACGCCTGGGGCCGCTACCGGCGTGGGGATACAGTGAAGTCCCCAGCCGCGGCCACCGAGGGAGAAAGCCAGCCGTGATCACCGCGATCGTGCTCATCAAGACCAGCGTGGACCGCATCCCCGAGATCGCGGAGTCGATCGCCGCGCTCGACAGCGTCAGCGAGGTCTTCTCGGTGACCGGTACGTACGACCTGATCGCCATGGTCCGGGTGCCCCGGCACGACGACCTGGCGGACGTCATCCCCGGCCGGATCAGCAAGATCCCGGGTGTCGAGGCGACGGACACGCACGTGGCGTTCCGTACGTACTCCCAGCACGACCTGGAAGCGGCCTTCGCCATCGGCCTGGAGTCCTGACGCCGGAGCCCGGGCTCCGCACCGCTCGTCGGCGAAGATGAAGGAATCCTCATCGGGGCCTCATCCTCGCCGGTGCCCGGGCGCGCAAGCCTGATCGCATGTCCTTCACCCATCGCATGGCCACGCTGGCCGCCGTCGTCGCCATCCCGCTCGGGATAGCGGCGACGAGCTACGCCCTCACCGACGAGCCCGAGGCTCCCCGGGTGCCGCCGGCCGTGGAGATCGGCTCGACCGTCGCACCCCCGAGCGGGCCCGCGCCGAGTTCCGGTACGGCCACCCCGACCCCGCCGCCCTCCGACGCGGTCGTGCCCGGGCCCTCGGCCACCGGCGACGACGGTGACGATGCCGCCGACGAGAACTGACCGCCGTATCTCGGCACGCGTCCGCATCCTGCTCTGGCTGCTCCTGGTGATGGCCCTGGCCGCCGTCGCCGTGGCCACCCGCTCGATCCTGCTCCGGGACGTGGACCACCGGATCAACCAGCTCCTGACCCAGGAGACCGGGGAGTTCGCCAACTTCGTGGAGCAGGGCGTGGACCCCGCGACCGGGCGCTCTTTCACCGACCCGGACGCACTGCTGCGGGTCTTCCTCCAGCGCCAGTACTCCGACCCCGACGAGGAACTCCTCGGCCTGGTCGGCCCGCCGGGCACGGGCCTCCGGGTCATCCGGCAGTCCCGCGACATCCCGAGCTCCGTCGCCCTGCACCGCGACCGCCCGTCGCTGGACGCCATCGCCGCCTCCGACGCGTCCTCGGGGCGGCTCGACCGCGCTCGGGCGAGGTCCGCTGGGCGAAGGTGCCGATCGAGAGCCCCGACGACGCCGGGCCCCGGGCGGCCTTCGTGGTGGCCTTCCACGCCGACCGCGAGCGGGCCATCGCCGACGAGGCGTTCCGTGCCCTGCTCGCCATATCGGGCGTGGCGCTGCTGATGACGACCGGCATCGGCTGGGCCGTCGCGGGCCGCATCCTTGCACCCGTACGAGTGGTACGCGCGACCGCCGCCGAGCTGACCGAACGCGATCTGACCCAGCGGATCCCCGTGCAGGGCCGGGACGACATCGCCGCGCTCGCGGAGACGTTCAACGCGATGCTGGACCGGCTTGAACAGGCGTTCGCCGGGCAGCGCCAGTTCGTCGACGGCGCCGGGCACGAGCTGCGCACACCCATCACCATCGTCCGCGGCCATCTGGAGCTGATGGGCGACGACCCGGCCGAGCAGCGCGAGACCGTCCGGCTGGTGACCGACGAGCTCGACCGGATGAGCCGGATCGTGGAGGACCTGCTCCTGCTCGCCAAGGCCGAACGGCCGGACTTCGTCCGCACGGAGCCGGTCCAACTCGCCGAGCTGACCGCCGACGTCTTCGTGAAGGCCCGGGCGCTCGGCGACCGGGACTGGGTCCTCGACGGGGTCGCCGACCGCGCGGCCGTCCTCGATCCCCAGCGGATCACCCAGACGGTGGTGCAGCTCGCTCAGAACGCGGTCCAGCACATCGTCGCCGGCCAGCGGATAGCGATCGGCTCGCGGGCGGTCGAGGACCGGATCGAGCTGTACGTCGCCGACCGCGGCCCGGGCGTCCAGGAGCAGGACGCCGAGATCATCTTCGAACGGTTCCGGCGCGGCACCGCCCGCCGGGTCGCCCGGACCGGCGGCGCCGGGCCAGGGCCTGTCCGGCGGATCAGGGTCGGATAGGCCGCGGCGTCTGGTGCGGTGCATCGCAAGGCGCCGGAGCGCCTCGATAGCGGAGCTATTGGGGTGTTTCGGCAACGCCGCGAGGTGCCGTGCCAGGCGTCGCGGCCGTTCCGCTTCGAGGAGCTGCTTGCCCGGATCCGGCTGCGGCTGCGCACCGCCGCCCGTACCCCCGAGGTGACGGTGCTGCGCAGCGGCGACGACCTGAGCCTGGACCTGCGCACCCGGCGGGCCCGGTCCGGGGAGCGGACGGTGGATCTGACGGCCCGTGAGTTCGTGCTGCTCGAACTCGCCGCCTTCCTGGTCAGCGGGGCCCGTACCGTACGGCAGCTGGTCCATCTGACCACCGCGGCCCTGGTGGTGACCGCCTTCGCCGTCCCCGCCACCTCGGGCCGGGCCGCGCTCGCGCTGCCCGTCTTCCTCGCGCTGGCCCGTGGTGCGCGGAGCCCCTGCACGGGGTGTCGCCCGCCGTGGTCGCCCTGAGCGGCGCGGTGGTGGCCTCCTCGCCGGCGCTCGGGACGGTACGGCTCAAGGAGGGTCCCGGGTCCGTGCCCACCGTGCCGAGCAGCAGCAGGCACCGGGTCTCCGCCGTGGTGAGCGGGCCCGAGACCGGGGTGGGGGAGTGCTCCTGGAGGCGCGCGACGGTGATCCGTACCGGCTCGCGCCGGTCAGCGCGGCGGGTGGTCGTCAACAGCACGGTCTCCGCCGCCAGATGGGAGGCGACCACCGCGAGCGGCAGCCCGAGCACCAGCCACTCCACGAAGCCGATCCGCTCACCCGTCCGCTCCAGGAGCAGACTCACCGTGATGAGGTGCGCGCCCGCGCCGATCAGCGTGGCCACCGCCGAGAGCAGCACGACCGTAGGGAAGAGCAGCGCCAGCATCACGACCAGCCTGCGCCGTTCGGCAAGCACCTGCGCTGGTCGGGGGCCTTCCGGCCGGGATACCCGCCGCCCGGCTCGCCCGCGCCGACCTGGTCATCACGGCCGAGGGTGCCCTCGACGGGCAGACCGTCCGGGGCAAGATCCCCGCCGAGGTCGCCCGCCGGGCCAAGGCCCACGGCGTCCCGGTCCTCGCCCTCGCGGGCACCCTCGGCCAGGGCGCCCACCACGTACGGGCGGTGGGGGTGGACGCCTACGGTTCGATCCTGCCGGCCCCGATGGCACTGCCCGAGGCGCTCGACCGCGGCGCGGAGTTCCTCGCCGACGCGGCCGAGCGGTCCCTGCGGATGGTCCTGGTGGGGACCCGGCTGGCGGCCTGAGCTGCAGGTGTCAGCCGCGGTCCGGGACGCAACGGCCGTCCTCGGTGCGGTACTTCCACCGGGCACCGTCCCGGACGAGCTCCTTCACGGCCCGTACGAAACGCTCCACGTGCTCGTCCGGCGTACCGGCACCGAAGCTGACCCGGATGGCGTTGAGCGACTTCTCGCCGGGCGCGGCCTCGGGCGCGCCGCACTCGCCCTGGCTCTGCGGGTCGCTGCCGAGCAGGGTGCGGACCAGCGGATGGGCGCAGAAGAGGCCGTCGCGGACGCCGATGCCGTACTCGGCGGAGAGCGCGGCCGCGAAGTGGGAGCTGTTCCAGCCCTCGACGACGAAGGAGATGACACCGACGCGCGGGGCGTGGTCGCCGAAGAGCGAGAGCACCTTGACCTCGGGGACCTCGGCGAGGCCTTCTCGTACGGTCGCGATGAGGTGGTTCTCGCGGGCGACGAGCTGGTCGAAGCCGGCTTCGGTGAGCGCCTTGCAGGCGGAGGCGATGGAGTAGACGCCGATGACGTTCGGCGAACCGGCCTCGTGGCGGGCGGCGGTGGTGTGCCACTCGACGTCCACGCCGCCGTCGGCACGACGGGCGACCTTCTTCGAGGCGCCGCCACCGGCGAGGTACGGATCGGCGTCCTGGAGCCAGTCGGCACGGCCCGCGAGCACGCCCGAACCGAACGGGGCGTACAGCTTGTGACCGGAGAACGCGACCCAGTCCACGTCCAACTCCCGTACGGAGACCGGGTGGTGGGGCGCGAGTTGCGCGGCGTCGAGGACGATCCGGGCGCCGTGCGCGTGCGCGGCGGCAGCCAGCTCCTTGACCGGCCACAGCTCACCGGTGACGTTCGACGCACCGGTCACGCAGACGAGGGCGGGCCCGTAAGGGTCACGCTCGGCGAGGGCGCGCTCCAGGGTGGCGACGGCCTGGGCGTGCGTACGCGGGGCGTTGAGGTAGGTGACCCGGGCGTCTTGCCACGGCAGGAGCGAGGCGTGGTGCTCGGTCTCGAAGACGAAGACCTGGCAGTCCGCGGGGATCGCGGCGGCGAGCAGGTTGAGCGAGTCGGTGGTGGAGCGGGTGAAGACGACCTGGTCGCCGTCGCGGCAGTCGAGGAACTCGGCGACCGTGAGGCGGCTGTTCTCGAACAGGTCGGTGGAGAGCTGCGAGAGGTACCCGGCGCCCCGGTGGACGCTGCCGTAGTACGGGGCGTACGCGGCGACGTCGTCCCACACCCGCTGCAGGGCCGGCGCGCTGGCGGCGTAGTCGAGCGCGGCGTAGGTGACCTCACCCCCGGTCACGAGCGGCACGGTGACGTCCCGCCCGAGGACCGGGAGCGGAGCGGCACAGCAGGGATCGGCCGATTCGGCGTCCGTGGTGGCGGTGGCGGTGGTGGTGGCGTTCGGGTACGCGGACATGGCGGTATCTCCTGGCAGGACTGGGCAGCGAAGGGCCCGCAGGGCAGCGCGAAGGGGGTGCCTCAGGCGGGTGTTGCCTCAACACACGGTGTTCGTGCGGAGGGTGGGGAAACGGGGCCGAAGGCCCTAACGCATTCGCTTGCTCACGAGACTGCTCCCTTGAGGACCAGGACCCCAGGGGTTGCAAGGGGTCCGCGCTTGCCGTGGACCTTGCTGTCCACGGCCTGGTCTTCACCCGGGGCACCCCGCCACGGACGGAGGGTTGCCGGACAGCAAGCCGGGGCTTCGTAGCTGTCACTCATGACCTGGCCAAGAAGCTATGCCACGTGATCGCACCCGCGCAACCCGTGTCCGGAATCCGGGACGCGAAAAGGGGCCCGGGAATCCCGGACCCCTCCCCCAAGCTCTCCGAGCAGGGGGGACCCCCGTTGCCGCGCGCCCAAGCGCTACGCGTTACTGGCCGCCACCCAGCGCTCCAGCGCCTTCCGCGCCGCCCCCGAGTCGATCGATTCCGCCGCCCGGGCGATCCCCGCGCGCAGCTGCTCCGCCAGGGTGCCCTCCCCCGGGTCCAGCGCGACGAGCGCCGCCGCCGAGTTCAGCAGGACCGCGTCCCGTACCGGACCGGTCTCCCCCGCGAGCAGCCGCCGGGCCACGTCCGCGTTGTACGAGGCGTCGGCGCCGCGCAGCGCCTCCACCGGTACGAGGTCGAGGCCGGCGTCGCGCGGGTCGAAGGACTCCTCCCGCACCGCGCCGTCCCGGACCACCCACACCCGCGAGGTGGCGGTGGTCGTCAGCTCGTCCAGGCCGTCGTCGCCGCGGAAGACCAGCGCGGAGTTCCCGCGCTCGGCGAGCACGCCGGCCACGATGGGCGCCATCAGGGCGTCGGCGACGCCGACCGCCTGGGACCGCACCCGGGCCGGATTGGTGAGCGGGCCGAGGAAGTTGAAGACGGTACGGATGCCGAGCTGGCCGCGGGCGGCGCCCGCGTACCGCAGTGCCGGGTGGAACTTCACCGCGAAGCAGAAGGTGATCCCGACCTCGTCGGCGACCTCGGCCACCCGCTGCGGGGTCAGCTCCAGGTTGACGCCGAGCTTCTCCAGGACGTCCGAGGCACCGCTCGCGCTGGAGGCCGCCCGGTTGCCGTGCTTGACGACCTTGGCGCCGGTGCCGGCCACGACGATCGCGGACATGGTGGAGATGTTGACGGTCTTGGCGCCGTCGCCGCCGGTGCCGACGATGTCGACGGTCCGGCCGGGCACCTCGATCAGGTTGGCGTGCTCGTACATGGCCCGGACGAGTCCGCCGATCTCCTCGACCGTCTCGCCCTTGGCCCGCAGGGCGACCACGAAGCCGGCGATCTGCGCGTCGGTCGCCTCGCCCCGCATGATGCGGTCCATCGCCCAGGCGGTGTCCTCGGCGCTCTGGTCGCGGCCGTCCAGCAGCCCGTTCAGTACGGCCGGCCAGGAGCGGCCCGCCGACGTAGGTCCTCCAGCGGGGGTCGCAGCGCTCATGGCAGCTCCTGGGTCAGTGCGTAACCGATACGACACCACCCTATCGACCCACGGGGACGGCAAAGAGCCCCGTCCATCGAATGGACGGGGCTCCCGCTGTGGCGACCTTCAGGTCAGGCGATCAGTGGTGGCCGTGGCCGCTGGTGATCTCCTTGTACTCCTCGGAGGTCGGCTTGGCGATCTGGTTGTCCTCGCCGTAGTAGCTCTTGCTGAGCCTGACGCGGAGCTTCTCCATGCGACCGACCTTGCGCTCGACGCCGTTCTCGTCGACCAGCGGGCCGAGCTCGGCCGGCTGGTTCTGCTCGTGCGCCGTGAGCTTGTACAGCTCGCCCTGGCTGAGCGGCTGGTGGACCTCGACGAACTCACCGTGCGGCAGGCGCTTGATGATGCCGGACTCGCGTCCGTGCAGCACCTTGTCCTTGTCCCGGCGCTGGAGGCCGAGGCAGATCCGCTTGGTGACGACGAACGCGATGACCGGTCCGGCGAAGAAGAAGATCCGGACGAACCAGGTGATCGAGTTGATCGACAGGTTGAAGTGGGTGGCCCAGATGTCGTTTCCACCACCGACGAGCATGATCATGTACGCCGTGATCCAGGCGACACCGAAGCCGGTGCGCGTCGGAGCGTTGCGCGGGCGCTGCGCGATGTGGTGCTCTCGCTTGTCGCCGGTGATCCAGGACTCGATGAACGGGTAGACCGCGATCGCCGCGAGGACCGCCGGGAAGATCGCCAGCGGGATCATCACGCCCAGGACGAGCGTGTGGCCCCAGAGGTTGATCTCCCAGCCCGGCATGACACGGATCAGCCCCTCGGCGAAGCCCATGTACCAGTCGGGCTGGGCTCCGGTGGAGACCTGGTCAGGACGGTAGGGACCGATCGCCCAGATCGGGTTGATCGTGGCGATCGCGGCCATGACCGCGAGGACACCGAAGACCAGGAAGAAGAAGCCTCCGGCCTTGGCCATGTAGACCGGCAGCAGCGGCATGCCGACCACGTTCTTGTTGGTCCGGCCGGGGCCCTCGTACTGCGTGTGCTTGTGGAAGAACACCAGGATGAGGTGGGCGACCACCAGGCCGAGCATGATGCCGGGCAGCAGCAGGACGTGCGCCGAGTAGAACCGGGCCACGAAGTCGCCGCCGGGGAACTCCCCGCCGAACAGGAACATCGACAGGTACGTGCCGATGATCGGCACGGACAGGATCGCGCCCTGCATGAAGCGGACACCGGTGCCGGAGAGCAGGTCGTCCGGGAGCGAGTAACCGGTGAAGCCGGTGAACATGCCCAGGAAGAACAGCAGGAAGCCGAACAGCCAGTTGATCTCACGCGGCTTGCGGAACGCGCCGGTGAAGAACACGCGCATCATGTGCACGAACATCGCCGCGAGGAAGACCAGTGCGCCCCAGTGGTGGATCTGCCGGATGAGCAGACCGCCGCGCACATCGAAGGAGATGCGCATGGTCGAGTTGAACGCCTCGGACATCAGCTGTCCCTGGAGCGGGACGTAGCTGCCGTCGTACTCCACCTCGTTCATCGACGGGTGGAAGAACAGCGTCAGGTACACACCCGTCAGGATGATGACGATGAAGCTGTAGAGCGCGACCTCACCCAGCATGAAGGACCAGTGGTCCGGGAAGATCTTCCGCATGTTGGCCTTGGCCAGGGAGTAGATCCCGAGGCGGCCGTCGGCCCAGTCGGCGACCCGCTCGCCGGCTGGTGCCTTCTTCTTCGTATCGGTCACAGTGCTCATCCGCGCTCCCAGAAGGACGGGCCGACGGGCTCGTCGAAGTCGCCGAGCGCCTCCAGGTTGCCCTTGTCGTTCACGCCGATCCGCAGCTGCGGGAGGGCGTGACCGGCCGGGCCGAAGATGACGCGGGCGCCGTCGGAGAGGTCGAAGGTGGACTGGTGGCACGGGCAGAGCACGTGGTGGGTCTGCTGCTCGTACAGGGAGATCGGGCACCCCACGTGGGTGCAGATCTTCGAGAAGGCGACGATGCCGTCGTGCGACCACTCCAGCTCGCGCTTGTCCTTGATGTCGTCCGGCTGGATGCGGACGATCATCAGGGCGGCCTTGGCGATCTGGATCTGGAAGTCTTCGTCGTGCACCGACAGACCCTCGGGCATCGCGAAGGTCAGCGAACCGACCGCGACGTCCTCGGGACGCAGCGGCTCGTCCGTGTTCATGTTGATGAGCTGCTTGCCGTTGGCCCACAGGGTGGTCCGGAGCTTCTTCTCGGGCAGCGGGCCCATGTCACGCAGCAGCACGATGCCGGAGAGCGGTACGAGCGACAGCGCGCCGAACATCGTGTTGCGGATGAGCTTGCGACGGCCCATGCCCGACTCGGCGGCACCGGCCGCGAAGTCCGCCATGACCTTCGACTTGGTTTCCGGCGACGCCTCGATCGGGTGGCGCTCGTCGGCGATCTCGACGTCGGACATCAGGGTGCGGGCCCAGTGGACCGCGCCCGCGCCGATGAAGAAGAGCGCGGCGCCGAGGGTCAGACCGAGCGAGAAGTTGAGTGCGGACACCCGGCCGAACGGCCAGATGTACACGATCTTGTCGACCGGGAAGATCACGTACGCCGCGATGAAGCCGACGGTGGCCAGCATCGACAGCGTGAACATGAAGGCGACCGCACGCTCGGACCGCCTGGCGGCCCGCTCGTCGATGTCCTGGATGCGCGGCTTGTGGGGCGGGAGGCCCGGGTCCGCGAACGGGTCGTCGAGGACCGTCACCGCGCCGTGCGCGGTGTCCTGCTCAGCGGGCAGGTTCTCTTCTGGAATCTCTTGGCTGCTCATGACTTCTTGGCCTTAGCGGTGTGGGCCGCGACCCAGACGGCAACTGCGATCAGCGCACCCAGGCCGAAGACCCATGCGAACAGACCCTCGCTGACCGGGCCGAGGCCGCCGAGCGAGAGCCCGCCGGGGTTGTCGGCCTTTACACCGTTGACGGCCTGGACGTACGCGATGATGTCCTTCTTCTCCTGCTCCGGCATGGACGTGTCCGGGAAGGAGGGCATGTTCTGCGGGCCGGTCTGCATGGCCTCGTACAGGTGCTTCGGGCTCACGCCTTCGAGGTCCGGGGCGTACTTGCCGTTCGTCAGCGCGCCGCCCTTACCGGTGAAGTTGTGGCACTGGGCGCAGTTGGAACGGAACAGGTCGCCGCCCTTGGCGATATCGGCGCCGTCGGGGCTGTACTGGCCCGCCTTCGGCGTGATCGGGCCGGCGCCGAGGGAGGCGATGTACGCCGCGAGCTGATCGATCTCAGCCTGCGAGTAGATGACCTTCTTCCTCGGCACCTGGGCGCCCGGCTGCTGGGCCGGCATGCGGCCCGTGCCGACCTGGAAGTCGACGGCGGCCGAGCCGACGCCGACCAGGGACGGGCCGTCAGTGGTGCCCTGACCGCCGGTTCCGTGGCAGGTTGCGCAGCCGACGGCGTAGAGCTTCTTGCCCTCCTCGATGGCGAGGGACTGGGCGGTTACATCGGCCTTCGCCGTGCCCGCGGGCGCGAACGCGGCGTACAACCCCCCAGTGGCCGCCAGCGCGAGGAGTAGGACGACGACCGCCGCCAGCGGATGGCGTCGTCGTGCGGAGAGCTTTTTCACGGATTACCCCGGTGTCAGGATCTTCTGCGTCGATGCTTGCTGGATGTCTCGGGTCCGGGACCCGTTACTTGATCATGTAGATCGTGGCGAAGAGGCCGATCCAGACGACATCGACGAAGTGCCAGTAGTAGGACACGACGATGGCGGCGGTTGCCTGCTCGTGAGTGAACCTCTTGGCCGCGTACGTCCTGCCGAGGACCAGCAGGAAGGCGATGAGACCGCCTGTCACGTGCAGGCCGTGGAAGCCGGTGGTCAGGTAGAACACCGAGCCGTAGGGGTCGGAGGACAGCGAGAGGCCGTCCTTCTTGACCAGCTCGGTGTACTCGAACACCTGGCCACCGATGAAGATGGCACCCATCACGAACGTGACGATGAACCACGCCCGGAGCTTCTTCACATCGCCCCGCTCGGCGGCGAAGACGCCGAGCTGACAGGTGAGGGAGGAGAGCACCAGGATCGTGGTGTTCGTCGCCGAGAACGGGAAGTTCAAGGCCGAGGCCTTTTCCGACCAGTACTCGGCGCCCATCACGGATCGCAGGGTGAAGTACATCGCGAAGAGGGCCGCGAAGAACATCAGCTCGGAACTCAGCCAGATGATGGTTCCGACGCTGGTGAGGTTCGGTCGATTGACCGAGGGGTGCGCGTGCCCGGTTTCTACTGTCGTTACTGTCGCCACGACCGACATTATGTCGGTCGCTTATCCCGCCCTCACTCCGGGGGGTGCCGTTCGGAGTGTCAGGGGCGTGTGTCCAGCCCGAACGGCCCATCGAAGCGGCCTCCCTGGCGGTGTCGTACCGGTGTTGACGGCGTGTGGGACGGAGTAGCATCCCGCGCATCGGTTGATGACCTTCACGGAGGAACGATGCAGTCGAGCGCCACGGTCCTGGTCTACAGCGACGACGCGAACACGCGGGAACAGGTGCGGCTTGCCGCGGGTCGCAGGCCCGCGGCCGACGTTCCGCCGGTCGAGTTCATCGAGTGCGCGACACTCCCGGCCGTGCTCGCGCGCCTTGAGGAGGGCGGGATCGACGTCTGCGTCCTGGACGGCGAGGCCGTCCCGGCGGGCGGGATGGGCGTGTGCCGGCAGATCAAGGACGAGGTCTTCCACTGCCCGCCGGTGCTGCTCCTCATCGGCCGCCCGCAGGACGCCTGGCTGGCCACCTGGAGCCGCGCGGACGCCGCGGTCACCCTTCCGGTGGAACCGGTCGAGTTCGCGGCGTCCCTGGCCGCGCTGCTCCGTTCGCGGCTGTCCATCGACGCCTGACGGCTAGATGGACGGCTGCAGGCGGGTCGGGGCGGGCTGGTAGGCGGCGCTCTTGGCGTCGGCCACCAGGGCGCTGCCCTGACGCCACTTGTCCCAGGCCAGGTTCCAGTCGCCGAAACCGTTCCCGAACGGGTCCATCGTGTCGCCGATGCTGTTGACGGTCTGCACGATGTCGCCCGGACGGACGGTCTCGAAGAACCAGGCCGCGTTGCCCGTCGACATGCCGACACAGCCGTGGCTGACGTTCGCGAACCCCTGCGAGCCCACGGACCAGGGCGCGGCGTGGACGTACTCACCACTCCAGGTCACCCGTGTCGCGTAGTAGACGGGCAGGTCGTACGACTCCGAGCTGCCCGCCGCGATGCCGACGCTGGTGGACCGCATCCGGACGTAGTACTCCTTGCCGAGCACGACCTTGACGCCGTTACGGGTGGAGAAGCCCGGTTTGCCGGTGGTCACCGGCATGGTCTTGATCACTTCTCCGTTGCGCCGCACGGTCATGGAGTACGAGCCCGCGTCCGCGACGGCCTCGATCCGGTCGCCGATGGTCAGCTTGAGCGGCTTCGACTCGCCTCCGTAGACCTTCTCGCCGACCTTGACGCCCGCGAGGTTGCCGGTGACGTTGATCACCGCGCCGGTGGGCCAGTACTCCTTCGGGCGGAAGTGCAGCTTCTTGTCGTCCACCCAGTACCAGGAGCCCTCGACGGACGGCATGGAGCGCACCTTGAGGGCCCGTTCGACGACCGCCCGGGCCTTGCGGTCCTTGACGGGGAGGCTGAGGGCGGCCGTGATGGGCTGTCCGACGCCGTATTTGCCCGCCTCCGGGCCGAACTCGACCGTCAGGGCCCGCTTGGCCGGGGCGGTCTCGAACGTGAACGTACGGGTGCCAGGAGCGCCGTCCTCGTCCTCCACGGACACCTTGACGGTGTAGCGGGCGCCGGCCGTCAGGGAGCCCGTGGAGCGCCACAGGCGGCCGTCGGCGGTGAGCTCGCCGGCCAGGTGGTGCCCGGTGGCGTCGACGGCCGTCACGTCGGTGATGCGGCCGTCGGTGCCCTTGGCCGTGATCTCCAGCGCCTTGTCCGGGTCGGCCTTCCTGCCGTCTGCCGGGGCGCTGAAGGAGACCTGCTGCGCCGCGTCGTACGGCTTCGTCGACAGCGGATGGCCGTCGGTGCCCGCGCAGGCGCCGACGCCCGCGGTGATGAGCGCGGCCAGAAGGGTGCAGCTCACAACAGTCCGAATGCGCGGCGTGTCGTTCATGACATCACCGTAAGAACATTCCACGCGACCAGCGCGCCGAGTGCTGCAAACGAGGGGCCCGGACACATCGGGTGACGAAGTGTCCGGGCCCCTCGGGGTGTTGCGGGGTGGAGCGGGTGGAGCTACTGGTTCTGGTTCTCACCGCGGTAGAACTCGAACACCCAGCCGAACAGACCGACCAGGATCAGCGGAGCCGAGAAGTACAGGATCCACCAGCCCATCGCGACGGCCAGGAAGGCGAGCGCGCCACCGATGGCCAGCGAGAGCGGCTGCCAGCTGTGGGGGGCGAAGAAGCCCACCTCGCCGGCCTCGTCCGCGACGTCGGCCTCCTTGTCGTCCTGCGCCATCGCGTCGACCCGCCGGGCCGTGAAGGCCAGGTAGTAGCCGATCATGATGGAGAGACCGAAGGCCAGGAAGAGCGCCGTGGTGCCGACCGGCTCCTTCGACCACACGCCGTAGAGGACCGCCATGGCGAGGATGAAGACGCTCAGCCAGATGAACAACTTGCCCTGGATCTTCACTTGCCGGCCTCCTTGCTGCCGGTGAGGGCCGGGGCCTCGTGCGGCTTGTTCTCCAGCTGGTCGACCGCCGCGATCTCAGGGTGGTGCAGGTCGAACGCCGGGGATTCGGAGCGGATCCGCGGCAGGGTGAGGAAGTTGTGCCGCGGGGGCGGGCAGGAGGTGGCCCACTCCAGCGAACGGCCGTAACCCCACGGGTCGTCGACCTCGACCTTCTTGCCGTACTTGGCCGTCTTCCAGACGTTGTAGAAGAACGGCAGGATCGACAGGCCCAGCAGGAACGAGGAGATCGTCGAGATGGTGTTCAGCGCGGTGAAGCCGTCGGCGTCGAGGTAGTCCGCGTAACGACGCGGCATGCCCTCGGCACCGAGCCAGTGCTGCACCAGGAATGTGCCGTGGAAGCCGATGAACAGCGTCCAGAAGGTGATCTTGCCGAGCCGCTCGTCCAGCATCTTTCCGGTGAACTTCGGCCACCAGAAGTGGAAGCCGGCGAACATCGCGAAGACCACGGTGCCGAAGACGACGTAGTGGAAGTGCGCGACGACGAAGTACGAGTCGGAGACCTGGAAGTCCATCGGCGGCGAGGCCAGGATGACGCCGGTCAGACCACCGAAGGTGAAGGTGACCAGGAAGCCGATCGTCCAGAGCATCGGTGTCTCGAAGGACAACGAGCCCTTCCACATCGTTCCGATCCAGTTGAAGAACTTCACGCCCGTCGGCACGGCGATGAGGAACGTCATGAAGGAGAAGAACGGTAGGAGGACGCCACCGGTGACGTACATGTGGTGGGCCCACACGGTCACGGAGAGACCGGCGATCGCGATGGTCGCGGCGATCAGACCGATGTAACCGAACATCGGCTTGCGGCTGAAGACCGGGATCACTTCGGAGACGATGCCGAAGAACGGCAAGGCGATGATGTACACCTCTGGGTGTCCGAAGAACCAGAAGAGGTGTTGCCACAACAGCGCGCCGCCGTTGGCCGCGTCGAAGACGTGGGCACCGAACTTGCGGTCCGCCTCCAGGGCGAACAGCGCGGCCGCCAGGACCGGGAAGGCGAGCAGGACCAGGACACCGGTCAGCAGCACGTTCCAGGTGAAGATCGGCATGCGGAACATCGTCATACCGGGCGCGCGCATGCAGATGATCGTGGTGATGAAGTTGACCGAGCCGAGGATCGTGCCGAAGCCGGAGAAGGCCAGACCCATGATCCAGAGGTCGGCGCCGACACCCGGCGAGCGGACGGCGTCCGACAGCGGGGAGTAGGCGAACCAGCCGAAGTCGGCCGCACCCTGCGGGGTGAGGAAGCCGCCCACGGCCATGAGCGAGCCGAAGAGATACAGCCAGTACGCGAACATGTTCAGCCGCGGGAACGCCACGTCGGGCGCACCGATCTGCAGCGGCATGATCCAGTTCGCGAAACCGGCGAACAGCGGCGTCGCGAACATCAGCAGCATGATCGTGCCGTGCATCGTGAACGCCTGGTTGAACTGCTCGTTCGACATGATCTGCGTACCCGGACGGGCCAGCTCGGCGCGCATGAAGAGCGCCATGAGTCCGCCGATGCAGAAGAAGGCGAACGACGTGACCAGGTACATCGTGCCGATCGTCTTGTGGTCGGTGGTGGTCAGCCACTTCACCACGACATTGCCGGGCTGCTTGCGGCGTACCGGGAGCTCGTTCTCGTACGAGTCCTCAGCCGCGGCCGCACCCTGGGGTTCGTTGAGGATGCTCACAGTTGGTTCTTCTCCGCATTCCTGGCCGGGTCCGTCTGCTCAACGCCCGACGGGATGTAGCCGGTCTGCCCCTTCTCCGCCAGCTCCTTCAGGTGCTGCTGGTAGCGCTCCGGGGAGACCACCTTGACGTTGAAGAGCATCCGGGAGTGGTCCACGCCGCAGAGCTCGGCGCACTTGCCCATGAAGGTGCCCTCCCTGTTCGGAGTCACCTCGAAGGCGTTGGTGTGACCCGGGATGACGTCCTGCTTCATCAGGAAGGGGACCACCCAGAAGGAGTGGATGACGTCACGCGAGGTCAGGACGAACCGGACCTTCTCACCCTTCGGCAGCCACAGGGTCGGACCCGGGTTGCCGTTCTGCGGGTTCCGGTCACCGGGGATGCCGGCGTCGTAGACACCGCCGGCGTTCGCCGGGAAGTCGTCCTGGTACTTGTCAGGAATGGCGTCGAGGTTCGGGGCCGTCTGCGCGTCACCCTTCACCCCGGGCACGTTCTCGATGTAGTTGAAGCCCCAGCTCCACTGGTAGCCGACCACGTTGATGGTGTGGGTCGGCTTGTCGGCGAGCGACAGGAGCTTCGACTCGTCCCGTGCCGTGAAGTAGAAGAGCACGGAGACGATGATGAGCGGGGTGACCGTGTACAGCGCCTCGATGGGCATGTTGTACCGCGTCTGCGGAGGTACCTCGATCTTGGTGCGGCTGCGCCGGTGGAAGATGACGGACCACAGGATCAGTCCCCAGACCAGCACGCCCGTGATGAGCGCGGCCGCCCACGAGCCCTGCCAGAGGGAGAGGATCATAGGCGCCTCTTCCGTGACCGGGGTGGGCATGCCAAGGCGGGGGAAGTCTTCCCAGTTGTACGTGCAACCGGTGGCTGTCGCCAGGATCAGGCCCGCAGTCAGCACCTGCGGCAGCATCCGCCGCATCGGGCGCCGCGACGTGGGGGTACCACCCGCGCCCTTCAGGCAGCGGGGGAGGTCGGAGCCGTTGGGACTCACGTAGCGCCTTCCCGAGAGTCTCGGCCCGCCCTGGTCGGCCACGGCCGTCCGTCTCGCTGGTCGGTCGCCGCCCCGGCCGCGGGCAGGGGTTTGGATGTTTATGCGGACCAAACCCTACTGGACGCTATTTGGGGTCGCGCGGGGAGGGTGCCCAACGCGCCGTCCGACTCCCCGAAGGGGTGGACGCGAGGCCTCCGCAGGCCGGTCGCGACCCCCCGGACGTGGGGCGATCGGCCGCGTGGGAGGGACATCTGACGGGGGATTACGGAGCGGGGGCTAGCGTGGTCCGGTGCCCTACTTCGACGCCGCCTCCTCCGCCCCGCTCCACCCCGTCGCCCGCCAGGCGCTGCTTGCCTCGCTCGACGAGGGCTGGGCCGACCCCGCCCGGCTCTACCGCGAGGGGCGGCGGGCCAGGATGCTGCTCGACGCGGCGCGGGAGGCCGCGGCGGAGGCGGTGGGCTGCCGTCCCGACGAGTTGGTCTTCACTCCTTCGGGGACGCGGGCGGTGCATTCCGGAATTTCCGGGGCGCTCGCGGGGCGTCGGCGTGTCGGGTCCCGGCTGGTGGTCTCGGCGGTCGAGCACTCCTCCGTCCTGCACGCGGGCGAGGCGCACGCGGCGGCCGGCGGCTCGGTGGCCGAGGTGCCGGTGGCCCGGTCCGGGGCGGTGGAGGCGGCGGCCTTCGCGGCGGCGGTCCGGGAGCCGGGGACGGCGCTGGCGTGTCTGCAGTCCGCCAACCACGAGGTGGGGACGGCGCAGCCGGTGGCGGAGGCCGCCGAGGCGTGCGGGGCGGCGGGCGTGCCGCTGCTCGTGGACGCGGCGCAGTCGCTGGGGTGGGGGCCGGTGGAGGGGGCCTGGTCGCTGCTCGCGGCGAGCGCGCACAAGTGGGGTGGTCCGGCGGGCGTGGGGCTCCTGGCGGTCCGTAAGGGTGTCCGTTTCGCCCCCCAAGGTCCGGCGGACGAGCGGGAGTCGGGGCGGGCGGCCGGTTTCGAGAACCTGCCGGCGATCGTGGCCGCGGCGGCCTCGCTGCGGGCGGTGCGGGCGGAGGCGGAGGCCGAGGGGGCCCGGCTGCGGGGTCTGGTGGACCGGATCCGGGCGCGGGTGCCGGAGCTGGTGCCGGATGTGGAGGTGGTGGGCGATCCGGTGCGTCGGCTCCCCCATCTCGTCACCTTCTCCTGCCTCTATGTCGACGGAGAGACGTTGTTGCACGAGCTGGACCGGGAGGGATTCTCCGTTTCGTCCGGTTCGTCGTGTACGAGTTCGACGCTGACGCCCAGCCATGTGCTGCGCGCGATGGGGGTGCTGAGCGAGGGGAACGTCCGGGTGTCGCTGCCGGCGGGCACGACGGAGGAGGACGTGGACCGCTTCCTGGCGGTGCTGCCGGGGGTGGTCGCCGGGGTGCGGGAGCGGCTCGGCGCGCCGGAGGCGGCTACGGAACCGGGCACCTCGGGGTCCCTCGTGGTGGACGCCCTGGGCAAGCGCTGCCCGATCCCGGTGATCGAGCTGGCGAAGGTGATCGGCGACGTGCCGATGGGCGGCACGGTCACGGTCCTCTCCGACGACGAGGCGGCCCGCCTGGACATCCCGGCATGGTGCGAGATGCGCGGCCAGCAGTACGTGGGCGAGGAGCCTTCGCCGAGGGGCGGCGTGGCGTACGTGGTGCGGCGGGTGGCGTAGGCGGGCGTGCGGGGGCTCCGCGCCGGGCGGAGCCCCTCGGCTCGTCAGGCCAGGTGGGACTGGACCTCGGTGGCGGCCTCTTCGCCGTAGGCCTTGGTGAAGCGCTCCATGAAGTTGGCGCGGCGCAGTGTGTACTCCTGGGTGCCCAGGGTCTCGATCACCAGCGTCGCGAGCATGCAGCCGACCTGGGCCGCGCGCTCCAGGCTGACGCCCCACGCGAGGCCGGTCAGGAAGCCGGCCCGGAACGCGTCACCGACGCCGGTCGGGTCGACCTTGGCGTCCTCCTCCGCGCAGCCGACCTCGATGCTCTCCCCGCCCGCGCGCTCGATGCGCACACCGCGCGAGCCGAGCGTGGTGACGCGGTGGCCGACCCGGCCGAGGATCTCCTCGTCGGTCCAGCCGGTCTTGGACTCGATGAGCCCCTTCTCGTACTCGTTGGAGAAGAGGTACGTCGCGCCGTCCAGGAGCGTGCGGATCTCCTCGCCGTCCATCCGCGCGATCTGCTGGGAGAAGTCCGCCGCGAAGGGGATGGAGCGCGTCTTGCACTCCTCCGTGTGGCGCAGCATCGCCTCGGGGTCGTCCGCGCCGATCAGGACGAGGTCGAGGCCGCCCACCCGGTCGGCGACGGCCTTCAGCTCGATCTGCCGGGCCTCGCTCATCGCGCCCGTGTAGAAGGAGCCGATCTGGTTGTGGTCCTTGTCCGTGGTGCAGACGAAGCGGGCGGTGTGCAGGACCTCGGAGATCCGCACGGAGCCGGTGTCGACGCCGTGCCGGTCGAGCCAGGCGCGGTACTCGTCGAAGTCGTAACCGGCCGCACCCACGAGGATCGGGTTGCCGCCGAGCTGGCCCATTCCGAAGCAGATGTTCGGGCCCACGCCTCCCCGCCGGATGTCGAGGTTGTCGACGAGGAAGGAGAGGGAGACCGTGTGCAGCTGGTCCGCGACGAGCTGGTCTGCGAACCGGCCGGGGAAGGTCATGAGGTGGTCGGTGGCGATGGAGCCGGTGACTGCGATACGCACGGCTGGGCGCTCCTGCGGGACGGAAAGCGGTTGACAGTTCACGCTACCGGCTGGGACGGGCCCTGCCGAACAGTGGAAACTACCCCAGAGTAGGTCTTTTCCCTGAAGCCGTGGCGTGCGTACGGTGCGCCTATGTCGACGCAACCCGCTCCCCGAGAGCCTCAGGAGTCCGATTTCAGTCTGGCCCAGCTGCGCGGCGACAGCGCGCGGATGGCCCCGCACTGGGTGGTGCCGGCGGCCGACGCGCCTGCCCCGGTCTCCCCCGCAGGCATCCACGGTGTCGTCGTCCCGCCCTCCTCGGCGCGGCTGATCGACGCCACCTCGGAATACGGCACCTGAGGGACGGAACCACCCGCTCGCCCGTTCCGTCCCACTGATGTCTTCGGGACGAAGGAGCTATGCGGTGAGCGGTACGGAGAACCGGCGGAAGCGGCCCCGGCCGCTGGTCGTGGCCTCGGTGGCGGCGGGCGTCCTGCTCGTCGGGGGCGGCGGGGTGTACCTGGCGAGCAGCACGGACGGCACCGCCACTCCCGGCGGCGCCGCCGCGGCGCCCCCGCCGCTGAGCCTGGACGCCACGGGCGACGGTGCGAACAGGGACGGCGGGCCCGGCATCGCGCCGGGCGAGCCCGACCCGAACGACGGCGGAGCCGTCTACAAGGCCAAGGGCCCGCTCCCCAAGGGGCCCTCATCGGCCGCGGTCCACCGGCCCGAGGGCCGGGTCACCTCGGCGGAGGTGACCCGGCTGGCACAGGCCCTGGGCATCGCGGGCACGCCGAGGCTGGAGGGCGAGGTCTGGAAGCTCGCACCGGAGAAGGACGGTTCCGGGCTGCGGCTCGACGTGTCCGCCGAGGCGCCCGGCAGCTGGACGTTCACGCGGTACGACGGGGGCCCGGTCGGCGACACCTGCCTCAAGGGCAAGGCCTGCCCGCCGCCGGGCGAGGCGAAGCCGCCGAGCGGCGGGCCGGTGAGCGAGGAGGCGGCGCGGGCGGCGGCCGCTCCGGTCCTGAAGGCGGCCGACCAGGACGACGCGAAGGTGGACGCGAGCCAGCTGATGGGTTCGGTACGGGTGGTCAACGCCGATCCGGTCGTGGGCGGCCTTCCCACGTACGGCTGGTCGACCGGGATCCATGTCGGCCCGGGCGGTGAACTGGTCGCGGGCAGCGGGCAGTTGAAGGAACCGGTGCAGGGTGCCACGTATCCCGTGATCGGCGCCGAGCAGGCGCTGGAGGAGCTGAACAAGTCGGCCGTTCCGGGCTCGGTCGGCATCGGCGGCTGCGCGACGGCCCCGCCGGCGGCGGACACCCCGGACGCGCCCTGCGAACCGCGGAACGAACCGCGCGAGCAGGCGGTCACGGGCGCGGTCTTCGGGCTCGCGGCGCGGTTCGTGGACGGTGAGCGGGCGCTCGTACCGTCGTGGCTGTTCCAGGTGGAGGCGGAGGCCGGGGCGAAGCCCCACACGGTCGTACGGACGGCGGTCGCACCGGAGCATCTGGCGCCCCCGGTCAAGCCGACCCCGACGCCCACCCCGACGCCGGATCCGGGCGAGGGCACGGCGCCGGTGCGGCAGATCGAGTCGTACCGCGTCGACGGCACCGGCACGAAGCTGTCGGTGACCTTCTGGGGCGGGGTGTGCAGCACGTACACGGCGACGGCCGAGGAGAGCGCCGACAAGGTGAGCGTACGGGTGACGGAGAAGCCGACCGACCCGGACCGGGCGTGCATCGCCATCGCGGTGGAGGTGACCCGGACGGTGACCCTGGAGCAGCCGCTCGCCGGCCGTACGGTCGTGGACGCGGCGAGCGGGCAGCCCGTACCGAGGAAGTGAGATCCGCTGACACGACGAAGGCGGCCGCCCGGATCTCCGGGCGGCCGCCTTCGTGTACGTACGTACTTCGGCGACTTAGCTGAACGAGTCGCCGCAGGCGCAGGAACCCGTGGCGTTCGGGTTGTCGATCGTGAAGCCCTGCTTCTCGATGGTGTCGACGAAGTCGATGGAGGCGCCGCCCAGGTACGGGGCGCTCATGCGGTCGGTGACGACCTTGACGCCGTCGAAGTCCTTGACGACGTCGCCGTCGAGCGAACGCTCGTCGAAGAAGAGCTGGTAGCGCAGGCCGGAGCAGCCGCCGGGCTGTACGGCGACGCGCAGCGCCAGGTCGTCGCGGCCTTCCTGGTCGAGCAGGGCCTTGACCTTGGCCGCGGCGGCGTCAGACAGGAGGATGCCGTCGCTGACAGTGGTCTTCTCGTCCGATACGGACATCTGCTTCTCTCCCGGGTTGTACGGAGACGGAGACTGCTTGCCGACGGTTGCAACCGGCGGGGCCCCGGATTCATTCCGGGCGAGCCCTAGTCTTTCCCTTTCATGCTCGCACACCCGCCCGCGGAACCAGGAACGAGCGCTCACGGACCGGGAACGAGCCCGCGTGGGCCGAGAAGGAGCTCGCACGGACCGGGAACGGGCAAGTGCCGATCTGTGGACCCCGAATTCGTCACATCGACACTATGGCCATCGTCAAACTGACGTGAAGCGGTTATGATAGATAACGTCATTTAGACGAAAAGGTCTTCCGTTGAAAGAAAGGGTGCGTGACGTGACCACCGCCCAGCCCCTGGACGTCCAGCCGACGCCGCTCGCCCTCCTGCTGCTCGGCCGCGAGGCCGACCCCAAGAGCGAGCGCGGAGTGGAGTGTCCCGGCGACCTTCCGTCGCCCTCCGACCCGGACCTCGTCGAGCGCGCCCGCGCCGCCAAGGAGAAGCTCGGGGACAAGGTCTTCGTCCTCGGCCACCACTACCAGCGCGACGAGGTCATCCAGTTCGCCGACGTCACCGGCGACTCCTTCAAGCTCGCCCGCGACGCGGCGGCCCGCCCGGAGGCCGAGTACATCGTCTTCTGCGGTGTGCACTTCATGGCCGAGTCCGCGGACATCCTCACCACGGACGACCAGAAGGTCGTACTGCCGGACCTCGCGGCCGGCTGCTCGATGGCCGACATGGCCACCGCCGAGCAGGTCGCCGAGTGCTGGGACGTGCTGACCGAGGCCGGCATAGCCGAGCAGGTCGTGCCCGTCTCGTACATGAACTCCTCGGCCGACATCAAGGCCTTCACCGGCAAGCACGGGGGCACGATCTGCACCTCGTCCAACGCCAAGCGCGCCCTCGACTGGGCCTTCGAGCAGGGTGAGAAGGTCCTCTTCCTGCCCGACCAGCACCTGGGCCGGAACACGGCGGTGCGCGAGATGGGCATGACGCTGGAGGACTGCGTCCTGTACAACCCGCACAAGCCGAACGGCGGCCTCACCGCCGAGGAGCTGCGGAACGCCAGGATGATCCTGTGGCGCGGGCACTGCTCGGTGCACGGCCGGTTCTCGCTGGACTCGGTCAACGACGTGCGCGAGCGGATCCCGGGCGTGAACGTGCTCGTGCACCCGGAGTGCAAGCACGAGGTCGTGGCGGCGGCGGACTACGTCGGCTCGACGGAGTACATCATCAAGACCCTTGAGGCGGCCCCGGCCGGCTCGAAGTGGGCGATCGGCACCGAGCTGAACCTGGTCCGCCGGGTGGCCAACGCGCACCCGGACAAGGAGGTCGTCTTCCTCGACAAGACGGTCTGCTTCTGCTCGACCATGAACCGGATCGACCTGCCGCACCTGGTGTGGGCGCTGGAGTCGCTGGCCGAGGGCAAGCTGGTCAATCAGATCCAGGTCGACAAGGAGACGGAGAGCTTCGCGAAGCTGGCGCTGGAGCGGATGCTCGCACTGCCGTAGCCGGTTCCCGACGTACCAGGTACGACGTCACGCCGAAGGGCGCCCCGCAATGCTCGCGGGGCGCCCTTCGGCGTTCCTAGGCTTCCCCCCGGCGGGCCTTGAGGGCCGCGCCGAGCGCCTCCAGGGCCGGCACGGCCGTGGTGAGCGCCGCGCGCTCGTCCGCAGGCAGCGCCGCCAGCGCGTCGGCGAATATCTCCGCCCAGGCGTTCTCGATCAGAGCCATGCCCTGCTCCGCCTTGGGGGTCGGCCTCAGCCGGGTGACCCGCCGGTCGTGCGGGTCCTTCTCCTTCTCCAGCAGCCCGCCGTTGACCAGGCCGCGGACCGTCGCACTGACGTTGCTCGCGCGGGCTCGTCATCGGCCGGGCCGTCGTCTCCGACGTCGCCGAGGGCGCGGCGGCGGCGCGGCTGATCGGGATCCTGATGGCGCTCGGCGGCATCGCCCCGATCGTCGCCCCGCTGGCGGGCGGCGCGGTCATCGAGGCGTTCGGCCGGCGCGGGGTCTTCTGGGTGCTCGCCGTGATCGCCGCGGTGGTGGCGGTGACGGTGGTGGTCGCCGTACCGGATTGCCTGCCGGCGGAGCGCAGGCGGACGGGGGGCGCGGCGGAGTTAGGGCAGCAGCTGCGGAGCGTGGTGCGCGACCGGGCGTACGTCGGCTACACGCTGGCCTTCGGCGTGCTGTTCTGCTCCATCGCCGGGTCGCCGTTCCTGCTGCAGAACGTGCTCGGGCTCGGCGTCGGGGCCTCGTCGGTGGCCTTCTCCGCCGGGGCCGTCGTGGCGACGGTCGCCGGCGCGGTGAGCGCGCGGTCGGTGGGACGGGTGGCTCCGGAGCTTCCCGAAACCCTGCCGGGGGCGTAGGGGGCACACCGCACAACGCCGGAGGCCCGGCTCGGCACCTCTCGGTGCTGGGCCGGGCCTCCGTTTGTCGTGCTGCGACGTGTCAGACGTCCAGCGCGTCCAGCAGGGTCGCGTCCGCGGGGGTCACGTCCGACTGCTGCTGCTTCTCCAGCGAGCCGCCGGCCTTCTTCGCCTTCTTCGCCGCCTTCTTCTTCGCGCGGCGCTCCTTGCGGAGCTCCACCATCGCGTAGAGCGTCGGGACGAGGAGCAGCGTGAGCAGCGTCGACGTGATCAGACCGCCGATCACCACGACCGCCAGCGGCTGGGCGATGAAGCCGCCCTCGCCGGTGATGCCGAGCGCCATCGGGAGCAGCGCGAAGATCGTCGCGAGCGCCGTCATCAGGATCGGGCGAAGCCGGTGACGGCCACCCTCGACGACCGCCTCCACGACGCCCAGGCCCTGCGCGCGGTACTGGTTGATCAGGTCGATCAGGACGATCGCGTTGGTGACCACGATGCCGATCAGCATCAGCATGCCGATCATCGCCGGGACGCCCATCGCCGTGCCCGTCACGATCAGCAGACCGATCGCGCCGGTCGCCGCGAACGGGATCGACACCAGCAGGATCAGCGGCTGGATCAGCGACTTGAAGGTCGCGACCAGAAGCATGAAGACGATCGCGATCGCCGCGAGCATCGCCAGACCCAGGTTGACGAAGGCCTCGGACTGGTCCTCGGAGACACCGCCGATGGACGCGGTCGCGCCCTCCGGCAGGTCGAGCGCGCTGATCTTCGACTGGAGCTCGGTGCTCACCGCGCCGGTGTTGTCACCGGTCGGCTTGGCCGAGATCGTCGCGGCCCGCGAGCCGTCGATCCGGGTCATCGAGACCGGACCGGGGACCAGCTTCACCTCGGCGATGTCGCCGAGCGTGACCGGGCCGAGCGGCAGGGCCTTCAGGCTCGCCATCGTGGTGGCCGGCTTCGCCGAGGTCAGGACGATGTCCCGCTCGGTGTCGTCCAGGATCGCCTTGCCCGCCGGGGTGCCCCTGACCGCCTGCGCGACGGCCATGCCGAGGGTGGTGTCGTCGAAGCCGAGGTCCGCCGCCTTGGCGTTGGCCTTGACGGAGATCCGCGGCACCGACTGCGACAGGTCGCTCTGGACGTCGGTGACGTCGTCCAGCTTGGCGACCTCCGCCTTGACCGCCTCGGACGCCTTCTTCAGGGTGTCCGCGTCGGAGGCCTTGACGACCACGCTCAGGTCCTGGCTGCCGAAGCCGTCGCCGGCCGCGATCGTCGTGTCGCCGATGCCGTCGAGCTTGCCGAGCGCCGCGTCGATGGCGTCCCGGGTCTTCTCGTACGACGCCGAGTCCTCAAGGGTCAGCTGGTACGAGGCCTGGTTGGCGCCCGTGCCACCGCCGAAGGCGGCCATGAAGCCCGAGGAGCCGACGGTGACCTGGTAGTCCTTCACCCCGTCGGTCGCGGCGATGACCTTCTCGACCTTCTGCGCGGCCTCGTCGGCCGCCGCGAGGCTGGTGCCCGGAGCCAGCTCCTGCTTGATGCTCATGACCTCCTGCTCGCCCTGGTCGAAGAAGTTCGTCTTCAGGAGCGGGGCCATGCCGAAGGTGCCGACCAGGACGACGATCGCGATCGCCACGCTGGTGAGCCGGCGCCGGGTCGCGAACCGCAGGACCGGGACGTACAGGCGCTGCAGCCGGCTCTTGTTCTCCTTCTCCTCGGCCAGGCGCCGGGCCTCGTCCGGGTTCTCCGACGTGCCCTTGGGCGCGCGCAGGAACCAGTACGAGAGGACCGGGACCACTGTCAGGGAGACGAGCAGCGAGGCCAGCAGGGCCGCGGTGACCGTCAGGCTGAACGAGCCGAACAGCTCGCCGACCATGCCGCCGACCAGACCGATCGGCAGGAAGACCGCGACCGTGGTGAGCGTGGACGAGGTCACGGCGCCCGCGACCTCGCGGACGGCGGTGAGGATCGCCGACTCGCGCTCCTCGCCGTAGCCGAGGTGCCGCTTGATGTTCTCCAGGACCACGATCGAGTCGTCGACGACCCGGCCGATGGCGATGGTGAGGGCGCCCAGCGTCAGCATGTTGAGCGAGAGGTCACGGGTCCACAGCACGATCAGGGCCAGCACGACCGAGAGCGGGATCGAGACCGCGGTGACCAGCGTGGAGCGGATCGAGGCGAGGAAGACCAGGATCACCAGGACGGCCATGACGAGGCCGAGCGCACCCTCCGTGGTCAGACCGGAGATCGACTTGGAGACGGCCGGGCCCTGGTCGGAGACGACGGTCAGCTCGGCGCCCGCGCCGAGGTCCTTGCGGAGGTCGGGCAGCTTCTCCTTGACCGCGTCGGAGATCGCGACGGCGCTGCCGTCGTTGTCCATGGTGGCCATCACGGCGAGGCTGGGCTTGCCGTTGGTACGGGTGATGGAGGCGCGGGAGGCCTCCTCCTGCTTCACCGTGGCCACGTCGGCGAGCCGGACGGCCTCGCCCTTCGCGGGCTTGAGGCGCAGGTCCTGGAGCTGCTTGAGCGAGGTGAACCCGCCGCCGACCTGGACCGTACGGCTCTTGCCGTCCTCGGAGAACGAGCCGGCCGGGACCGTACCGCCGCCGGAGCGGATCGCCTCGACGAGCTTGCCGGCGTCGAGGCCGGCCGCCGCGAGCTTGGCGTTGTCGGGGGTGACGGAGACCTGGACGTCCTGGACGCCGTCGATGGAGACCTGGCCGACGCCGTCGATGTCCTCGAGCGCCGGGACGACGGTGCGCTCCAGCTGGGCGGCGAGCGCCTGCTGGTCCTTGTCGGAGGTGACGGCGAGGACGACGGTCGGGATGTCGTCGGTGGAACCCGCGACGACCTGCGGGTCGACGCCCTCGGGCAGCGCGACGCGCGCCCGGTTCACGGCCTGCTGGACGTCGGCGACGAGCTGCTTGGTGCCCTCGTCCCCGTAGTCGAAGGTGGCCATGATGACGGCGTTGCCCTCGGAGGCGGTGGACGTGACGCCCTTGATGCCGTCGACGGCCTTGATCGTGCTCTCGAGCGGTTCGACGACCTGCTTCTCGACCACGTCGGGGGACGCGCCCTGGTAGGGGGCGAGGATCGAGACCATCGGGAGCTCGATCGACGGCAGCAGTTGCTGCTTCAGCTGCGGGATGGCTATCGCCCCGAAGACGATGGCGACGATGGACATCAGCCCGATCAGGGCCCGTTGCGCGAGGCTGAATCTGGACAGCCAGGACATGGGGTCTCTCTTCTGTGGCGTGCTCGGCAGGCGGGCGCCAGGACGGTTCCAGGGGTGCCCGCTAACACCATCAGCCATGGGAAGCAGCGGATCCTCAGCCCCCGGGCCCGATTCCTTATCCGGCGCATACCGCGTCTGGAGTACTCCGGGGTACTCCCTCACTCCACCCTTGGACGTACCAACCCTGACTCGTAGGCCGTGACCACCAGCTGGGCGCGGTCGCGAGCCCCGAGTTTGGCCATGGTCCGGTTGACATGCGTCTTCACCGTGAGCGGGCTGACTTCAAGGCGCTCGGCGATCTCGTCGTTGGAGTGGCCGCCGGCGACGAGGACGAGTACCTCGCGTTCGCGGGTGGTCAGCGCGGCCAGGCGCTGGGAGTACGCGGCCCCGTCCTGGTCGCCGTCGAGGTCCGAACTCCCGCCCTGCGCGAGGAACTTGGCGATCAGCCCCTTCGTCGCGACGGGCGAGAGCAGGGCCTCCCCGGCGGCGGCGATCCGGATGGCGTTGAGCAGTTCGTCCGGTTCCGCACCCTTTCCGAGGAAGCCGGAGGCCCCGGCGCGGAGCGACTGCACGACGTACTCGTCCACCTCGAAGGTCGTCAGCATGACGATCCGTACGCCGGACAGCTCCGGGTCCGCGGTGATCAGCCGGGTGGCCGCGAGCCCGTCCGTGCCGGGCATCCGGATGTCCATCAGGACGACGTCGGCGCGGGTGGAGCGGGCCAGGGCGACGGCCTCGGCGCCGTCGGCGGCCTCGGCCACGACCTCCATGTCCGGCTCGGAGTTCACGAGCACCTTGAAGGCGCTGCGGAGCAGGGCCTGGTCGTCGGCGAGCAGCACGCGGATGGTCATCTGTCTTCCCCCGTACGGGCCGTCGCGGCCGTTGCGGCCGTCACGGGCAGTATCGCCTGGACACGGAAGCCGCCGCCGTAGCGGGGTGCCGCGGTCAGCGTGCCGCCGAGGGCGGTGACCCGCTCGCGCATGCCGAGCAGCCCGTGCCCGCCGGTGTCGTCGGACGGGGTCGACTGCGGTACGCCGTTGTCGAGGATGGTGACCTCGACGGTACGGCCGACCCGGATGACGCTCACCTCGGCCTTGGCGCCCGGGCCCGCGTGCTTCCGGACGTTGGTCAGGGCCTCCTGGATGATCCGGTACGCGGCGAGGTCGACGGCCGCCGGCAGGTCGGTCCCGTCGGTGACGCGGGCCAGCTCGACGGGGAGGCCTGCGTTGCGGAAGGTGTCGAGCAGCGCGTCGAGGACGGTGAGGCCGGGGGCCGGTTCGGTGGGCGCCTCGGGGTCGCCGGACTGGCGCAGCAGGCCGACGGTGGCGCGCAGCTCGTCGAGGGCGGAGCGGCTGGCGTCCCGTACGTGCGCGAGGGCTTCCTTGGCCTGGTCGGGCCGCTTGTCCATGACGTGCGCGGCGACCCCGGCCTGGACGTTGACCAGGGCGATGTGGTGGGCGACGACGTCGTGCAGATCGCGGGCGATCCGCAGCCGCTCCTCGGCGACCCGGCGGCGGGCCTCCTCGTCCCGGGTCCGCTCGGCGCGCTCGGCCCGTTCCCGTATGGCGTCGACGAAGGCGCGGCGGCTGCGGACGGCGTCGCCGGCGGCCGCGGCCATCCCGGTCCAGGCGAAGACGCCCAGGTTCTCCTGGGCGTACCAGGGGGTGGGCCCGAAGAGCATCGAGGCGCCCGTCAGCACGGCCATGGTGATGAGGCCGACCCGCCAGGTGGTGGGGCGGTCGGTGCGGGAGGCGACGGTGTAGACCGCGATGACGACGCTCATGACGACCGGGGCGGGCAAGTTGTCGGCGATCAGCTCGACGAGGGTGACCCCACCGGTGAAGGCGAGCACGGCCATGGGGGCGCGGCGGCGCAGGACGAGGGCGGCGCCGCCGAGCAGCATCAGGAACACGCTGCTCGCGTCGGGGGTGCGGTCGCCGAAGGTCGGGCCGTTCGGGCTGCCGTGGGGATCGGCGAAGGAGGCGCTGATCATGCAGACGAGCACACCGAACGCGAGGGCCCCGTCGAACGCGAGGGGATGCGCCCGCAGCCACTGCCGGAGCCGGGGGAAGCCGCTGTCGAGGGTGGTCACGACAAGCAACGGTACGGGGTGGGGAACACGGCAGCGCCCCGCTTCCCCCGGGAGGGGAGGCGGGGCGCTGCCGCTGTCGGAGGCGTCAGCCCGGGATCAGACCGTCGTCGGAGAGCATCTCCCGGACTTCTTCGAGCGTCGCGTCGGGGGACGGGAGGATCAGTTCGGAGGGTTCAAGCGCCTCGTCGGGGAGCGGTTCGCCGAGCTCGCGCACCGTGTCGAGAAGGTGCGTGAGCGTGCGGCGGAAGCCGGGGCCGTCCCCGGACTCCATCTCCGCGAGCAGTTCGTCGTCCAGCTTGTTCAACTCGGCGAAGTGACTGTCGGCCAGTGTCAGCTGGCCCTCCCCCATGATCCTCACGATCATGACGCGCCGTCCTTACTGCTTGTCGAACCGGGGGTTGGAGGACTGCTGCCCCTGGGCCTGGTCCTGCGGCGTGGCCGTGCCGTTGCCGCCCTCGATGGCCTGCTTGGAGGCCGACGGGCCGCCGGCGAGCTCCGCCTTCATCCGCTGGAGCTCCAGCTCGACGTCCGTACCGCCGGACAGCCGGTCGAGCTCCGCCTGGATGTCGTCCTTGGCCAGGCCCGACTGGTCGTCGAGCGCGCCCGAGGCGAGCAGCTCGTCGATCGCGCCGGCCCGCGCCTGGAGCTGGGCCGTCTTGTCCTCGGCGCGCTGGATCGCCACGCCGACGTCGCTCATCTCCTCGGAGATGCCCGAGAAGGACTCGGCGATCCGGGTCTGCGCCTGGGCGGCCGTGTAGGTCGCCTTGATCGTCTCCTTCTTCGTACGGAAGGCGTCGACCTTGGCCTGCAGCCGCTGCGCCGCCAGCGTGAGCTTCTCCTCCTCGCCCTGCAGCGTCTGGTGCTGCACCTCGAGGTCGCTCACCTGCTGCTGGAGGGCCGCCCGCCGGGAGAGCGCCTCACGGGCCAGGTCCTCACGGCCGAGCGCCAGCGCTTTGCGGCCCTGGTCCTCCAGCTTCGTGGACTGGCCCTGCAGCTGGTTCAGCTGCAGTTCGAGCCGCTTGCGGGAGGTCGCCACGTCGGCGACGCCCCGGCGGACCTTCTGCAGGAGCTCCAGCTGCTTCTGGTAGGAGTAATCGAGGGTCTCGCGCGGATCCTCGGCCCGGTCAAGGGCCTTGTTTGCCTTCGCGCGGAAGATCATCCCCATACGCTTCATGACACCGCTCATGGGCTTCGCGCGCCCCCTTCTGACGGACTCGGCTCAAGCACTCCAACAGGATCCACAGTACGGGCCCTGTCTCCATTACCGCACTGTTCGGGGCCGGATGTGCTCCTCCCCAAGGACGATCACGAACGGGCTCTCTCCGGCCCAGGGTGTAGGTGGACCTCGGGGAAACCGTGCGTGTCGTCCGCGCGTACCCCCACAGACGCGGTCCGATACCAGATCGTTCCCGCCCGCACTGGGGTCCACACCCCCCACCACGTACTCTGGCAATGTGTTCCGTAGCCGTTCCAAGGAAGAGAAGGCCGCCACCGACAAGGTGAGCGTGGACCTCTCCAAGCAGCCCCGCGACCCCGAGGCCCCCAAGGGCCGCCCGACCCCGAAACGGAGTGAGGCGCAGACCCAGCGCCGTCGCGCCGCGACGGTGCCGACCGACCGCAAGGAGGCGTCCAAGCGCCAGCGCGAGGCGCGCCGCTCCGACCTGGCTCGTCAGCGCGAGGCGCTGGCCAGCGGTGACGAGCGCTATCTGCCGGCCCGTGACAAGGGTCCGGTGCGCCGCTTCGTGCGCGACTTCGTCGACTCGCGCTTCGCCATCGCCGAGTTCTTCCTGCCGATGGCCGTGGTGATCCTCGTCCTGTCGATGGTCCGCGTGCCGGTCCTGCAGAACGTGTCGCTGCTGCTCTGGCTCGGTGTGATCGTGATGATCGTCATCGACTCGATCGGTATCTGGCTCCGTCTGAAGAAGCAGCTCGCCGAGCGCTTCCCGAACGAGCCGACGCGTGGCGCCATCGCCTACGGCCTGATGCGTACGCTCCAGATGCGCCGACTGCGACTGCCGAAGCCGCAGGTCAAGCGCGGAGAGCGGCCCTGAGCGCGGACGGCTCCGAGCCGGGCCCGGGCAGCGCTCCGCTGCCTGCCGCCTCCTCCCCGTGGCCGAGCGGCTACGGCGGGCTGCGCGACACCGTCCGCCAGGAGCTCGTCGCGCGTCAGCTCGACGAGCAGATAGCCGGCCGGTACCCGGTGGGGCAGCGGCTGCGGATCCTGGACGCCGGCATGGGCCAGGGTACGCAGGCGCTACGCCTTGCCAGGGCCGGTCACACGGTGACCGGTCTGGAATCCGATCCCGAGCTGCTCAAGGCCGCGCGTGAGTCGCTGGCCACCGAGCCTGCCGGGATCCGTGAGCGGGTCCGGCTGATCGAGGGGGACGGCCGCGAGACGGGCGTGCACTTCCTGCCGGGCAGCTTCGACGTCGTGCTCTGCCACGGCGTGCTGATGTACGCGGACGAGCCGGACGCGCTGCTCGCGGGCCTGGCCCGGATGCTGGCGCCCGGCGGTCTGCTCTCCCTGGTCGTACGGAACGCCGACGCGCTGGCCATACGTCCGGGGCTCGCCGGGGACTGGTCGGGGGCGCTGACCGGGTTCGACTCGGACACGTACACCGACGGCAACGGGGTGAAGGTGCGGGCCGACCGGCTCGACGCGCTGACGTCGACGCTCGCCGGGATCGCCGCGCCGCTGCACGCCTGGTACGGCGTGCGGGTCTTCACCGACGGCGTGCCGGGCGGGGTGGGACTGCCGGCCGCCGAGGAACTGGAACGGCTGCTCGCCGCGGAGGACCGGGCCGGGCGGACGGAACCGTACCGGCGGGTGGCGGCGCTGCTGCATCTGTGCGGGGTGCGGGGCGGCTGATCGCCCCGGGCCGGGGTTTGCATCCGACCCCGGGGGGTTGCGCCCGATGCCGGGGTTGCGCCCGACGCCTGATCGGACCTCTTCACCGAGCCGGACCGATCGGGTGAACGTGATACTCCGGACATGGACGTGTCCCGTGCCCGACGCCTTCTCCTCGCCCTGACCGCCGGTGCCTGCGCGGTCGCCCTCGTCGGCGGCTGCTCCTCCGGCGACGCGCAGCGGGCCGAGTCCTCCACGCAGGCGGCCGCGCCGGCCGTCGCCAACGAGCTCCAGGACGACTACCAGGCCGTGATCAAGGACGTCCTGCCGTCGGTCGTGCAGATCGACGCCACGAACAGCCTCGGTTCCGGGATCGTCTACGACGGCAACGGCCACATCGTCACCAACGCGCACGTGGTCGGCGAGGAGAAGACCTTCCGGGTCACGGCCGCGACCGGCAAGGAGCCGATGGCGGCCCGCCTCGTCGCCACCTACCCCGAACAGGACCTCGCCGTCATCCGGCTGAACTCCGTACCGGACGGGCTGAAGGCGGCGACCTTCGGTGACTCCGCCAAGGTCGACATGGGCCAGATCGTGCTGGCCATGGGCTCCCCGCTGGGCCTGTCGGGCAGCGTCACACAGGGCATCGTCTCGGCGACCGGCCGCACGGTCAGCGAGGGCAGTGAGGGCGGCGGTACGGGAGCGACCCTCGCGAACATGGTCCAGACGTCGGCCGCGATCAACCCGGGCAACAGCGGGGGCGCGCTGGTCAACCTGGACGGCGAGGTCATCGGCATCCCGACGCTCGCGGCCAGCGATCCGGAGCTGGGCGGGGGGTCGGCGCCGGGCATCGGTTTCGCCATCCCGGTGTCGATGGTCCGGACCGTCGCCGACCAGATCATCAAGGACGGCAAGGTGACGGACTCCGGGCGGGCTGCGCTGGACATCACCGGCCGGACGGTTCTCGACGACGCCTACGAGCCGGCGGGGGTCGCGGTGGTCGAGGCGCCGGCGGACGGGGCAGCGGGCAAGGCGGGGATCAAGCCGGGGGACGTGATCACGCGGGTGGGGGACACGGACGTCACGACGATCACCTCGTTGCAGGAGGCGCTGGCTTCGATGAAGCCTGGGGACGAGGTGACGGTGGTGTACGAGCGGGGTGGGAGCGAGGCGAAGGTCCAGGTCACGCTCGGGGAGATCTAGGGCAGGCCGACGGGTGCCGGCCGTAGGTGGTGCGCCCGGCCTCCGGCCGGGCTGGGTCTCCCACCCTCCCCCAGAGCTTCGCCCGGGGGTACCCCCGTCTCGCTGCGCTCGCCCGTGCTACTTGGCGGACAGATGCGGGTCTCCCGGTGGGCCGCACACGCCGTCGGCGAGTGCGGGCTCGTGGGCATCACGGGGGCGCGTGCCGGCGGGCAGCACGCGCCGTCGGCGGCTGCGGGCCCGTGGGCATCACGGGCCGGAGTCGCCGCCTGTGGCCACCACCGGCCCGCGGCACGCCACCCCTGCCGCCGAGCGCTCTAGCTCTCCGCTGCCGCGCTGAGGGACATCACGTAGATCTGGGTGTCGTCCTCGAAGAGGGTGACCGATTCCGCGCCGCCGTCCAGGAGCTCCTTCCAGACCTCACCGATCCAGGACTCGGCGTCGCCCTGCGTCGTGAACTCCTCCGGTTCCACCGCCGGAGCGGTCTCCGTGCCGTCGGCCTTCTCGAACCGCCACGTCCATGCCATGTGCGCCTCCTGAGGTTCACCGGATGATCGGTTTCCTGCCCGCAGCGTAGCCGGGCGCGCACCCCTCGCGGTGACGCGGGAGGATCAATGGGTGGAACTGACTCTGCTCGGCACCGGCGCCCCCCTCGGGCTCCCCCGCCCCGAATGCCCCTGCGCCGTGTGCGCGACCTCCCGTGGCGACCGCGCGCGGGCCGCCACCTCGCTGCTCGTGGACGAGTCGCTGCTGCTCGATCTGACGCCCGGGGCCGCGCTGGCCGCCGCCCGGGCGGGGCGCTCGCTGGTCGGCGTACGGCAGGTGCTGCTCACGCATCCGCACGACGGGCCCGCGGTGGAGGTGCCGGCCGGGCTGCCGGACGCCGGACGGGTGCCGGACGGCCGCGAGTTGACGCTGATCAGCGGGCACACGGTGCGGGCCGTGCCGATGGACTCCCCGGGTACGGGGTACGAGGTGACGTCGCCCGAGGGGGAGCGGCTGCTCTATCTGCCGCCCGGGGGCTCCCCCGCCGGTCTGCCGGACGATCACCGGCCGCCGTACGACATGGTCGTCATGGACGTCACGGACCGGCCCGACGCGCTGGCGCGGCTGCGGGCGACAGGCGCGGTCGGGACGGACACCGACGTGATCGCCGTGCACCTCGACCACGACGTGCCGAACGGCCGCGAGCTGGACCGGCGGCTCGCGGCGGCCGGGGCGCGGGCGGTGCCGGACGGCACGACCCTGTACGTCGGCGAGTACCACGCCGTGCCCGAGGTGCCGCGTCGCACGCTGGTGACGGGCGGGGCCAGGTCGGGCAAGTCGGTGGAGGCCGAGCGGCGTCTGGAGACCGTCCCCGAGGTGCTGTACGTGGCGACGGGCGGGACCCGGGAGGGCGACCCGGAGTGGGCGCAGCGGGTGGCCCTGCACCGGGACCGGCGGCCGGGCTCCTGGCGTACGGCCGAGACCTGCGATCTTGTACCGCTCCTGGAGGCCGAGGGTCCCGCGCTGCTGATCGACTGTCTGTCTCTGTGGCTGACGGACGCCATGGACCAGGTGGGCGCCTGGGACGACGAGCGGTGGGCGAGCGGGGGTCAGGAGGCGCTGCGGGAGCGGATGGAGGCGCTGGTGGCGGCGGTGCGCGCCACGTCTCGTACGGTCGTCGCCGTGACCAACGAGGTCGGGTCCGGGGTCGTGCCGGGCACCGCCGCCGGGCGGCGTTTCCGGGACGAGCTGGGGCGGCTCAACGCGTCCTTCGGGGACGAGTGCGAGCAGGTGCTCCTGGTCGTCTCGGGACAGGCGCTGGTGCTGCGCGGGTAGGGTTCGAACACCCGTAACCCATAGCCCATCGCCACCCCGACGTCACGAGGAAGAGCCTTGAACCTGGACGACTTCTCCGATCTGATCGAGCGCCCCGACGGCGGGGTCCGGCGTGACGCCGAGGAACGCCGGGAGCGGCTGGTCGTTCCGCCCGGCGCGCTCGGCCGGCTCGACGAACTCGGCGAGTGGCTCTCGGCCGCGCAGGGTTCGGCCAAGGTGCGGGTGATCGAGCAGCCGAAGGTGGTGCTCTTCGCGGGCGACCACGGGGTGGCCTCGCTCGGTGTCTCGGGGCGCCCGGCCGGTACGGCGTACGAGCTGGTCCGTTCGGTGCTCGACGGGGCGAGCCCGGTGGCGGTGCTCGCGCGCACGGCGGGCGTCCCGGTGCGCGTGGTGGACGCCGGTCTGGACTGCGAGCCGGAGCTGCTGCCCGCCGAGGTCGTACGGCACCGGGTGCGGCGCGGCAGCGGCCGGATCGACATCGAGGACGCGATGACCGCCGGGGAGACCGCGGCGGCGATCCGGCTCGGCATGGCGATCGCGGACGAGGAGGCCGACTCCGGTACGGATCTGGTCGTGCTCGGCGATCTGAGCGTGGGCGGTACGACGCCCGCCTCGACGCTGATCGCGGCCCTGTGCGGGACGGACGCCTCCGTCGTGACGGGCCGGGGCGGCGCGGGCATCGACGACCTGGCGTGGATGCGTAAGTGCGCGGCGGTACGGGACTCGCTGCGGCGCGCCCGGCCGGTCCTGGGCGACCAGTTGGCGCTGCTCGGCACGGTCGGCGGGGCGGACCTGGCGGCGATGACGGGGTTCCTGCTGCAGTCCGCGGTGCGCCGGATGCCGGTGATCCTGGACGGTGTGGTGGGCGCGGCCTGTGCGCTGGTGGCGCAGCGGGCGGCGTTCCGGGCGCCGGACTGGTGGCTGGCGGGTCAGGTGAGCGGTGAGCCGGCGCAGGCGAAGGCGCTGGACCGGATGGCACTCAACCCTCTGCTCGACCACGGCGTCACTGTGGGCGAGGGAACCGGGGCTTTGCTCGCTCTTCCCCTCGTCCAGGCCGCGGCCGCCCTTGCGGCGGAGCTGCCCGAACAGCCGGAACCGACCATTCCGGATGATGCGCCGGACGGCGCTCCGGACGAGGAGAGCTAGACGGATCACGGCGCCGGAAGCAGCCGTCCGCCACGCGCGGACGACCGCTTCCGGCGCCCCGTCATGGCAAGCGATGCCCCATATGATCGCTTTTCATGGGAGAGGTCCGTTTGTCCACCGAAGGAACGCCCCGGGGCACCGTCCGATCACGGCGGGGGGCCGCGTTCGCCGTCTGGTACCTGCGCGCCGTCACGTTCATCAACTTCCTGAGCGCCGTGTGGGTCTCCCTCGGCCAGGACCTCCGCCGGCACAACACGGACAACTACTTCACTCCGTACATGCTGACCGCGGGCTTCGCCTCGGGCGTCTTCACGCTCTTCCTGGCGATCACCATGCGCCGCCGAAAACGCGCCGCGTGGATCCTCAACATCGTCCTCAGCGGCCTCTTCCTGCTGCTCTTCGCCTTCGCGATGTTCTTCCCCGAGATCCGGCAGCACACCCAGAACTGGATCTCGCTCGTCCTCACCGCCGCGTTCGTCCTCGCGCTGATCGCCGGCCGCAAGGAGTTCTACGCGAAGGGTGACCGTTCCAACCCGCTGCTCGCCGCCGCCGTCGCCGTCGGCGGACTGCTTGTGACCTCGCTGCTCGCAGCCGTACTCGTCACCGTCACCAACACCTCCACCGGCACCTCCACCTTCCTGGAGCGCTGGCGGTACGGCGTGATGCGGCTGGTCACCCTGGCCGCCGACGACTCGCGCTTCGCCGGGATCGCCACCCCGGGCTGGGTCAACGTCACCATCAACGTGCTGTCCACGCTGCTGATCATCGCCGTGCTGTACGCCGCGTTCCGCTCCCGCCGGGCCGTCGACCCGCTCACCGCGGAGGACGAGGACAGGCTGCGGACACTCCTCGACAAGCACGGCGACCGCGACTCGCTCGGCTACTTCGCGCTGCGCCGCGAGAAGAGCGTGGTCTGGTCCCCCAGCGAGAAGGCCGCCGTCGCCTACCGGGTCGTCGGCGGGGTCTCGCTCGCCTCCGGGGACCCGATCGGCGACCCCGAGGCCTGGCCCGGCGCGATCGAGCCCTGGCTCGCCGAGGCCCGCGAACACGGCTGGATCCCGGCCGTGATGGGCGCGAGCGAGGAGGCCGGCACCATCTACGCCCGGCACGGCCTGGACGCCCTGGAGCTGGGCGACGAGGCGATCGTGGAGACCGACGAGTTCACCTTGGACGGCCGGGCCATGCGGACGGTCCGGCAGGCGTACAACCGGGTCAAGCGGGCCGGGTACGAGGTACGGATCCGGCGTCACGAGGACATCCCCGCCGACGAGATGGACGAGTTGCTCCGTAAGGCCGACGACTGGCGCGACGGCGCCACCGAGCGGGGCTTCTCGATGGCGCTCGGGCGGCTCGGCGACCCGCGCGACGGACGCTGCGTGATGCTGGAGTGCACCGACGAGCGGGGCGATCTGCGAGCGGTGCTCTCCTTCGTGCCCTGGGGCCCGAATGGGCTCTCCCTCGACCTGATGCGGCGCGACCGGGACTCCGAGAACGGCCTGATGGAGTTCATGGTCATCGAACTCCTCCAGCGTGCCAAGGAGATCGGGATCACTCAGGTCTCACTGAACTTCGCCATGTTCCGGTCCGTCTTCGAACGCGGCTCGAAGCTCGGGGCGGGACCCGTGCTGCGGATGTGGCGTTCGCTGCTCAGCTTCTTCTCCCGCTGGTGGCAGATCGAGTCGCTGTACCGCGCCAACGCCAAGTACCGACCGATCTGGGAGCCCCGCTTCATGCTCTTCGAGAAGAGCGCCGACCTGCTGCGCATCGGCCTCGCCGCCGGCCGCGCCGAAGGGTTCCTGGAGGCCCCGGGACTGCCCAAGTGGCTGCACCGCAAGCACCTGGAGGGCCGGCGGTGAGGTCCGCTCTCCAGCGCTTCGCGTGCCGCGAGTGGGGGTCGCTGTACACGGCCGTGCGGACCGCGCTCGTCATACGGAAGTGGCGTGCGATCCCCATGACGCTGGCGGCCGTCTGCCTGACGGCGCTCTTCCAGGTCGTACAGAACCAGGACTGGGGCTACCAACCCGTCCAGAACATCGGCTCGGTGCGCGCCGAGGACCCGCTCTGGCTCGCCCTGCTCCGCACCCCGCTCTCCCTCTTCGTGCCCGCGCTCGACCTGCCGGTGTGGGGCGCGCTCGCGCAGGTCCTGCTGGTCTTCGGCATCGCCGAGATCTGTCTGGGCCGGTGGCGGACCCTCGGAATCGCGTATCCGGCGACGCTGGCCGGGACGCTGTACGCCCGGGTCGGCATCGCGCTCGGCCCGGACAACCTGTCGGGGTTGCCTGCCTCGGACGCACAGGTCGTCGATACCGGCCCCTCGGCGGCGGTGGTCGGCCTCGCCGTGTATGTCTGTTGGCGTTACCGGGCCTGGTGGACCGGGTCGCTGGTGGTCGTCGCGATGGTGGTGGAGGTGCTGGTCAAGAGCAACCTCGCGGGCAAGGAGCACCTCGCGGCGATCGCCGCCGTGCTCGTGCTCGTCGCCGTCACGGCGTGGCGCGAGCGCCGTCAGCCGCCGTCTTCGGGGCCGTCGGAGCTGTCGGAGCCGTCGGAGCTGTCGGAGCTGTCGGAGCCCGAGGACCCCGAGCGGCCGGGCACCCGTTCCTGGAAGCCGCCGATCACGTCCTGAGCGCGGCGGCGCACCTTGTCCCAGCGCCGGTCATGCCGGTAGGTGCGCAGCCGGGAGCGGGCCCGGGCCCGGTGGCGCCTGCGGTAGAGGTGCTTCGACCACCACGAGCCGGGCCGGGCGAGCCGTACGGCCCCGAAGATCGCGACGAACGGCACCAGGGTCCCGAGCACCGCCATCCGGAACTTCCCCTTCACCAGGGTGATCAGGACGAAGAGGAAGTTCACCAGCAGCGTGAGGACGAAGGTGGCCCGGTTCTGCCGCTCGTCCGGTGTCACGTCGTTGACGCCGAGCGGCGAGAAGCCGCCGAGGACCAGCATGACCAGGGCGGCGGTCAGGACGACCACCTCGACGCTCTTGCGGCCCTGGTCGCTCCAGTAGACGTCGTCGAGGTGGAGGATCAGCGCGAACTCGTCCAGGACGAGCCCGGCGCCGATCCCGAACACCGCCGCGAAGACACCGGCGGTGACCCCGCTCCGGCCGCTGGCGACCGCACCGAAGCCGCCGACGACGGTGAGGACGACGCCGGGGACGACGTGATGGATGTGCAGGCCGCCGGCGGACTTCACATTGCCGAACGGGCCCTTCCCGGCCCGGATCAGCCGCACGATCATCCGGGTGACCAGGAACGTCACGACGAAGGAGAACAGCGCGATCAGCAGCGGGAGCTTCCCCGGCTCGACGATGTTGCGGTAGAACCAGTGACCCATGCCACCTGCTTCCGATATGTGCGTGATGCGCAATTTACCGCGTGAGGCGCTGGCTTACCCTGCCCGGATGGACGGCCTGCGTTTTGCCTTCGGCACCCTCACCGTGTTGCCCGCCCGCATCACCCGCTGGGACCGGGGCGCGGCGCGCGAGGGCATGCTCTGGGCCCCGCTCGCGGGCCTCGTCGTCGGCCTGTGCGCCGCCGCGCTCGGCGGGGTGCTCCTGCTGCTCGGCTCCGGGCCGCTGCTCGCGGCGGTCGCCACGGCGGCCGTCCCCGCGCTGCTGACCCGCGGGCTGCACCTGGACGGGCTCGCGGACACGGCGGACGGGCTCGGCAGCGCGAAGCCCGCCGAGGACGCCCTGCGGATCATGAAGCAGTCGGACATCGGCCCGTTCGGCGTGATCACCCTCCTCTTCGTCCTGCTCGCCCAGGTCGCCGCGGTGTACCGGCTGTACGAGGAGGGCTGGGCGTACGGCGCGGTCGGCGCCGCGCTCGCCGCGACCGTCGCCCGCCTCGCCCTCACCCACGCCTCTCGCGAGGGCATCCCGGCGGCCCGCCCGGAGGGCCTGGGCGCGATGGTCGCCGGTACGGTCCCGGTCCGCGCGGCGGCCCTGGTCACGGCGGCCGTCCTGGCCGCGTGCGCCGCGACGGCGGCGCTGTTCTCCCCGTACGACGCCCTCCGCCACGTCCTCGCGGCGGGCGCGGGCCTCGCGGCGGCGGCGCTGCTGCTGCGCCGCTGCGTCCGACGGTTCGGCGGGGTGACCGGCGACGTGTTCGGCGCGCTGGAGGAGACGGCGGGCACGGTGGTCCTCGTGGCACTGACGCTGGGCCTCGGGTCGCACTGAGCGCCGGGGTGGTCCCTTCGTGATGGGGCGGAGGGCAACCTTCCGCCCGTCCGCCCGGGAGTGCCTGGACTTCAACACCGGTCTGCGCAGCAGCAGGCTGGTGGTGCGCGTCCCATGCGGCGGCGTCCACGACGGGCGGGTCCTCGGGCAGCACACGCTCGCCGGCGAGTACCCCGGGTGCTCGGCTGCACAGGACCGGGCGGGGCGGGCGTGCACGGGGTCCGGGACCGGTGAACGGACCTGGTACACCTGGTCGACCGCGTGGGAGTGGCGGACCGACGGCAAGGGCCGGGCCACCTGTTACTCCGTCACCGGCGGCTGAACGGCGGCCATCCGCGACTCCCTCGCCAGGCCGTGCGGGAGCGTTCCCCAGGGATGGGCGCCCGTGCCGGGGACCGTGCAGTGGACGCGGGTGGCCGGGCGGGCGTCGCGGGGGGCCGCGTAGACCAGGTGGCAGTAGTGGTCGGCGACCGGTAGGTCGAGGCGTCGGTAGGAGTCCCAGGGGCCCTCGAAGGTGACCAGCAGGTCAGCGAGTTCGGCGTAGCCGGGGGCGGGGTGGGCGCCGTGGTTGAGGACCACGGTGCGGGCCCCCGCCGCGCGGGCGGCGACGCCGATGCGGCGGACGTGGTCGAGCGCCTCGGGCGCGGTCGGCACCTGGTCGAGGAAGGCGCCGTCGGCTCCGTACCAGTCGCGGTGCCGCAGCAGTTCGGCGACGACCTCGCCGTGCGGGCGGCGGCCGTACGCGGTGTCGGTGTAGCCGAGGACCCGGGCCCCGGCGGCGCGGAGCCGTGCGGCGACGGCGGCGAAGTCGGGGTCGGGGGCCGGCCCCGCGCCGTTGGCGGGGTTGAGGACGACGCCGTACAGCGAGGGCGCCGCCTCGACCACGGCGTCCCAGGCCTCGGGGCGGTCGGCGGGATGCTCGTAGAAGGGCACGATGAGGGAGGGGTGGGACGGGTTCACGGACCTTCCTCGGACACGGGGGCTGCCTTTCTCAGACACGGTGGGCGGTCGGTCGGACGAGCAGGGCGCAGGTCAGGACGGCCAGGACGGCGGCGGCCACCGCGGCGACGACCGGCCCCGACGTCGGGGCGAGGGTCTGGGCCGCAGCCGCGAGCGTGCACACGGCGGCCGCGCCGCGCACCGCGCCGAAGGCCTGGAGGAGCAGCCCGAGCCACAGCACCACCCCGACGAGCATCAGCCCGACCAGCCCGGCGCCCGCCGGGGCCGGGGCACCGGGCCACACCAGGGTGCCGACGACGGCCAGGGCGAGGAGTACGGCGAGATAGGCGCCGAGGCAGTGCGCGAGGGTCCCGGCCGCCGCCCGCCGGAACTCCCGGGCGCTGGTGAGGGTCCGCAGCCCGGCCAGGCTCTCGCGGCGGAAGCGGTGCAGCAGCCACTCGGCGGGCCCCATGGAGAGCGTGAGCGCGAGCACGGGCCCGGCGCCGGTCACCAGGGCGTCGCCACCGCCCGCGTACAGCACGAGCAGCCCGCTGCCGAGGCCGAACAGGCCGTACGGGAGGGAGACGGCGAGCGGCGGTCCGGAGCGGGGCCGGCGGCGGGGGCCCGCTCCGGACGGCCGGGGGCCTGTGCCGGGCGGCCGGGGGCCGCGCAGCACGAGCGCCGCGAAGGCGACCGCCGCCGCGAGGGAGAGCAGGGGCAGCCCGACCCTGACCGGGTCGGGGAGGTCGTAGCGGAACGCGGGTACCGCACCGGCGAGCGGGGCCAGCGCGCAGAGCAGGGCGCGTTCGCGGCCGAGGACGAGAAGGACGGTCGCGGCGCCCAGGTAGAGGGACTGGCACGTGGCGAAGACGACGGCCGGCAGATCGCCCGGACCCGCCGCCGCGAAGGCGACCGCCGAGCCGACGAGCGCGCCCGCCGGTGCGCCGAGGAGCAGGCAGCGGGCAGCGGCGCCCCGGTCGCCGAGCCCGAGCCAGGTGTACGCGCGGTGGGACAGGGCCTGGTTCCACACCCAGCCCGCCACGGCCCCGGCGAGCAGCGGCACCGTGCCCGCCGCACCGAGGAGCGGGGCCCCCAGGACGTACGCGAGCCCGGGCAGGGCGAAGACGAGGCCGCGCAGCAGACAGCCGCCGAGCCCGTGGTGCCAGGGCCCGGCGGGCGTGGCGTCCGGCTCGGGGTGGCGCCGCTCCACGCGCGCGTAGAGGTCCTCGGCGAGGGCGAAGGAGTCGGCGCGTCCGTAGGTGAGCCGGATGTGGTCGTCCGTCAGCCCGTCGGACTCCAGGATCGCGGCTATCTCGTCCGGGTGGACGGCGTCGGCGGCCAGCCCGGACAGCCGGTCGGCGAGTTCGTCCATCGGATCGGCGGCGTACAGCCCTTGCGCGGGTCCGGACGCCACCCGCTGGCGCGGGATCACCGGCAGGGTGTCGCGCATGGTGCCGTTCTTCAGCCAGAGGGAGCCGCTCATGACAGGGAGCCTCCGCCGACGAGTTCCGGCCGGCTGGGGGTACCTCCCAGGCGAAGCTCTGGGGGAGGGTCGGTGAGGAGCACGGTCCAGTCCTCCGGCTCCGCCAGGGTCTCGACGGGCCGGCCGGCCAGCTCTCCGTAGATCCGGCGGAAGCCGTCCACCGAGCGGTGCAGGGTGAACCGGTCGACGACCCGCTGCCGGGCCCTGCGCCCCAGTTCGGCCCGCCGCTCCCCGTCCCGCAGCAGTTCGGCGACTGCCGCGGCCATCACGGCGGGCTCGCGGGGCGGGACGACGAGTCCGGTGTCGCCGACGGCCTCCCGTACCCCGCCGACGTCCGTGGAGACCGTGGCCCGGCCGCAGGACATCGCCTCGATCAGGGAGAACGGGAACCCCTCGCTGATGGACGACAGCATCACCACGCTCCCGGCCGCGTAGGCCCGGGCCACGTCGGTGACCCGCCCTTCGAAGGTGAGGCCGTCGGTGACGCCCAGCTCGGCGGCGAGCTTCTCCAGGCGGGTCCGGTAGTCCTCGTTGCCCGCCGGGACCGGTCCGAACAACCGCAGCCGCAGCTCCGGGAGTTCGGCGCGGACTACGGCGTACGCCCGGATCAGCGTCTCCAGGTCCTTGATGGGATCGACGCGGCCGCACCAGCTGAGGGTGGGTACCTCCGGCTCGGGTCCGGCGTACGGGAAGGCGTGCGGGTCGACGCCGTTGTAGACGGTCCGGATGCGGGCGGTGGGGGCGCCGCCGCGCTCCTCCCAGCGCCGGTTGTACTGGTTGCAGGGGGTGATGAGGTCGGCCTTGCGGTAGCCGAGGGTGTTGAGCTCGCGGTAGAAGCCGAGCATCAGGGCCTTGACGGGCCAGCGCTGGGCCTCGGTGCGGTAGCCGAGGTAGCGCTCGCGGAGGTAGATGCCGTGTTCGGTGAGCAGGAAGGGCACCCCTTCGAAGTGCTGGGCGGCGAGCGCCGGGAGCGTCGCGAGTCCGCTGGAGACGGCGTGCGCGACGGTGTCGTCGGGTATCCGGGCGGCGAGCGGGCGCAGCGCGTGTTCGAGCAGGTCGGTGGCGGTGAGCGCGTCGTGGATCGTGGGGCGGGCGGCGGCCGTCGGCAGATGCGGCATGGACCAGATCCACATCAGGGAGCGCAGCACGCGCTCGGAGCGCAGGGCGGCGGTGAGCCCGCCGCGCCGGGCCAGTTCGGCCAGGGCGTAGAGGCCCTCGCCGAAGTCGCAGCCGGCGTCGGGGTCGAGGATCGAGAGCAGGAAGCGTTCGTACGTGTCGGTGAAGCGGCGCCGCTCACGGCCCCGAAGGGCCCGGCCCGCCCGCCCCGACCGGCCCGCCCGCCCCCGCTCCGGGGCCGGGCCCCAGAGCGGGAAGGCGGTGTGCCGGGAGATGTTGGGCGGCAGCTCCCAGGTCACGGGTTCGCGGCCGTTGCCGGTGAGGGCGAGGATCTGGAAGTCGACCTCGGGCATGCCCCGGACGAGTTGGTCGCACCAGGTGCTGACTCCCCCGTGGACGTGCGGATAGGTGCCTTCGGTGAGCATCGTGACGTGACGGCCACAGCTCGGCATGTGCGGGTTCCCCCCAGAACGTACGGTGCGGTCGGGTCAGGCCGTCGGGAGCTTGAGCGTGGTCGCGGACTGGAGCGCCTCGGGCGCGGTCCAGGCCGAGCGGGCCCCGGCGTAGGCCGTGCCGAACACCGCCGTGCCGAGCAGGAGTTGCTTGCGCGTCCCCTCGGGGACGGTGACCGGGGCGTTGACCCCGGCGGGCGCCTTGACGGTGACCGCGGCGCCGATGCGGTACGCGGTGACCTGGCCGGCCGCGAGCGCCCGGTCCCAGGCCGCGCGGCGGTCCAGCTCGACGCCGACGTCGCGCTGACGGGGGTTCACCAGCGGGGTGTTGTCGGCGAACAGGCCCCGGTAGTCGGCGAGGACCCGGTCGAGGACGGGGTAGAGGATGCGCTCCTCGGCCAGGTTGGACTGGTGGGCGTAGTGCGGCCGCGGGTCGTTGGCCACCACGTGGGAGAGAGCCGTGCGGGCCTCCTGCGGGACGATGTAGCCGGCGTACCCGGTGGCCGTGTCGAGCGGGGCGGGCAGGCAGGTGGAGGCCGGGTTGGACTCGCAGATCCCGCTGCCGCCGTCGGCCCGTGAGGTGTAGATCCAGTTGTACTCGTCGGCCATCTCGGCGGCCGTGCCCACGTTGTAGTACACGTTCATGGGGTGGCGCGGGACGGTCTTCGCGGCGCCCGTCCCGGTCCCGACGACGCGCTGCTGCGGCTCGCGGGAGTTGTCGCTCGCGGTCCACTTCACGCCGGTGTCGGCCAGCGCGCCGGTCAGGTTCGGGTTGTCGGCGGGCTGCTGCGGCAGGGTCTTCAGGCCGGAGTGCTCGCCGGTGACCAGTTCGGTGCGGTCGACGGAGATGCCCTTGCCGACAGCCCAGTTCTGGTTGTCGCGGATCTGCCCGGCGATCTCGGCCCGGCTCATCCAGAGGGTGGCCCCCGCGGCGTTCTTGGCGCACCGCCAGGGGACCGTGGAGGTGTCCTGGACGCAGCCGAGGAAGGGGTGCGTGTAGGTGTGGTTGGTCCAGCGGTACTGGGCTCGGTCGGCGATCAGCCGCGTCGCGAGCGGGTCGGTGCCGCCGTGCTCGGTCTTCCACTGCTCGCCCTGGCCGCCGTTGTAGACCATGTCGAGAGTGAATCCGGCCGACTTCTGCCAGGCGGCGGCGTACGTGGCGTCGGCGGCGGTCATCCGGACCGGGTTCCCGCCGGCCTCTCCGTCGCCGCCGGGGCAGTCGAGGTCGCCGGGGGTGCAGTTCCGTGCGGTGTCCCAGCGGGCGTCGGGGGCGAAGACGTCGTCGACCTGGACGGAGAAGTAGTTACGGCTCTGGCCGAGGTGGACGCCCTCGGTGAGCCACTCGACGATGCCGCGCGCCAGGACCCGGAACTGTCGCTGGTACTGGTTGTAGGCGAAGGTGACGACGAGTTCGCGGCGCCCGTCGCGGGCGTACTCGCCGATCAGGCTCGCCCGCCCGCCGTCCGCGACGGGCACGTCGAGGAGGCTGGTGAAGCCCTCGCGGGGGCGGCCCGCGTAGCCGTGGCTCTCGGAGATCGTGGGGTCGTTGTCCTCGAAGGTCAGCGGTCCGTCGAGGTAGCGGAAGGGCCCGGCCTTGCCGGCGGGAGTGACGGTCGCCGAGGCCCCGTCGAGGGGGCCCGAGTAGCCCCCCTCGTTGGTGTAGTCGAGGCCGACGCCGGGGTGGGCCCAGGTGTACGCGTCGACCTGCGGGATCCGGAAGGTCTTCTCGTACGCCGTGAGCGCGGTCTGCTCGGCGGAGTCCGGCCCGAAGGCCGACTCGTGGGGCAGGACAACGCCCTGGTACTTGGCCCGGGGGCGGCCCGAGACCGTGTCGCTGAGGAAGCCGGCGTCGATGACCGGGCGGCCGGAATCGGCCAGATCGACCCGGCGGTACGGGACGCCCGTGGTACGCAGCTCGGCGACGATCGCCTCCACGGCGCTGCCGCCGTCGTCGACGACCAGGACGGTGAGGTCGACCCGCGGGACCGGCGGCTCGGCGGCGCTCGCACCCGCCGACGGGACGACGGTGGCGAGCAGCGCGGCGGCGACCAGAGCGGTCGTCCTGGCAGTTCTGGGCATGCGGGATCCGGCAGAGTCCATCGGAGTGGTGTCCCCCCTCGACAGGTCCGCCGGACGCGGAGGACCTGTGGAGATGATGCGGATGGGGCAAAGGGGCGAGTGCCGCCCTTGCGCGAATGAGGCGAGTGTGGACGAGCTCGCGGGCCCCGCACCGTAAACGCGAAAGAGACACCACGGATGAGTGAATCACCGTCGCCGTGAGCGAACACGAAGAGCGAGCGTAGGCTCGTTCTCGGCGCTCTCCGGGCCGAAATACGATGCGGCGGGCACGGTCGGCCCATCCCTCGACCGCCACAGAACTCAATGGAAGCGAGATTTCACCACCGTGACTGCTCTCACTCTCAGCACAGCCGGCGCCGCGACGCTGCGCGCCGACGCCCTCGTCGTCGGTGTCGCGAAGTCCGGCAAGGGCCTGGTCGTCGCCCCCGGCGCCGAGGCCGTGGACGAGGCGTTCGACGGCAGGCTGGCCGCCGTCCTGGAGACCCTGGGCGCTGCGGGTGCCGAGGGTGAGGCGACCAAGCTGCCCGCCCCCGCCGGCCTGAAGGCCCCCGTCGTCCTCGCCGTCGGCCTGGGCTCCGCCCCCGAGGACGGCGCGTACGGCACCGAGGTGCTCCGCCGCGCCGCCGGCACCGCCGCCCGCACCCTGCACGGCGCCAAGAAGGCCGCGTTCGCGCTGCCCGTCGCCACCGCCGAGGACGCCGAGGCGATCGCCGAGGGCGCGCTGCTCGGCGCGTACGCCTACACCGCGTACCAGGACTCCAAGAACGGCAAGGACGCCAAGAAGCCGCTGGCCGAGGTGGCCCTGCTCGGTGCCAAGCCGCGCGACAAGGCGCACAAGGCCGCCGCCGAGCGCGCCCAGGCGCTCACCGAGGAGATCAACCGCGCCCGCGACCTGATCAACATGCCGCCGAACGACCTCTACCCCGAGACGTTCGCCGCCGTCGTCACCGCCGTCGGCAAGGAGCACGGCCTCAAGGTCCAGGTGCTCGACGAGAAGGCGCTGGAGAAGGGCGGCTACGGCGGCATCCTCGGCGTCGGCAAGGGCGCGGCCCGCGGCCCGCGCCTGGTCCGGGTCGCCTACACCCACCCGAAGGCGGAGAAGACCCTCGCCCTGGTCGGCAAGGGCATCACCTACGACTCGGGCGGCATCTCCCTGAAGCCGGCCGGTCACAACGAGACGATGAAGTGCGACATGAGCGGCGCGGCCGCCGTGTTCGCCGCCGTCGTCGCCGCCGCCCGGATCGGTCTGGCCGTCAATGTCACCGGCTGGCTGGCGCTCGCCGAGAACATGCCCTCCGGCAACGCCACCCGCCCCGGCGACGTGCTGCGCATGTACAGCGGCAAGACCGTCGAGGTCCTCAACACCGACGCCGAGGGCCGTCTTGTCCTGGCCGACGCGCTGACCCGGGCCTCGGAGGAGAACCCGGACGCGATCGTCGACGTGGCGACCCTGACCGGCGCGATGGTCCTGGCGCTCGGCCACCGCCGGTTCGGCATCATGGCCAACGACGACGACTACCGCACCGCGATCCACGAGATCGCGGAAGAGGTCGGCGAGGACTCCTGGCCGATGCCGCTCCCGTCGGACCTGCGCAAGGGCATGGACTCGCCGACCGCGGACATCGCCAACATGGGTGAGCGGATGGGCGGCGGCATGGTCGCCGGTCTCTTCCTCCAGGAGTTCGTCGGCGAGGGCATCACCTGGGCCCACCTCGACATCGCGGGCCCGGCCTTCCACGAGGGCGCCCCGTACGGCTACACCCCCAAGGGCGGCACCGGGTCCGCGGTCCGCACCCTGGTGAAGCTGGCCGAGAAGACCGCCGACGGCGAGCTCTGACGGTCGGGTGACTCGCGGTGCGGCCCCGGGACCGGGTCCCGGGGCCGTACCCGTTGCGCTCTCGACGAAATCCGTACGTTCGTACGGGCCGGTTACCTGTCCGTACGGGCGATCGGCCGGTCTCACACACCGGCCCCGCGTCCCGCCTTCCGGCAACAAGTGCGAAGATGGGTTCTCGGCAGGACAGGGCCCCCACCACAGGGCCGAAATAAAAGCGGCCGAACACCAGCCGCCGCCCGGTCACAGTCGACCGGCGACGAGCGCACATGCATGGAGGACGTGACGTGGCGAACGACGCCAGCACCGTTTTCGACCTAGTGATCCTCGGCGGCGGTAGCGGCGGTTACGCCGCGGCGCTGCGCGGAGCGCAGCTGGGCCTGGACGTCGCACTGATCGAGAAGAACAAGCTCGGCGGCACCTGCCTGCACAACGGCTGCATCCCGACGAAGGCCCTGCTGCACGCCGGCGAGGTCGCCGACCAGACCCGCGAGGCGGAGCAGTTCGGTGTCAAGGCCTCCTTCGAGGGCATCGACATCAAGGCCGTGCACAAGTACAAGGACGACGTGATCTCGGGCCTGTACAAGGGCCTGCAGGGTCTCGTCGCCTCCCGCAAGGTGACGTACATCGAGGGCCACGGCCGGCTCTCCTCCCCGACCTCGGTCGACGTGGACGGCCGTCGCGTCGAGGGTCGGCACGTCCTCCTCGCCACCGGTTCCGTACCGAAGTCGCTCCCCGGCCTGGAGATCGACGGCAACCGGATCATCTCCTCCGACCACGCCCTGACCCTGGACCGCGTCCCGGAGTCGGCGATCATCCTCGGCGGCGGTGTCATCGGCGTCGAGTTCGCCTCCGCGTGGAAGTCCTTCGGCACCGACGTGACGGTCATCGAGGGCCTGAAGCACCTGGTCCCGGTCGAGGACGAGAACAGCTCCAAGCTTCTTGAGCGCGCGTTCCGCAAGCGCGGCATCAAGTTCAACCTCGGCACGTTCTTCCAGTCCGCCGAGTACACCGACAGCGGCGTCAAGGTCACCCTGGCCGACGGCAAGACCTTCGAGGCCGAGGTCCTGCTCGTCGCCATCGGCCGCGGCCCGGTCTCGGCCGGTCTCGGCTACGAGGAGCAGGGCGTCGCGATGGACCGCGGCTACGTCCTCGTCGACGAGCACATGCGCACCAACGTGCCCACGATCTCGGCGGTCGGCGACCTCGTCCCGACCCTGCAGCTCGCGCACGTCGGCTTCGCCGAGGGCATCCTCGTCGCCGAGCGGCTGGCCGGTCTGAAGACCGTTCCGATCGACTACGACGGCGTGCCCCGGGTGACGTACTGCCACCCCGAGGTCGCCTCCGTCGGCATCACCGAGGCCAAGGCCAAGGAGATCTACGGCGCGGACAAGGTCGTCGCCCTCAAGTACAACCTCGCAGGCAACGGCAAGAGCAAGATCCTGAAGACCGCGGGCGAGATCAAGCTCGTCCAGGTCAAGGACGGTGCCGTGGTCGGCGTCCACATGGTCGGTGACCGCATGGGCGAGCAGGTCGGCGAAGCGCAGCTGATCTACAACTGGGAGGCGCTGCCGGCCGAGGTCGCGCAGCTCATCCACGCCCACCCGACGCAGAACGAGGCCCTGGGCGAGGCGCACCTGGCGCTGGCCGGCAAGCCTCTGCACTCCCACGACTGACGCTCACGTCATCTACGGGCGCGACGACCACTTTCCGCAATTCGTTAGGAGCAACTGAAACCATGTCGGTTTCCGTAACCCTGCCGGCGCTCGGCGAGAGCGTCACCGAGGGCACCGTCACCCGCTGGCTCAAGGCCGAGGGTGAGCGTGTCGAGGCCGACGAGCCGCTGCTCGAGGTCTCGACCGACAAGGTCGACACCGAGATCCCGGCCCCCGCGTCGGGCATCCTCGCCTCCATCAAGGTGGCCGAGGACGAGACCGTCGAGGTCGGCGCCGAGCTCGCGATCATCGACGACGGCTCCGGTGCGCCGGCTGCCGCCCCGGCCCCGGCCGCCGAGGCCGCTCCGGCTGCCGCTCCCGCCGCCGAGGCTCCGGCCGCTCCGGCTCCGGCGCAGGAGGCCCCCGCGGCCCCCGCCGCCGAGGCTCCGGCGGCCGCCCCGGCCGGTGGCGCCAGCGGCACCGATGTCGTGCTCCCCGCCCTGGGCGAGTCCGTCACCGAGGGCACCGTCACCCGCTGGCTGAAGGCGGTCGGCGAGGAGGTCACGGAGGACGAGCCGCTGCTCGAGGTCTCCACGGACAAGGTCGACACCGAGATCCCGGCCCCGGCTTCGGGTGTCCTGCTCGAGATCGTCGTCGCCGAGGACGAGACCGCCGAGGTCGGCGCCAAGCTGGCCGTCATCGGTGCCGCGGGTGCCGCTCCGGCTCCGGCCGCCCCGGCTCCCGCGGCTGCTCCGGCCCCGGCCGCTCAGGCTCCCGCCCCGGCTCCGGCCCCCGCCGCTGCTCCGGCCCCGGCTCCGGCCGCTGCCCCGGCTCCGGCCGCTCCGGCCCCCGCCGCCCCGGCTCCGGTCACCCCGGCCCCGGCTGCGCCCGTCGCCGCCGCGCCCGCCCCCGCCCCCGCCGCCGCACAGCCGGCGGACGACGGCGCCTACGTGACCCCGCTGGTCCGCAAGCTCGCCTCCGAGAGCGGCATCGACCTGGCGTCCGTCAAGGGCACCGGCGTCGGCGGCCGGATCCGTAAGCAGGACGTCCTCGCGGCCGCCGAGGCCAAGAAGGCCGCCCCGGCCCCCGTCGCCGCCGCCCCGGCCGCCCCGTCGAAGGCCCCGGCCCTGGAGACCTCCCCGCTGCGCGGTCAGACCGTCAAGATGACCCGCATGCGCAAGGTCATCGGCGACAACATGATGAAGGCGCTGCACGGCCAGGCCCAGCTGTCCTCGGTCGTCGAGGTCGACATCACCAAGCTGATGAAGCTGCGCGGCCGTGCCAAGGACGCGTTCGCCGCCCGTGAGGGCGTCAAGCTGTCCCCGATGCCGTTCTTCGTGAAGGCGGCGGCCCAGGCGCTGAAGGCCCACCCGGTCATCAACGCCCGGATCAACGAGGCCGAGGGCACCATCACGTACTTCGACTCGGAGAACATCGGCATCGCCGTGGACTCCGAGAAGGGTCTGATGACGCCGGTCATCAAGGGTGCGGGCGACCTGAACATCGCCGGTATCTCCAAGGCCACGGCCGAGCTGGCCGGCAAGGTCCGCGGCAACAAGATCACCCCGGACGAGCTGGCCGGTGCGACCTTCACCATCAGCAACACCGGTTCGCGTGGTGCGCTGTTCGACACCATCATCGTGCCGCCGAACCAGGTCGCCATCCTGGGCATCGGCGCCACGGTCAAGCGCCCGGCGGTCATCGAGACCGCCGAGGGCACCGTCATCGGCGTCCGTGACATGACGTACCTGACGCTCTCCTACGACCACCGTCTGGTGGACGGCGCCGACGCGGCCCGTTACCTGACGGCCGTCAAGGCGATCCTGGAGGCCGGCGAGTTCGAGGTGGACCTCGGTCTCTGAGGCCCCACGTGGGCTTGGCAACGTAACAAGCCTCACCTGCGGCGCCCCCGCCCGGAAGTGTTTCCGGGCGGGGGCGCCGCCGTATTGTCTTGAGTGTCAACGCGTCCCTTAAGGAGCGGCTACATGAGCGTCCCCGTCGTCCACTCGCTGCGCGAACAGATCCGCGAGCACATCGTGGAGGGCATCGTCAGCGGGCGCTGGAAGCCGGGCGAGCGGATCGTGGAGCGCCGGATCGCGACGGAGCTGGAGGTCAGCCAGACGCCGGTCCGGGAGGCGCTGCGCGAGCTGGAGTCGCTGCGGCTGATCGAGTCGTCGCCCAACAAGGGCGTACGGGTACGGAATCTGACGGCGGCCGACCTGGAGGAGAGCTACCCGGTCCGGGCGGGCCTGGAGCAGATCGCGGCGGAGCTGGCGGCGAGGCGGCTGGCCTCCGACTGCTCGGCCCTGGAGCCGCATGTGGCAGCCCTCTACGAGGCGGACGCGGTCGCGGACGGCACGGCGCAGGTACGGCACACGGTGGCGTTCCACCGGGAGCTGGTGAAGGCGGCCGGCAACAGCGTGCTGCTGCACACGTGGGAGGGCCTGGGCATCGAGGTCTTCACGGCGCTGTCGATCCGCTGGCTGGGCACGGTCCAGAAGTCGTACGCGGAGGAACACCAGGAGCTGGTGGAAGCCTTCCGCCGAGCGGACCCGAACATCGGCGCCCTGGTCAAGGCCCACGTCCTGGGCTGCGCGCCGCGCGCGTAACGCGCCGCCGGGTCCGGCCGCACGGGCGACTTCCCCCCACCCCGCCCCTCCCCGAAACCCTGCCGGGGGCTGGGGGGTGGGGTTTGTTGCTTCCCGGGGCTCCGCCCCGAACCCCCACGCGCCAGCTCCGCGCCGCGAACCACGCGCGCGTGCCCGCGCCGGGACGGCGCGCACGGGCACACCCCGCAGCCGCGTAGCCGGCCAGGTCCGGCCGTCCGGTCGGTTTCCCCCACCCCACCCCTTCCCGAAACCCTGCCGGGGGCATGGGGTGGTTGTCGTTCTCGGGGGCTCCGCCCCCATCCCCCGCACGCGGCAGCTCCGCGCCACGCGCCCGTGCCCGCGCCGGGACGGCCGGGGGCACACCCCGCAGCCCTTGCGCCCGAAGGGCGCGGAGGGCCCGAAGCGCGCGGAGGGCCCGGGGCTCCCGGGCACGTGCGCCCGGGCCGGGCCCTGGTGGGCCAAGGCCCTGGCCAGGGGCCGCGGGCACCGCGCACCGCCGCGTGGCGCGCCCTAGCCGGGGCCCACCGGCCCCGGCGCCCCGGGCGCGCACCGCTCCCGGCCCGGGCCCGCCTGGCCGGGCCCACGGGCACCGACGTGCGGGCCCCTGGCCGGGTTCAGGGCCCGCTTCGCCCCCCCCACCCCGCCCCGCTCATCCGTGCGAACCCCCTCTCACACGCCACCCCACCTGCGAAAACAAGGCACCCGGTGCCCGTTTTCGCGGCACCCTGTGCCGACTTTGGTGTTCAGGGGAAGTTTTTCCCTGCAACACTTTGATCGATCATCGATCGGCGGCTTACAGTCTTCGGCGGGCCGTACCCCGGCCCTTCGCCCTGTCCTGCCAGACAAGGCACCCCTTCTCCACCCCCATCTGTCCGGAAGGCGGCGATCATGACCGATCCCGTAGGCAAGATTCCGAGTGAGCTCGACCAGCTCCCGGACCGTGACGCCGAGGAGACCGCCGAGTGGGCGGCCTCCCTGGACGCCGTCACCAAGGCCGCCGGCCCTCATCGGGCCGCCTACCTGATGCGCCGCACGCTCCAGCACGCCGAGGGCGCGGGTCTCGCGCTCCCCAAGCTGCTCGAGACGGATTACGTCAACACCATCCCCACCTCCTCCGAGCCGGCCATCGACGGCGACGAGGAGATGGAGCGCAGGATCACCGCCTGGAACCGCTGGAACGCCGCCGCCATGGTGACCCGCGGTGCCAAGCACGGCGTCGGCGGCCACATCGCCACCTTCGCCTCCGCCGCCTGGCTCTACGAGACCGGCTTCAACCACTTCTTCAAGGGCAAGGAGTCCGGCGACGCCGCCGGCTCCGGCGACCAGCTCTACATCCAGGGCCACGCCTCCCCCGGCATCTACGCCCGCGCCTTCCTCGACGGCCGCCTCACCGAGGCCCACCTCGACAACTTCCGGCAGGAGTCCGGCGGCAACGGTCTGCCGTCGTACCCGCACCCGCGCCGGCTTCCCTGGCTGTGGGAGTTCCCGACCGTCTCCATGGGGCTCGGTCCGCTCTCCGCCATCTACCAGGCGCGCTTCAACCGGTACCTCACCAACCGCGGCATCAAGGACGTCTCCGCCTCGCACGTGTGGGCGTTCCTCGGTGACGGCGAGATGGACGAGCCCGAGTCGACGGCGGCCCTCGCACTCGCCGCCCGCGAGGGTCTCGACAACCTGACCTTCGTCATCAACTGCAACCTGCAGCGCCTCGACGGCCCCGTCCGCGCCAACTTCAAGATCGTGCAGGAGCTGGAGGCCCAGTTCCGCGGCGCCGGCTGGAACGTCGTGAAGTCGCTGTGGGGCAACGCCTGGGACGAGCTGTTCGCGCTCGACACCGACGGCGCCCTCGTCCGCCGCCTCCGCGAGGTCCCGGACGCGCAGGTCCAGACGTACCAGACCCGCGACGCCGCCTACATCCGCCAGGACTTCTTCGGCTCCCACCCCTCGCTCGTCGCGATGGGGCAGACGCTGAGCGACGACAAGATCCTGGAGTGCTTCCACCTCTCCCGCGGTGGCCACGAGCCGCGCAAGGTGTACGCCGCGTACAAGGCCGCCGTGGAGTTCAAGGGCGCGCCGACGGTCATCCTCGCGCAGACCGTCAAGGGCTTCACCCTCGGTGAGGGCTTCGCGTCGAAGAACGCGAACCACCAGATGAAGAAGCTCAGCACGGACGAGTTCAAGAACATGCGGGACCTGCTCGACCTGCCGATCTCCGACGCGCAGTTCGTCGACGGCGTGGTCCCCTACGGCCACCCCGGCGTCGACTCCCCCGAGGTCCGCTACCTCCAGGAGCGCCGCGCCGCCCTCGGCGGCCCGGCCCCGGCCCGCCGCGTCCAGCCGCTCGCCCCGCTGCCGGCCCCGGCCGAGAAGGCGTTCGCCGCCTTCGACAAGGGCTCCGGCGCGCAGTCGATGGCGACGACGATGGCGTTCGTCCGGCTGGTGAAGGACCTGATCCGCGACAAGGAGACCGGCAAGCGCTGGGTCCCGATCGTCCCGGACGAGGCCCGTACCTTCGGTATGGAGTCGCTGTTCCCGTCGCTCGGCATCTACTCGCCGAAGGGCCAGACGTACGAGCCGGTCGACCGCGACCAGCTGATGTACTACAAGGAGGCCGTCAACGGCCAGATCCTCAACGAGGGGATCACCGAGGCCGGGTCCATGGCCGACTTCATCGCCGCGTCCAGCGCGTACTCCACGCACGGCGAAGCGATGATCCCCTTCTACATCTTCTACTCGATGTTCGGCTGGCAGCGCACCGCCGACCAGATGTGGCAGCTCGGCGACCAGCTCGGCCGCGGCTTCCTCGTCGGCGCCACCGCCGGCCGTACGACGCTGACCGGTGAGGGCCTCCAGCACGCCGACGGCCACTCCCCCGTCATCGCGGCGACCAACCCGGCCGCCCTGACGTACGACCCGGCCTTCGCCTACGAGGTCGCGGCGATCGTCAAGGAGGGTCTGCGCCGGATGTACGGCGAGGCCGCCGAGGGCGAGGACCAGAACGTCTTCTACTACCTCACGGTCTACAACGAGCCGATGCCGCAGCCGGCCAAGCCCGCCGGCATCGACGAGGGCATCATCAAGGGCCTCTACCGCTTCAACACGGCCGAGTCGGCGGGTCTCTCCCTGCCTGCGAACGCCTCGCGGATCCAGCTGATGTCCTCCGGTACGGCCATCCACTGGGCCCTGGAGGCGCAGAAGCTACTCGCCGCCGAGTGGGGCGTGGGCGCCGACGTGTGGTCCGCGACCTCCTGGACCGAGCTGCGGCGTGACGCGCTCGAGGCCGACGCGGCGCTGCTGCGCGGCGAGGAGCAGGTGCCGTACGTCCGCAAGGCGCTTGAGGGTGTGGAGTCCCCGGTCCTGGCCGTCTCCGACTACATGCGTCAGGTCCCGGACCAGATCGCGCAGTGGGTCGAGCAGGACTGGTCCTCGCTCGGTGCGGACGGCTTCGGTCTGTCGGACACCCGTGACGCGGCCCGCCGCCACTTCGGTGTCGACGCGCAGTCGATCGTGGTCGCGGCCCTGGCCCAGCTCGCCCGTCGCGGCGAGGTCCCGGCCTCGGCCGTGAAGGAGGCGCGGGAGCGCTACGGCCTGTAGAGGCCCGGGGCTTGCCCCCGACTTGTCAGTGGCGGCGCGCATGATGGGGTCATGCGCGCCGCCCGGCTTATCAAGATGGTCCTGCTCCTCCAGTCCCGGCCCTCGATGACCGCGGCCGAACTGGCCACGGAGCTGGAGGTGTCCGAGCGGACCATCACCCGTGATGCCCTCGCCCTCTCGGAGGCGGGGGTTCCGGTGTATGCGGACCGGGGCAGGGCTGGTGGGTACCGGCTCGTCAGCGGGTACCGCACCCGACTCACCGGCCTTGCACGCGGCGAGGCGGAGGCGCTGTTCCTCTCCGGGCTGCCGGGCGCGCTGCGGGACATGGGCCTGGCGGAGACCGCCTCGACGGCCCGGCTGAAGGTCTGCGCGGCCCTGCTGCCCTCCGTGCGGGACGCGCCCCAGTCGGCGGCACAGCGCTTCCACCTGGACGCGCCGGGGTGGTACCAGGAGCCCGAGACACCCGAGTTGCTCGCGCCGATCGCGGAGGCGGTCTGGGACGACCGGCGGCTCTCCGCGCGCTATCGACGCGGGGACGCGGAGGTGGATCGGGAGCTCGAACCGTACGGTCTCGTCCTCAAGGCGGGTGTCTGGTACGTGTGCGCCCGGGCGGGCACCTCGTTCCGCACGTACCGGGTGGAACGGTTCACCGCCGTATCGGTGGGCGAGGAACATTTCGTACGGGACGGGGACTTCGACCTGCCGGCCTTCTGGGCCGAGCGGGCGGCGGCGTTCGCCCGCTCGATCCTGCGCGCCGAGGTCGTCCTGCGGCTCTCGGAGGCAGGCGCGCGCCGGCTGCCGTACGTGACGGACCGCGCGGCGGCCGAGGAGGCACTTGTGGGCGGCAGGAAGGACGACGGCACGGGCTGGACGACGGCGACGCTCCTCGTGGAGAACGAGGAGGTCGCCTTCAGCCAGCTGCTCGCGCTGGGCCCGGAGGCGGAGGTGCTGGCTCCGGAGTCGCTCCGGGCCCGGTTCGCGACTGCGGCGGAGGGACTGTCGGCGCTGTACGCGTGAGACTCCCCGAACGCCTGCCGCCGGACACCGGTCCGCACGGACGCCGGTCCGCACCGGGACGCCCGGGCCCTACGGACGCCGGGCCGCACCGGGACGCCCGGCCCGAACCGAACGCCCGGACCGAACGCCCGGACCGAACGCCCGGACCGAACGCGGGCGCCCAGCCGCCCCGGGCTACCGGTAGTCGGTCACGTCCGGCTTCTCCGCCTCTCCCGCCTCGGCCCGCTCCCCCGCGACCATGTAGCCCCAGGCGTCCGGCTGTGAGCCGTCGGCGTCCGTGAAGCCGTACACCTTGGCCAGCTGTCCGCTGGAGAGCGATTGTCCGGTCCAGCGGGCCCGGTCGGGGTCGGCGGCGAGGGCGGCGATGGCGCGGCCCACGTAGACCGGGGACTCGGCGATCTCGAAGCCCGGGACCTTCTCGATCGCGTCCCGCCAGTTCTCCTCGGTCACGCCGAAGGCCGCCAGCATCTGTTCGGAGCGCAGCCAGCCCGGGGTGAGCGCGACGGCCGTCCCGCCCACGCTCGCCAGGTCGTGGGCGAGCGCGAACGCCATCCGGATCGGGGCGTTCTTGGTGAGGTCGTAGAAGAAGTTCTCCCGGAACCGGGTGTTCCATTCGGCGGTGCCGTCGGTCATCTCGACAACGAGTCCCCCCGGGTGGCGGATCAGCAGCGGCAGGGCGAGCCGCGAGGTGATCGCGTGCGTCCGCACGCCGAGCTCCATCATCCGCAAGCCGTCGGTCAGATCGGTCTCCCAGACCTTCAAGCCGAACTTGAGGAGGTGTTCCCCGCCCCACACGTCGTTGACGAGGATGTCGAGCCGGCCCCGCTCCTCGTCGATCCGCGCGACCAGGGCCTCGACCTGGTCGATCTCCAGATGGTCGGTGGGCACCGCGATGCCCTCGCCGCCGGCCGCCGTCACCAGCTCGGCCGTCTCCTCGATGGTCTCGGTCGTACGGCCGACCTCGCTGACCTTCGCGCGGGTGGTGCGTCCGGTCACGTACACGGTGGCGCCGGCCGCGCCCAGCTGTACGGCGATGGCCCGCCCCGCGCCCCGTGTGGCGCCCGCGACCAGTGCGATCCTGCCGCTCAGCGGCTTCGTTTCGGTCTCCATGGCACGAGCGTGACAGGAAAGTACGACATCTCCTGTCCGATTTGATTTTGGTTGTTTCCGGGTGCGTCGCCCTCCCCCAAGGTCGATGCTTGGTCCGTGATGGACGAGACGGAGTTCTGGGAGATCATCGACTCCACCCGCGGGGCCGCCGAGGGCGACCCCGAGGAACACGCCGACCTGCTCGTCGAGCGGCTGCTGCAGCTCGACCCGGACTCCGTGCTCGACTTCGCCCGCCATTTCGAGGCCCGCTACAACCGCGCGTACCGCTGGGATCTGTGGGGCGCGGCGGCGGTGCTGCTCGACGGGGCGGGCGACGACGCCTTCGACTACTTCCGCTGCTGGCTGATCGGGCAGGGCCGGGAGGTCTTCGAGGGCGCGGTGCACGATCCGGATGCGCTCGCCGAGCTGCTCGAGGACTTCGACGAGGAGATCGACGGGGACGGCGAAGAGCTGGGCTTCGCCGCCGACGAGGCGTACGAGCAGCTCACCGGCATCGAGGCGCCCGATCTGGGGATTCCGCCGCAGCCCGCGGAGCCGGAGGGCCCGGCCTTCGATCTGGAGGACGACGCGGCGCTCGCGGAACGCTTCCCACGGCTGTGGGAGCGCTTCGGGGCGCCGGTCGGGTAGGCCCGCCGTACGTGAGAGGTACGGACCCGGGGGCCGTCCCACCCCGGGTCCGTACCGGCCTGTCGGGCCTGTCGGCCTTTCAGAAGTGCGTGCCGCCGTCGATGCGGACCTCGGTGCCGGTGATGAACCGTCCGTCCTCGCTCGCCAGCATCGCGACGACGCCCGCGACCGTCTCCGGTCCGGCGAAGCCCTGGCCGAGGGCGGGCGAGAGCTTCATGAAGAGCGACAGGTCGGCGTCCTCGGGCAGGCCGGGGCCGACGCTCTGGCGGCTGGCGCCGGTGCCGTCGGTCATGCCGGAGGAGATCGAGCCGGGCTGGACGGCGGTGAAACGGATGCCCTGCTTGGCGTACTCGGCGGCGAGCGCGTGCGTCATGGACTGGACGCCGCCCTTGCTGGCCGCGTAGGCGGCCATGTACGGGTGGGCGAACTGCGCCGAGGTGGAGGAGAAGTTCACGACGGCGGAGCCGTTGCCCGCCAGGAGGGCCGGGATCGCCTCGCGGATCACCAGGAATGTGCCGGTCAGGTTGATCCGCACGACCTGCTCGAAGGCGTCGAGGCTCGTCCCGTGGGTGTGCGAGGAGCGCAGGATGCCGGCCGCGTTGACCAGCACGTCCAGGCCGCCGAGCGCCGCGACGGCGGCGGCGACGCCGTCCCGTACGGACGTCTCGTCGGAGACGTTCACGACGAGCGTGGTCAGCCGGTCGGCGGCGGCGCCGGCCTTGGCGGCGGTGTCCTTCAGGCCGTCCTCGCTGATGTCGGCGGCGGCGACGCGGCCACCCTCGGCGAGCATGCGCAGCACGGTGGCCTGGCCGATGCCGGAGCCGCCACCCGTGACCAGTGCGCGACGTCCTTCGTAGCGGTTCATGTCCTGTCCGACCTCTCGGTGTCGAGCCCCTTGATGCAGATGACACCGTACGCCTGGATGGCACGTTTTGCCACAGCTGCATGAAATGCAGGGTCGGCAGGGGCGGGCGTACCCTCGTACGGTGAGCACTCAGCCCGCCGCCAGGCCCACCTCCCTGACCGAGCGCCGCAAGGCGGCCACCCAGCTCGACATCGCGCGCGCCGCCGCCGAGCTCTTCACCGAGCGCGGCCCGGACGGGACGACGGCCGAGGACATCGCCCTGCGCGCCGGGGTCGCGCTGCGCACCTTCTACCGCTACTTCCGCTCCAAGCAGGACGCCGTCGCCCCGCTGCTCGCGGTGGGCGCGGACCGCTGGCGGGAGTCGCTCGCGGCGGCGGAGCCGGGCTCGACCGTGCCGGCCGCCCTGGAACGGTCGGTCGCAGAGGCGCTCGCGGGCGCCGACGAGGAGGCCGCCGAGGGGCTGCGCTGGACGCGCGGGCTGCTGCGGGCGGCGGCCGAGGACCCGGCGCTGCGGGCGGTCTGGTACCGGGTCAACCAGGAGTCGGAGGAGAAGCTGCTCGCCGTGGTGGCCCAGCTGGCGGGCCCCGACGCGGACCCGCTGGAGGTCCGGCTCGCGGCGGCCGCGGCGACGGACGCGATCCGGGTGGCCCTCGAGGCGTGGGCGGAGACGGACGCCCCGGTCCGCGGCAAGGACGCCCCGGCCGAACTCGCGGTGCGCTGCCTGCGCGAACTGATGGGCGGCCTTGGGCCGTTGACGCCGGGGCGGTGAGGTAGCGGCGGGCGGGGGCGCGAACGGCGGCCGTTCGGGGCTGTGAGCCCGGGCCCGTCGTACGAGCCCCCCGCGTACCCCATCTCCCGCCCACCGGGCCCCTGGGGGCAGGATGGGCCGCATGGAACGCTCCCGCATCGCCGTCACCGGCGCCTCCGGACTCATCGGCACGGCCCTGGTGCGCTCGCTGCGCGCCGACGGCCACCACGTCTCCCGCCTCGTGCGCCGCCCGGCCCGGACCGCGGACGAGGTCGAGTGGGACCCGGCGCGGCTGTACGTGGACGCGGCGGGGCTCGTGGGCGTCGACGCGGTCGTGCACCTGGCGGGCGCCGGCGTCGGCGAGCGCCGCTGGAGCGAGGCGTACAAGAAGGAGATCCGCGACAGCCGCGTGCTCGGTACGCGCGCCCTGGCGGAGGCCCTGGCCTCGCTCGCCGACCCGCCGCAGGTACTGGTGTGCGGCACGGCGCTGGGCTACTACGGCGACACGGGTTCGCGCGCGGTGGACGAGAGCGCGCCCGCGGGCGAGGGCTTCCTGCCGTCCGTCTGCGTGGAGTGGGAGGCCGCGGCGGCCCCCGCCGAGGAGGCCGGCATCCGGGTCGCGTACGCCCGTACGGGCCTTGTGGTGGCCGCCGAGGGCGGCGCGTGGGGCCGGCTCTTCCCGGTGTTCCGGGCCGGGGTCGGCGGACGGATGGGCGACGGCCGGCAGTACTGGAGCTTCATATCGCTGCACGACGAGGTGGCCGCCCTGCGGCATCTGATCGACACGGAGTCCCTCGCGGGCCCGGTCAATCTGACGGCCCCCGAGCCGGTCACCAACCGGGAGGTGACGGCGGCGATGGGCCGGGTCCTGCGCCGTCCGACGTTCCTCACCGTCCCGGCGCCGGCGCTGCGGCTGGCGCTCGGGGAGTTCGCGGTGGACGTGCTGGGCAGTCAGCGGGTGCTGCCGAGCCGGCTGTTGGAGTCGGGGTTCCAGTTCGCGTTCCCGACGATCGACGAGTCGATCCGGGCGGCGGCCTGACGCGTCGCGGTGCGACCCCGTCGTGCTGCGTGCACCCCGGTGCGCGCCGCTGGCGCGGCCGGGCACGGCTGCCCGAGGCTGGCAGGTCCTGAATGCGAACTCGGGCATTCCGGGGGCCGGTTGGGGGCATAGGCCTCCCACCAAGCCGCGCCGACCTGGGGAGGGGCACGTGCTCAGTACCGCACGCCATACGGATGTCGTCACGGATGACGTGACGGACGACGTCACGGACGTCGTCATTGTCGGGGCCGGGATCGCGGGTCTCGCGGCCGCCCACCGGCTGACCAGCGCCGGACTCGGGGTCACGGTCCTGGAGGCCGGCCCGCAGGTCGGCGGCCGGATGCTCACCGACGACGTCGACGGCTTCCGGCTCGACCGGGTGGGGGCGCCGCTCACGACCTCGTACACGGAACCGTTCGGCACACGGGGGCTGGAGGGGGTGCCGCTGCGGCCGTTCGCGCCGGGGGCGCTGGTGCACAGCGACGGGCGGTACGTGCGGATCGGCGAACCGTTCCCCCACCCCCGCCGACGCGCCGCCTCGCACGGTCGGGGGTCGGCGCACGGTCGGGGGGCCGGTGCGTCGCACGCCGCCTGGCGCGTAGGGGGCGCGTACACGGTTGCGCGCGCCCTTGCGAGCGCCCCCCGTAATCCGGCGGCCTCGCTGGACCAGGCGCGCCTCGGCGCCTCCCTGGCCCGGCTCGCCGCGACGCCCGCGCAGCGCCTGCTGACCCGTCAGGAGCGGACCGCGCGCGAGGGCCTGACGGCCCGGCTGCCCGCCCGTACGGTCCAGGGCGTGCTGCGGCCCCTGGTCGCGGCGCTGCTCGGCGACCCCGACCTGCGCACGTCGAGCCGCTACGCCGACCTGGCGCTGCGCGCGTTCGCCCGGGGCCGGTCGGGCGTACCGGAGGGCGGCTCGGGGGCGCTGCCCGCACTGCTGGCGGCGACGCTGCCGCCGGGCACGGTCCGGACCGGGGTGCGGGTGACGGACGTCGCGGTCAACCGGGTCGAGACGGCGGAGCACGGGGTGTTCGGCTGCCGCTCGGTGGTCCTCGCGACGGGCGCGCGGACGGCGGCGGAGCTGCTGCCGGGGCTGCGGGTGCCGGCCTTCCACCCGGTGACGGTGCTGCACCACACGGCGCCCGAGGCGCCCGCGCAGGAGCCGGTCCTGCTCCTGGAGTCCGACCGGGGCGGTCCGGTGGCGTACTCGGCGGTGATGAGCGCCGTCGACCCCACGCGGGCGCCGGCCGGCCGGGTCCTCGTCACCTCGACGATCCTGGGGGCGCCGCCGGACGACGTGGAGCGGCGGGTGCGCAAGCATCTCGCGACGCTGTACGGGACGTCGACGGACGAGTGGGAGCTGCTGGCGCTCCACCACACGCCGGACGCGGTCCCGGCGATGCGCCCGCCGCACGACCCGCGCCGCCCGGTCCGGCTGCTCTCCGGCCTCTACGTCTGCGGCGACCACCGCGACACGTCCTCCCCCCAGGGCGCCCTGACCTCCGCCCACCGCGCGACCCAGGCCCTCCTGAAAGACCTGGGCGCCCCACTCCCCCAGACCCCACCTTCGGAGGCAGCGGCGTAGGGCCCGCCCCTTTGTGGGCAACGGTCCCGCCGGACCCCCCGCCCCGTTGTGGGCAACGGTCCCGCCGGGCGCCCCCCCACCCCGTTGTGGGCAATCGTTCCGCTGGGGCGATGGGGGTCCCCCCTGCTCGAGCGAAGCGAGGAGCTTGGGGGAGGGTGGGCACAACGGAACGGCGCCCTTGGCGGGCGCGACCGCCCCGTGCGCCTACGCCCACCCCGAGGTCCCTGAACGCGCAACGGCCCCGGGGTGCAGGCCCGGGCTCTCGTGCGGAGCGCGCCCGCATGGGGCGCCGTCCCGTGTGCCCACGCGTCCCGCCCCAGCGGGACGATTGCCCACACGAGGGGTGGGGGAGGCGGGACGGCCGCCCACACGGGGGGTGGGGGAGGCGGGACGGCCGCCCACACGGGGTGGGGGGCGAGGCGACCGACCCACGCGGGGGTGGGCAGGCGGGACCACCCCACGCGGGGGACGGGGACGCCCAGCCACCACCCCACGCGGGGGGGGGCGGGGACGCCCAGCCACCACCCCACGCCGGGTGGGACGCCCGGCCACCGCCCCACGGGGGCGCGCGCGTCAGCCGATCGCCGCCACGCGGTCCCGGTACGTGCGGACCGCTGACGCGTCGCGGTAGGGCTCCAGGCGGCGTTCGAAGTCGCGTACGTACTCCAGCGCGCGGGCCGAGCGCATCTCGGAGGCCTGTTGGGCCGCCTCCGCGCCCAGCGCGCAGGCCTGGTCGAGTTCGCCGAGGCCGAGGCGGGCGGAGGCGAGGACCACGCGGCAGAAGAGGCGGCTGCGGGCGAAGCCGGGGGCGCGCAGCTGGAGGGAGCGTTCGGCGTGCTGGGCGGCGGCCCGGTACTGCTGGAGGTCGCGGTGACAGTGCCCGAACTCGTCGGCGAGCTGCGCCTCGTCGAAGGGCCGCGCCCAGTACGGCACGTCGTCGCCCGGCCTGGCCGCCTCAAGGGCCCGTTCCGCGCGCGCCAGCGCGGCCCCACACGCCCGTGCCTCGCCCAGCACCCCGTGCCCGCGCGCCTCCACGGAGTGCAGCAGCGCCTGGACGACCGGCGGGGCGGCCGAGCCGACGCCCTGCTGGGCGACCCGGGCCAGCTGCACAGCCTCCCGCCCGTGGCCGAGGTAGACGGCCTGGCGGCTCATGGTGATCAGGACGTACGAGCCGTACGCCCGGTCCCCCGCCGCCTGCGCGAGCCGCAGCGCCTGGACGAAGTACCGCTGGGCGAGTCCGTGCGCGGCGATGTCGTACGAGGTCCAGCCCGCGAGCCTCGTCAGGTCGGCCGCCGCCGCGAACAGCCGGCGGCCGACGGACTCGCCGTACGTGCCGCGCAGCATCGGTTCGGCCTCGTGCTCCAGATAGCGCACCAGGGCCTGGCGGGCGTGGCCGCCGCCGTACGCGTGGTCGAGGGTGCGGAACAGCTCGCCGACCGAGCGCAGCGCGGAGATGTCCCCGCTGGAGACCCGCTGCCCCGGCCCCCGGTCCGTGCCGCGCTGCCGGGGCACCGAGAGCCTGCCCTGCGGCGGCACGCGGGCGTCCTGCGCGAGCCGGCCGTTGGGCGCCGCCGTCTCCCCGTGCGCCACCCGCTCGTCGGCGCGCCCGATCAGCCAGTCCCGGCTGGGGACGACGAGACCGGCCGGGGTGAAGGCGATCTTGCGGAGTTCGGCGTGGCTGCCGGAGTCCTTGCGCCACAGCCCGCTGACGATGTCGACGGCCTCCTCGGGCGTCGCCGCGAACTCCAGGCCGGCGTACACGGGCGCGCAGGCGTCCAGACCGAGGTCCTGTGCGGAGAGGCGGCGGCCGAGCCGGCGGGTGAAGACCTCGGCGATGAGGGCGGGGGTGGTGCCCCGCGGCTGCTGACCGCGCAGCCAGCGGGTCACGGAGGTCTTGTCGTACCGCAGGTCGAGTCCGTGTTCCAGGCCGAGCTGGTCGACCCGTCTCGCCAGGCCCGCGTTGGAGAACCCGGCTTCGGCGATGAGCGCGGCGAGCTGGCGGTTCGGGATGCGCTGCGGGGGTCGTTCCGTCATCAGCTGTGCGGTCTCCTGCCTTCCGGGCCCGGGTGGAAGCCCGTGTGGACCCTCATGGAACGGCGTGAATTTAGCGGCCCTCACCGCCCATACCGCCGCCTTCGCCCCACATTCATCCGATCGTGTGAGGATTCGTCGGCGGGATTTACAGCACGCGCACACCGGGCGGGTGACGATGCCCCCTCGTACACCTCCTCGTACACCTCCTCGTACACCTGCCGGACCCGCTCCCCCGCCGCGGCCGTACAGTGGCATGGGCGCGAATGACGCATGGCGCCGAGCCGGCCCCGGGACGATCCCCGGAAACCGGCACGGGCACAGGAGGAGGCACTGCCGTGAGTGAGCTGCGATTCGCCCGTCTGGGCTTCGGCGAGGACGCCGTGGAGTACCAGGCGGCCTGGGACAAGCAGCGCGAGGTGCACGCCGCCCGGTTCGCCGACGAGATCCCCGACACGTGCCTGCTCCTGGAGCACCCGCCCGTGTACACGGCGGGCCGGCGTACGGCGGAGAGCGAGCGCCCCCTCGACGGGACGCCGGTCGTGGACGTGGACCGGGGCGGCAAGATCACCTGGCACGGCCCGGGCCAGCTCGTCGGCTACCCGATCCTGAAGCTGCCCCGCCCGGTCGACGTCGTCGCGCACGTCCGCCGCCTTGAGGACGCGCTGATCCGCACGGCCGCCGAGTTCGGCCTGGAGACCACCCGGATCGAGGGCCGCAGCGGTGTGTGGGTGCTGGGCGACCCGGTCGAGCAGCGCCCCGCGCTCGGTGGACTCTCGCTCGACTTCGACCCGCGGCTGACCGACGAGGAGTTCGACCCGCGCCTCAACGGTCCCGAGTACGCCCCGTCCAACGCCGGCCAGCGCCGCGAGGACCGGAAGCTGGCGGCGATCGGCATCCGGGTCGCCAAGGGCGTCACGATGCACGGGTTCGCGCTGAACGTGAACCCGGACAACACCTGGTTCGACCGGATCATCCCGTGCGGCATCCGCGACGCGGGCGTCGCCTCGCTCGCGAACGAGCTGGGCCGGGACATCACCATCGAGGACGTCCTGCCGGTGATCGAGAAACACCTGACGGCGGTCCTCGAGAACGCGGAGCCGAAGCCGCGCGAGATCGAGCGCGCCGACGCGGCCGTGTCCGCCGAGGTCGCCGAGCCCGCCGCCGTGGCGTCCGCCTAGGGAATGCCGAGCTCTGGCCACAGGTTGGCCAGACTGAAAACCGTACGAACAACGGGCGTACCCTGGTGTGCGCCGAAGAATCGAAGTTACAGGGAGCCGGTCGTGTCCGCAGTCGCACCCGACGGACGCAAGATGCTGCGCCTGGAGGTCCGTAACGCCCAGACCCCCATCGAGCGCAAGCCCGAGTGGATCAAGACCCGGGCGAAGATGGGTCCCGAGTACACGAAGATGCAGGGCCTCGTGAAGAGCGAGGGCCTGCACACGGTCTGCCAGGAGGCGGGCTGTCCCAACATCTTCGAATGCTGGGAGGACCGCGAGGCCACCTTCCTCATCGGCGGTGACCAGTGCACGAGGCGTTGCGACTTCTGCCAGATCGACACGGGCAAGCCCGAGGCGCTGGACCGTGACGAGCCCCGCCGCGTCGGCGAGTCGGTCGTCACGATGGACCTGAACTACGCCACCATCACCGGCGTCGCGCGCGACGACCTGGAGGACGGCGGCGCCTGGCTGTACGCGGAGACCGTGCGCCAGATCCACGAGCAGACGGCGGGCCGCGCCGACGGCCGTACGAAGGTCGAGCTGCTCGCCCCCGACTTCAACGCGGTGCCCGAGCTCCTGGCCGAGGTCTTCGCCTCCCGCCCCGAGGTCTTCGCGCACAACGTCGAGACGGTGCCGCGGATCTTCAAGCGGATCCGTCCCGGCTTCCGCTACGAGCGCTCGCTGGACGTCATCACCAAGGCCCGAGACTACGGTCTGGTCACGAAGTCGAACCTGATCCTCGGCATGGGCGAGACCCGCGAGGAGGTCAGCGAGGCGCTCCAGCAGCTGCACGACGCCGGCTGCGAGCTGATCACGATCACGCAGTACCTGCGGCCCTCGGTCCGGCACCACCCCGTGGAGCGCTGGGTGAAGCCGCAGGAGTTCGTGGAGCTGAAGGAGGAGGCCGACGAGATCGGCTTCTCCGGTGTGATGTCGGGCCCGCTGGTCCGTTCCTCGTACCGCGCGGGCCGTCTGTTCCAGCAGGCGATCGAGAAGCGCGGCGCGGTGGACAACGCGACGCAGGCCGTCTGAGCCACGGCCCCCGGGCCGTGTGACGACCGCCGCCCAAGACTGTGTGAACTCGCGCACAAGTGGTTACCGGCCGGTAATGGCCGAATCCGTCGCGGCCCGTATGCCCCCGCAGGTCAGGGGCCCGTACGGGCCGCGTCGGCGTTTCCGGAGGCGCACAGATGGCCCCATCAACGTTTCATCAGTGTTTGACCGCCGGGTCACGCGCTGGTAACACCGTTCTGTGAGCCTGAGTTCACTCACCGCCACGGCCACCGCCAGGGCGTGAGCGCCGCTCTCCGCCCCACCCCCCACCTCATCTCATCCATGCTTGAGGGAGGACCCCGTCATGCAGGCCGCGACACACGTCCGCGCCACCGCCATCCCGTCCGTCACCGACGCCCTGAAGGCCGTCGAGGCGCTGTTGCTCTCCGGAGGCCAGCGGACCGCCCGCCGCAACGCCTGGACCTCGGTCCTGGAGGACCGCCGCCGGGCCAAGGACCGGGTCGAGGCCCAGCACGTGATGGAGGCCGTGGCTGGCCGCGCTTCCCGGGCCACGTAAACTTCAGGACATGGCGAGGAAGGCAAACACGGGCAGCGGCGACGCTGCGAACCAGGGGCGACTCAAGCAGATCGCCCTCACGTACAAGATGACCCGAAAGGCCGACCCGAAGGTCGGGCTTGTCGTCGCGGGCGTGGGCATCGTCGTACTCGGTGTCCTCCTCGCGATCGGCTTCGTGATCGGTCACCCGGTCTACCTGGGCATTCTGGGATTCATCCTGGCGCTGCTGGCGATGGCGATCATCTTCGGACGCCGTGCCGAGCGCGCGGCCTTCGGTCAGATGGAGGGCCAGCCGGGCGCTGCGGCCGCGGTGCTGCAGAACATCGGACGCGGCTGGACGACGACCCCGGCGATCGCGATGAACAAGAGCCAGGACGTCGTGCACCGCGCGGTCGGCCGGGCGGGCATCGTGCTGGTGGCCGAGGGCAACCCGAACCGGCTGAAGCCGCTGCTCGCGGCCGAGAAGAAGAAGATGGCCCGCATCGTCGTGGACGTGCCGGTCACCGACATCATGGTCGGCAACGGCGAGGGTCAGGTGCCGCTGAACAAGGTCCGTACGACCATGCTGAAGCTCCCGCGCGTCCTCTCGGGCCCGCAGGTGACGGTGGCCAACGACCGGCTGCGGGCGATGGGCGACCTGATGAGCAACATGCCGGTGCCGAAGGGTCCGATGCCGAAGGGCATGCGGATGCCGCGCGGCGGAAAGATGCGCTGACGACTTCTGTACGACGAAGGGGCGCCCGGAACCGATCGGTTCCGGGCGCCCCTTTCGTTGGTGGAACGTGCTCAGATGCGTACCTGGACGGCGCCCGCGAGGCGGTCGTGGAGCCCGCGGCCGTCGCGGTCCCAGATCAGGGCCGGGATGGCGAGGCAGACGAGCAGGCTGCGGACGACCACGCGCACGACGCCGAGCCGGCCGCCGGCGACCGAGACGACTCGCAGGCCGAAGATCCGCTTGCCCGGGGTGGAGCCGATGGTGCCGACCGTCAGCACGCTCAGGACGAGCAGGATGACGAGCGCCCAGTTGCCGGTCGCCTGGCTGTAGCCGTCGGTGACGAGGCCGTATGCGATCACCATGCACAGGGCCCAGTCGACGGCGAGGGCGCCGATCCGGCGGCCGGGGCGGGCGATCGAACCGGGCCCCTCCTCGGGGAGCCCGAGCTGCTGACCGCGGTAACCGAAGTCGACGCCTGCGTCCTCGGCCGCCGCGCGGGGGCCGGACAGCCATGATCCGAGTGCTTGCCTGTTGTCCACGCGTCCACGGTACTGGGCCCGTTTTCGATCACTTCGGCCCGGGTCGGCATCGCCGTGCCGGGCTGCCGCGCACACCAAGCCCGGTTAACTTGGTCGAAACAAATGGGTCACGCTTGAGAAATCCCGTCTGCCTATGGTCGGGTCCAGCGTGTGCCACCGCACTGGCCGCACGACCGAGCTGCAACCCCGCCCCTCCCCGGGCCGGGAGTAGGAGGAGTGGGATGTCCGAGAAGCACGGGTTCCAGAACGCCGACGAGGTCCAGAAGTTCATCAAGGACAACGACGTCAAGATGGTCGACGTCCGTTTCTGTGACCTTCCGGGAGTGATGCAGCACTTCACGATCCCGGCGACGGCGTTCGACCCGTCGGAGGAGCTGGCCTTCGACGGCTCGTCGATCCGTGGCTTCCAGGCCATCCACGAGTCCGACATGGCGCTGCGCGCCGACCTGTCGACGGCCCGCATGGACCCGTTCCGCCGCGACAAGACGCTGAACATCAACTTCTTCATCCACGACCCGATCACGGGCGAGCAGTACAGCCGTGACCCGCGGAACATCGCGAAGAAGGCGGAGGCGTACCTGGCCTCCACCGGCATCGCCGACACCGCGTACTTCGGCCCGGAGGCGGAGTTCTACGTCTTCGACTCGGTGCGCTTCAACACCGCCGCCAACGAGGGCTTCTACCACATCGACTCCGAGGCCGGCGCCTGGAACACCGGTGCGGTCGAGGACAACCGCGGCTACAAGGTCCGTTACAAGGGCGGCTACTTCCCGGCCCCGCCGGTCGACCACTTCGCCGACCTGCGCGCGGAAATCTCGCTGGAGCTGGAGAACGTCGGCCTGCAGGTCGAGCGCCAGCACCACGAGGTCGGCACCGCCGGCCAGGCCGAGATCAACTACAAGTTCAACACCCTGCTGGCCGCGGCCGACGACCTGATGCTCTTCAAGTACATCGTGAAGAACGTCGCGTGGCGCAACAACAAGACCGCGACCTTCATGCCGAAGCCGATCTTCGGCGACAACGGCTCGGGCATGCACGTCCACCAGTCGCTGTGGGCCAACGGCGACCCGCTGTTCTACGACGAGCAGGGCTACGCGGGCCTGTCGGACACCGCCCGCTACTACATCGGCGGCATCCTGAAGCACGCCCCGTCGCTGCTCGCCTTCACCAACCCGACGGTGAACTCGTACCACCGCCTGGTGCCCGGCTTCGAGGCCCCGGTCAACATGGTCTACTCGCAGCGCAACCGCTCGGCGGCCATGCGTATCCCGATCACGGGCTCGAACCCGAAGGCCAAGCGCGTCGAGTTCCGCGCGCCGGACCCGTCCTCGAACCCGTACCTCGCCTTCTCGGCGCTGCTGCTCGCGGGCCTCGACGGCATCAAGAACAAGATCGAGCCGGCCGAGCCGATCGACAAGGACCTGTACGAGCTGGCTCCCGAGGAGCACGCGAACGTCCAGCAGGTCCCGACCTCGCTCCCGGCGGTCCTCGAAGCCCTTGAGGCGGACAACGAGTACCTGCAGGCCGGTGGTGTCTTCACCTCCGACCTGATCGAGACCTGGATCGACTACAAGCGCACGAGCGAGATCGCCCCGATCCAGCTGCGCCCGCACCCGCACGAGTTCGAGCTCTACTTCGACATCTAGGACGGCCGGTCGGGCCTGTACCGACCGTCGCGTCTTACGAGGCCCCGCCACTCTCCCTGGAGAGCGGCGGGGCCTCGGCGTTTCTCAGCGGCTCTCCTCGCCGCATCGGGTCTCAATCTGTGCAATACCTGTGCGGGGATCTTCACTTGGTGTTTACGATTCCCCCGCATTTCCTCGCCGCCGCGTCGAGCGGCCCTGCTGCCAGGAGCCCCGCGTGTACCAGAACCAGCCCCCTCAGCCGTACCCGAACCCTTATGGAACGCAGACGCCGCCGCCGGTGCGGCGGCGGCAGTGGTGGCAGCATCCGGCGCTGGTCATCACGGCGCTGGTCGTGCTGCCGCCTGCCGGTATCGCGCTGGCGTGGCTGAGTCCGTGGGGCCAGACGAAGAAGATCGTGGCCACGGTGCTCTCGGGGATATGGTTCCTGGTTGCGTTCCTCGGCGACCCGCCGGCGGAGGAGCAGGGCGACGCCAAGCCGAAAACGGCGGCGTCGGCTTCAGCGACGGCTTCTGCGTCGTCGAGCCCTACCCCCTCGCCGAGTGCGGATCTCCTCATGCCCGACGTCGTCGGCAAGACGTTCTCGGAGGCGGAGGCCTCCGTGGAGGCGCTGATCGACGGAGAGTTGAGGGCGGCCAGCGCCTACGGAGACGTCAGCCTGCCCACGAACCACGCGACCTGGATCGTCTGCTTCCAAGGTCCGGCGGCGGGCACCCGGCTCGTACCGGCCGGCGCGGACCCGAACGTCCATCTGGTGGCGCCGGGCACGGCCTGCCCCGCCACGACGGGCACCGAGCTGCGCCCCGAGCCGTCGAAGTCGCCGACGCCGACTGCGAAGCCCAAGCCGAAGCGCACCACCCCGGCTCCGACTCCCACTCCCACTCCCACCAGGGACGACTCGGGTGACTCCGGCGGGGGCAGCTCCGTGTACTACAAGAACTGCGACGCCGTGCGGGCCGCCGATGCCGACCCGATCCGCGTGGGCGACCCGGGCTACGGAAGCCACCTCGACCGGGACGGTGACGGCGTCGGCTGCGAGTGAGCGCGCGACGCGCACGCGTGCGAGGCCCCGGGGAGCGTGCGCTCTCCGGGGCCTCGGCCGGTGGTCCGGCGTCGGGGTCAGCGGCCGTAGCGGATCAGGGCGCGGACCATGCGGCAGGTGGTGTCCGAGGGCGGGTGGATGCCGATGAGCTCCGCCGTCGTGCGTATCTTCTCGTTGCCGGCCCGCGCCGGGTCGTGGATGCCCGCGTCCAGCAGGACGATCGCGAGGCGCATGGCCTTCAGGCGGCGGTTGTGGCTCACGTACCACTCGCGGGGGCGGCCCGCGGGGAGCGGCTGCTTCTGGAGGGGCTTCCAGGGTTCGAGGGACGGTGTCCGGATCACGGCGAGTGCCATGGGCGACCTCCTGGCGAAAAAGCGGGGTGCGGGCCCTCCCCGGGACCCTCACCTTCACCCCCTATTTTAGGCGCCCCCACTGACAATCGCCCCTGTTCAGACCGTATTTGAGGGGTGGTGAAGGGGCGTGCGCCGGGTACCGTTGACGGCATGGAGATCTGGATCAATCCCGCCTGTTCCAAGTGCCGTGGCGCGCTGCATCTGCTCGACGAGGAGGGCGCCGAGTACACCGTGCGGCGCTACCTGGAGGACGTACCGAGCCCGGCCGAGATCCGGGACGTCCTGGAGCGGCTCGGGCTCGAACCCTGGGACATCACGCGGACGCAGGAGGCGGTCGCGAAGGAACTGGGGCTCAAGGACTGGGCGCGCGACGAGGCGAGCCGCGAGCAGTGGATCGAGGCGCTGTCCGCGCACCCCAAGCTGATCCAGCGGCCGATCATCACGGCGGAGGACGGCACGGCGGTGGTGGGGCGGTCCGAGGAGGCCGTACGGGACGCCCTGTCACGCTGACGGACACACGGACCTTGGTACGGTCACGCGGACTTCAGGAACCCTTCGATCCACTCGTACGTCTCCGGTGGCGCCCCCGCCGGGAGGGTGTGGTGCGTGGCGCCGGGCAGCGTCGCCGTCCGGATGCGCGGTACGGCGGCCCGCGCCCGGGCCGCCATCCGGGCGCTGTCGTGGGCGCGGCTCCGCTCGGCGAGGAGGAGCAGCGTCGGCGGCTTGAGGGTGCCGAGCTCGGCGGGGGTCGGGCGCGGGCCTGTCACGGGGCGGGCGCTCGGGAACTCCGCGGCCAGCGCGAGCAGCCGCAGCCACGCCGGGTCGAGTTCCGCGTCCGCGCCGCGCGTCTCCCACCGCAGGAACGTGGCGTTCCGGGCGGGGGTGGGGCGGAGCAGCATGGGCAGGGCGCGGAGCAGGTAGCGGGGGCTGAAGCCGGTGAAGCAGTTGGTCGGGTCGAGGAGGACGAGCCGGTCGACGCGCTCGGGGGCCCGTAGGGCGTGGTGGAGGGCGATCCAGGCGCCGTAGGAGTGGCCGACGAAGGCGGCGGAGTCGAGGCGGAGTCCGTCGAGCAGGGCGTGCAGCCAGGCGGTGAGGTCGTCGGCGGTACGGAGGGGGTTGGCGGGGGCCGCCGCGGGCACGCTGCGACCCGGTTCTCCGATCAGGTCGACGGCGTGGACCCGGTGGTTCCGGCCGAGCGCGGCGGCCATCGCGTACCAGCCCGTGGCGGTGGCGCCGCCGCCCGGCAGGAGGAGGACGGGCGGGGCGTCCTCGGGGCCGTGGCTGAGGAGATGGGTCGTGCCGTACGCCGTCACCAGCTCGGAGGTCGTGGTGTTGGTGGGCCAGTGATCGAGGACGGCGTCGTAGGCGGCGAGGAATGCAGGGGGGACGGTGGCGGTGGCGGCGGGCATGGCGCAACCTCTCGCTGGGCGATAATCTCGCTGAGCGAGATAATATGACGGGAGGCGGCGGAGTGACAGACTCACCGGAGCTACAGGTTTTCCATCTCCTGCGCGCGGTCACGGTCGAATACGGCCTGCGGCAGGGCGAGTTCGCCACGCGCAACGGGATGCACGCCACGGACGTCCGGGCCCTGATCTGCCTGCTCGACGCCGAGCGCGCGGGAACGGACGCGACCGCCGGCCGGCTGGGCGCCCAGCTCGGCCTCAACTCCGCCGGCACGACCGCCGTCATCGACCGCCTCGAACGCCTCGGCCACCTCGCCCGCATCCGCGACACCCGCGACCGCCGCCGCGTACTGCTCCGGGTCGAGGAGAGCGCCAAGGAACTGGGCCGGTCGTCCTTCGGACCCCTGATCGACGGAACGGTGGCGCTGCTGCGGGAGTTCGACGCGGGCGAGGTGGATGCCGTACGACGCTTCCTGACGGGCGTACGGGAGATCATGGCGACGGAGAGCACGGCGGCCGGGGACGAGCCGGGCTGACTCGGGCCGAGGCTTCCTCCTGCCCTGCTGCTGCCGTCATCTGCGCCTCCGCCTCCGCCAGGATCTCCGTGATCCGGGTGCCGAAGCGGACGTCGCAGGGGTGGGGGACGCCCGTCCGGGCCGATTCGATCAGGGCGTCGATCGCCCGGGTGTACGCGCCCGCCGCGCCGTCCCACTGGGGCATCGCGACCCGCCCCTGTTCGCCGTAGAACGCCAGCGCGGCGCCCGCCGCCTTCGGGGGCGCGGAGAGGGTGAGCGTCGCCGTGCTGGTCGCGCCCGAGGTGTGGTGCATGACCAGGTGGTGGGTGTCCGCCGGGCCCCGTACGGCCGTCATGTCGGTGACGTCGCCGAGCACGGGCAGGTAGGCGGAGAGCACGTGCGGGCCGACGTCCCACAGGCCGCCCTTCTCGCGCCGCCACGGCGAGGCCGCGTACGCGCTCGTCGAACCGGGCGCGAAGAGCGAGCCCAGCCAGTGCGCCTCGCCGAGGAACCAGCCGCCCGCCGCCGCCTGTTCGTCGATCCAGCGCGCCGTCGGCTCCGCGAAGCGGAGCGTGCAGAAGACGACGGAGGCGACCCCGCCCAGGTCGGCGAAATCGGCGACCTGCCGCGCGGCCTCGACCGTCGTGGCCACCGGCTTGTCCAGGAGCAGATGGCACCCCATGGCCGCCGCGCGGAGCGCGAGCGTGGCCTGGACGTCCGGGGGCAGGGCGAAGGCGACCGCGTCGCAGGACTCGAAGAGCTCCTCCTCGTCCTCGTACGCGGTCGTGCCGAAGGCCGTGGCCAGTTCCGCCGCGGCCTCGGGCCGTCTGCCCCAGACGCCGGCGAACTCCACATCGGGATGCGCGGCGAGCGCGGGCGCGTGCGTCCGCGCGGCCCAGGGGCCGGTACCGATGAGGCCGATCCGGAACTTCCCGCCTGCGTCTGTCGTCATGCCTCTCAGTCTGCCGTGCGGCTATGACAGCGACCCAGTTTGGGGGAGGGTGGGCACGCGGGACGGCGCCCTTGCCGGGCCCAGGTTCCCAGTCCCTAGGGGAACCACGGGTGCGGCGCCGCTGTCGGGTTGTGCCCACCCTCCCCCAGACTCCGTCCGGGGGGACCCCCATCGCCCTGCGGAACGATTGCCCACAACCGGGGGGGCGGGCCGGGGCGTAAACCGTTGGACCCCCTCCCCTCCCCCGGTGCTACCTTGCACGCGCCGGCCGCGGGACTCCGGTGTGACTTCCGGGACCTGCCTCTGTAGCAACGTTTTCGCTGTTCGCGCCCCCATTCCCCGGCCGGCATCCATGCCCATGCGAGGGACCCATGACGACGAACTCGACCAACTCGACGATCTCGACGGAAACGCTCTCCGACCTCATCGCCGCCGAGGACGTCCTGCTCTTCGTCAACGCGGCCGTCACCGCCACCGGTCAGCGGGAGTTCCGCTCCTCCGCCGGGGAGCAGCGACTGTCCCTCGCGTTCCTGCACGAGTACGTCCGGGTCAACTACCGCCCCGTCTACGCCGCCACGCTCGCGCTCGACATCAACGACCACAACGCGGCCCTGATCGTCGAGCAGTTGCTGCGCACCGCCGACGAGGCCGGCGGGCCGGACGCGAAGCGGGCCGAGGGGCGGCTGATCGCCGCCCGGCTCGCCGCGCTGCCCCCGCAGCGCGTCTACCGCCTCTTCCGCGCCCTGCGCACCGCCAAGGTCAACAACCGCCGTACCCGCGCGATCGTCCGCGACTGGCTGGCCGGCCGCGCCGACCTCGGTCACGACGCCGTCAAGTACCGGCCCGGACTCAAGGCCGTCGCCCGGCACGCCCATCTCCCCCTCCCCGCCCCCGAGTGCGGCGACTTCCTCTTCGCGCCCGGCCGCCGGGTCCGGTACGAGCACCCGTACCTGGACGCGTACCGCCGTGCCCACTACGAGCAGGGGGCGCTGTACGAGCTTCCGTTCACCGTCGCCGAGGGGTTCGCGGCCCGGCACGGCGTACCGCGCGAGGTGTTCCTGGAGCGGATCGCGCCCCGGATGACCCGACTTGAGCGGCTGCGGACCGAGCGGGCGCGCGACCTGACCGTGATGCCGCTGACCCGGCTCGCGCTCTACGTCCTCTCCCTCCCCTTAGGGGAGAGGGTGGCCCGGCGCGCCGAGCTGACGGGCGCACTGCGGGCCGCCGCGCGCCGTGTGGCGGGGCCGTACGCCGGGAGCTGGGGGCGGGTCGCGGCGGTGCTCGACGACAGCTACTCCGCCTCCGGTTCGGCCGTGAAGCGGCGCCGGCCGCTCGCCGTGGCCCTGGGCTGTCACTTCCTCCTCGACGCGCTCGCCGCGCCGGGGGCGTACACCGCGCACTGGACCTCGGGCGGCACCGACGCACTGCTCGTCCGGCCCTGGGGACCGACTCCGCTCGGAACACGGATCCTCGACGCCCTGGAGGGGCCCGAAGGCCGCGCCCCCGACCGGCTTGTGATCGTCTCGGACGGCTGGGACAACGCGCCGCCCGGCCTCGCGGGCGAGGTGCTGCGTGTCTGGCGGACCCGGCTCGACCCGGAGCGCCGGACGAGCGCCGTCCATGTGAACCCCGTATACGACGCGAACGGATTCGACGTGCGCCGGCTGGCGCCGAGTGTGCCGACGGCCGGGATCCGGGACGCGGAAGACCTGCCGGCGCTGGTGGAGATCGCCCAGTTCGCCGAGGGGCGGACGGGGCTCGCGGAGCTCCTTGCCTATCTGGACCGGCGGGTGGAACTGTTCCTGAAGGAGGCGCGAGGGTGACCCGGATCGATCTGACCGGTCTGGAGGCCCGGCCGGCGCAGGTGTGGGGCGGCGTCCGGCTCGTACCGCTGGTCCGGGCCGAGCCGGTGCAGGGGCTGCGGCTGCACCGCGAGGCGTACGGGGGCGCCCACGGCTCCGTCGACCTCGGAGACCGAAAGACGTACACCTCGTACATCCCGCACGGCTTCGTCGCGGACTGGTCCGGATCCGGCTCCGGGTCCGGGGGCGAGCGCGAGGCGGCGGCGTACGGCACGCGGCTCGGGAACGACGGGCCGCCCGCCGTTCCCGTGCGCCGCGCCCACCACCGTCTCGCCAAGCGCCGACGCGGCGACGACGGGCGGGCGGAGAAGCGGCTGCGGTTCCTTCCTCTCCACCTCGCCCTGGAGGGGTATCTGGCGCTCCACTTCGGCGGCCCGTCCGTCGTCTGGGACGAGTGGTCCCAGCAGGCGGTACGCCAGGGGCTCTCGCCGCGCGCCGAGGCGGCGTACGCGGGGTGGAGCGTGCCGGGGCTCGCGGAGGCGCTGCGGATCTTCGAGATCCACCCGGGGCAGTGCGGACTGATGCTGTACGTCGCCGACGCCCTGGCCGCCGCGTTCGTCGTGCCGCACCCGGAGGACTACCGCGCCCTGCACCCCACGCTGATCGAGGACCTGTACGGGGAGCTGATCCACCAGTACGCGTACTACGGCGCCGCCGTGCCCGAGTTCACCGCGCGCATCCGGGACGGGGTGGCGGGCTCCGGCTCCGTCCGCACGCTCGCGGATCTGCGGGCGGCGGCGCGGGCGCAGGAGCGGTCGTGGGCGGAGGCGCACGACGGGCTGATGGCGCGGGACCTGGTGGAGACGTCGTACGCCTTCGAGCGGGCGTACCGGATGGATTCGTACGATCTGTACCGCTTCCTCCCGCCGTTCCTGCGGGGCGGGCAGGAGCAGCACATCGGCGAGCTGATCGCCGACCACAAGGGCCGGACGGTGTACCTGAAGACCTTCCGGCTCTCCGAGAACCAGATCCGGCGCGGCCATCTGCTGCGCCGGCTCGCGGACTGCGACTGGCACCTGGGGCGGACGGCGGAGGCGCTGGGGACGACGTACGCCGAGGTCGCCCGGCGTGTCGAGAACGCCGGCTTCGGGTCGCTGCTCAACGCGCACGTGGTGGGGCGGCGGGTCCGCGAAACACAGGAAGGCTGAGTAACACGGGGTTCACATTCGGGCAACGACCGGGAAATCCCGTGTTGCCAAGCTGCGCGCAGACACCCACACCGCAGCTCTCGCAGCGTCGCGAGCCGCAGCACGCTCCCCGCAGCAGCAGCACGCCAAAGGATGAGGCCCGTGACCTTCAAGGCTGAGTACATCTGGATCGACGGCACCGAGCCGACCGCGAAGCTTCGTTCGAAGACGAAGATCATGCCGGGCACGGGCGCCACCCTGGAGGAGCTTCCGATCTGGGGCTTCGACGGATCCAGCACGAACCAGGCCAAGGGACACGCCTCGGACCGCGTCCTGAAGCCGGTCTTCGTCTGCCCGGACCCGATCCGCGGCGGCGACGACCTGCTGGTGCTGTGCGAGGTCCTGAACACGGACATGACGCCGCACGAGTCCAACACCCGTGCCGCGCTGGCCGAGGTCTACGCGACGTACGCCGCGCAGGAGCCGATCTTCGGCATCGAGCAGGAGTACACCTTCTTCGACGGCGAGCGCCCGCTCGGCTTCCCGGTCGGCGGCTTCCCGGCCCCGCAGGGCGGCTACTACTGCGGTGTCGGCGCCGACGAGATTTTCGGCCGTGACATCGTCGAGGCGCACCTCGAGAACTGTCTGAAGGCGGGTCTGGGCATCTCCGGCATCAACGCCGAGGTCATGCCGGGCCAGTGGGAGTTCCAGGTCGGCCCGCTGGCGCCGCTGGACGTCGCGGACCAGCTGTGGGTGGCGCGCTGGCTGCTCTACCGCACCGCCGAGGACTTCAAGGTCTCGGCGACGCTGGACCCGAAGCCGGTGAAGGGCGACTGGAACGGCGCGGGCGCGCACACCAACTTCTCGACGAAGGCGATGCGCGAGGGCTACGACGCGATCATCACCGCGTGCGAGTCGCTGGGCGAGGGCTCGAAGCCGCTCGACCACGTCAAGAACTACGGCGCGGGCATCGACGACCGCCTGACGGGTCTGCACGAGACCGCCCCGTGGGACCAGTACCACTACGGCGTCTCCGACCGTGGCGCCTCGGTCCGTATCCCGTGGCAGGTCGAGCAGGACCAGAAGGGCTACATCGAGGACCGCCGCCCGAACGCGAACGTGGACCCGTACGTGGTGACCCGCCTCATGGTCGACACCTGCTGCGAGGCCCTGGCGAAGGCCGGCCAGGTCTGATCCGCACACACCGTCCCGTAGGGGCGCCGACCGTGAACACGGTGGGCGCCCCTACGGCGTTGTCGGTGGGGCCTGCCACCGAGGCCATGGTGGGGTGGGCACGCGGAGCGCACGGCTGGGACGACGGCGTCGTCTGGGAGAGCGCGGGGTTCACGTCGCCGGCGCCCGTGCCCGAACTGCCCGAACTGGCCGATGACATCCTGGTCCCGCTCGAAGAGCACGTGCGGACGCTCGTGGCGTGCGGGTACGCGGACCGGAAGGCCCTGGCGGAGGCCGCCGAGGGGTATCTGGTGGACGGCGACGTCCTGCCGGTGAGCCGTGCGCAGGCGGGGGCGCTGGCCCGGTGGGTGGGGACGACGGACGCCGAGCGGGTCACCCGGGCGTTCCGGGCGCTCGACGCGAGCGGCATCGTGGCTCGGAGAACTTCGCGTGCTGCCGTGCATGCGGCACCGCGGAGATCGGCGCCGAAGGGTCCGGGGACGCACGGGGGTTCGTCTTCTTCCACTCCCAGTGCACCGAGGGTGCGGCCTCGGGAGGCCCGCTCCATCTGCTGTACGGCGCCTTCGACGGGGTGCCGGAGGCGCCGTGGGTCGCGAGGTCGTGTCGGCGTTGCGCGCCGAGGGGCTGACCGTCGATTGGGACGGCTCTCCCCGGCGGGCGATCCCGGTCACGGAGCTGGACTGGCGGCGGCGGTTGGTGGGTTGAGCACGGCCGGGGCCGAGGGATCGGCGGGGTAGGGGGGTCGTCGGCCGCATTCCCTTCTGGTTCAATAGGAATATGACCACCACCCAGAACGACACCGCGACAGGTCGCTTCGACCTTGAGCCGTTCTGGCCTTCTCGGCAGCATCACGACTTCGACCGGTGCTGTCGGCGCGTGCGGAACGCGTCGGCCCTCTAACGCCCCGACCGGGATGTGAACCGGTCCTGTGGCCTTCGGCCGACGCGCGAATGACGTCGTACGTCTCCGACTCGCGCGAAAGAGCTGAGATCCCCATGGCCCACACCCAGACCGCTGCCCTCACTCCTCTCCGTCCCGGCCGGCACCGGCTTCGGGCCGTCGATCCGCAGGAGGTCGTCGACCTCTCGCAGGTCGCGGAGTTCCTGCCGCCCGGTGCCACGCTGCTCCCCGCGCCGCCGCACGCGTTGCCGACGCTGCCCGGGCGGCCGCCCATGGTCGGGTATCTCGTACTCGTGCCGGCCGACCCGCAGGCGGCCGTGGAGCCCGCCGCCCCCGAAGGGCCCGTTGCCATCGACTCCGTCCGGCGCGTCGCGCGGGTCGACGGGGTGGAGATGGACCTCACGTACCTGGAGTTCGAGCTGCTCGCCCACCTCGTCGCCCACCCCCACCGGGTCCACAGCCGCGACCAGTTGGTCACGACGGTCTGGGGGTACGGGCACGTGGGCGACGGGCGGACCGTCGACGTGCATGTGGCGCGGCTGCGCCGCAAGCTGGGCGCCGAGCACCGCCGCACGATCCAGACCGTGCGGCGGGTCGGCTACAAGTACACGCCCTGATCAGGCCGGCTCAGGCCGCTTCGGACCTCGCCCGGAACCTCGCCACCAGGCCCAGGGCGAGGTCCACGACCAGGAACGCCACCAGGCTGAGGCCCAGCAGCGGGACGAACCAGCCCACCAGGGCCGTCGCCGCGAGCAGCGGAAGCAGCATCGTCGGCGGAACCTTTCGCCACGCCCCGCGCGCGACCGGGCGGCCGGGGCGGCGGAGCCACCACATCCGGTAGCCCCAGAGGATCATCAGGATGAGCGCGAGGGCCAGGGCCGCGAGCGCCAGCTGGTTGAACAGACCCAGGAACACGCCCATGTGGGCGTCGATGCCGAAGCGCGTCAGCTTGGCGAGAACCGGGTAGTCGGCGAAGCGGAGCTCGTCAATGACCGCGCCGTCGGCCGGGTTCACCGCCACCGAGTCCAGGTGCACCGGGAAGACGGTGTCGGTCTCCTTGACGACGTACCCCTTGCCCTCGGAGGGCAGGACGACGGACATCCTGCCCTCGATGCCCTTCGCCCGGGCCGCCTCCACGACCTTGTCGATGCCGACGTCCGCGCCCTTCGGGGCGGCCGTGTCACCGCCCATGTCGTGGCCCTCGTGCTCCGAGGAGCCGCCGGCCGCCGCGCCTTCGAGCGCCGCGGAGACGGTCGGGGTGGCGCCGCCGAGTTGGGTCTGGACCGCGTCGATGTTCTCCCCCGCGTACCGCGACCAGGTCAGGCCGGTGGCGGAGAGCAGGACCAGACCGGCCACCGCCCACAGGCCGACCGTGCCGTGCCAGGACAGCGTGCGACGGCGGGACTTGGGTCCGCGCTCGGGGACGACGAGGGACCGGCGGTTCTTCCGCTTGCGGCCGATCCACAGCGCCAAGCCGCCGAGCGCGATCACCCACAGCCAGCTGGCGGCCAGCTCGCTGTAGTTGCGGCCGATGTCGCCCAGGCGCAGATCGCGGTGGAGTTCGTCGATCCAGGTGCGCAGCGGGAGCGCGCCGGAGCTGCCGTAGCTGGGGAGCTGGCCCCGGATCTCGGCGGTGTACGGGTCGACGAAGACGGCGAGGGACTTGCCCTCCTCGACGTCGGGGTCGTCCATGAGGACGCGGGTGGTGGCGCCGTCCTCGGCGGAGGGCCAGACGGCTGTGACGGTGCCGTTGGGGTTCACCTTGGTGGCGGCGTGGACCTGCTGCGAGAGCGGCAGGACCTTGTCCCCTACGGGGACCTCCAGCTCCTGCGCGTAGATCACCTTCTCGGCCTGGAAGGAGAGCGCGTAGAGCAGGCCGCTGGTGGCGGCGACGAGCAGGAAGGGGGCGATGAGGACGCCGGCGTAGAAGTGCAGGCGCAGGACGAGGGGGCGCAGCGCGCTCCAGGTCCCGGTGCCGGTTCCGCTGGTGGCGGTTCTCCCGGGTGGCGCGTCAGGGGATTCCGGGCGTGCGAGATCGTCGATGGTCATGACTGTCCTAGGTCCTGGGGGTTGGGTTTCAGCCCCCGGGTCGGTCGGTCAGACGTGTGCTCCGAGGGCGGTGGCGCGGGGTACGGACAGCCGGGGCGGGCCACGCCGGGAGAGGGTGTGCGCGAGGACGACGCCGTGGAGGCGGCGCCGGCTGTGCGGGCGGGGGCGTACGGCCTGCGGCGGCTCGGGTACGCGGACGACGGCGAGCAGCAGGCGGAGCGGGGTGAAGACGAACGTCCCGACGGTCCGGGCGAGCGCGAAGAGCGCGGCCTCTCCCCTGGCCAGCCAGAGGCCGCAGACGAGGGCGGCGAGGAGGTGGGCGGCGAGCATGCCGAGGGAGGACGACGAGCCGGCGGCCGTCGTCAGCATCTCCATGGCCGAATCCAGCGCCGTCGGATCGACCGTCGCGGGATCCATCGCCGCCGGATCGACCGTCGCGGCCGGAGCCATCGCCGGATCCATGGCGGCGTGCGTCATGGCCGCATGGTCCATCGCCGCCTCGCCCATCGCCCCGTGGTCCATCGCCGCGTGACCACCCGCGCCACCGCCGTGCGACCGCCCCGCCGAGAAGATCACGTGCAACGTCGTCTGTACGGCCGCAAGGCCGCCCGCGATCGCTCCCGCGCCCCGCCGACGGCCACCCGCCAGCCAGGCCAGGCCGCCCGTGACGGCGAACGCCGCGTACAGCGACCCCGCCGGGATCTCGTGCGCAGACATGGAGGAATGCCCCACCGCGGCCAATACCACGCACACCGCCGCGAAAAATGCGGCACGCAGGGCGCGTATCGGCGACCGGGCATCCGTCATGATTCGGCCATGGTGACATCCCGTCCCCGGGGACGTAAGACCGCCTCCCTGGTCAGTTCGGCGAACGCGTGCACGTCTCCGTCCGGCTGAACGCATGAGGCCTGGCGTGCGTATGGAGGCGCATGCGACGCACACGAAAACGTTCGACACGCGCGAAACGAGCGGTGGCCGCCTCCGTCGCCCTGATTCTGGGTGCGGGCGGGCTGGTCGCCTTCAATGTCTACGCCTCCGCAGGCGAAGGCTGGGGTGATCGGCCGCCGCCGCCCGACCGGGTGAACGCGGTCTCGACCATCGACTGTCCCGACGCCGCCGAGGAGCTGACCGACGTCCGGGAGTCCGCCCGGGACTCCGTGGACCGCGAACTCGCCACGCTGGACAGCCAGATCACCGCCGCCTACCAGCGGTTCGCCGACGAAAAGGAGCGGGTGGAACGGGACCCCGCGTTCGCCGAGGACCAGATCCTCGCCCCGCTCAGGGACGAGCGGCTCCCCGTGCTTCAACGGATCGGGCAGGCCGTCGGCTCGCCGCTCGGCGGTCTCGCGCCCTGCACCCTCCGCGCCGACGACGAGCCGAGCGGGGGCGGCCGCGGGGAACCCGGTCAGGGAGAACCCGGCCAGGGGGATCCCGGTCAGGGAGAACCCGATCAGGGAGAACCCGATCAGGGCGAACCCGATCAGGGGCAGGCCGGGAACGGGCCCGAGGCCGCCGACTTCGTCGACATCCGTTCCGTACCGCCGAACGTGAACCTCCCCCGGCAGCGCCGGGGCGGCTCGCGCGGGTCCTTCGTCACCGACTGCGGGCGGAACCAGAACGGGAAGTTCAACTCGGACAACGTCATCGTCGCCCCGGGTGTCAGCAACGGCGCCCACCACATGCACGACTACGTCGGCAACCAGGCCAACGACGCCTTCGCCGATGACGACGACCTGGCCCGCGGCCGGACCACCTGTCGCAACCAGGGCGACCGGTCCACGTACTACTGGCCCGTGCTCCGGCTCCAGAACGGGCAGGCGGAGGACGACGCCGGCGCGGACGGCGGCGGCAAGGACCAGAACGTGGGCAAGATCCAGACACCCGCCCAGGTCACCCTGAACTTCGTCGGCAGCCCGGTCTCCAGGGTCACCGCGATGCCCCGCTTCCTGCGGATCATCACCGGCGACGCCAAGGCCTTCACCAACGGCGACGCGAACGCGAACGCCTCGTGGTCCTGCACCGGCTTCGAGAACCGCCAGCTCAAGGACAAGTACCCGATCTGCCCGGAGGGCAGCAAGGTCGTCCGGACGTTCCGCTTCCAGAGCTGCTGGGACGGGCGGAACACCGACAGCGCCAACCACCGCACCCACGTCGCCTTCGCCGACCCGACGAGCGGGCGGTGCGGGCAGGGCTTCCGCGCCATCCCGCAGCTGGTCCAGCGGATCGTCTACGACGTGCCGCCCGGCCCCGGTTTCGCCGTCGACTCCTTCCCCGAGCAGCTGCACAAGCCGGTCACCGACCACGGCGACTTCATCAACGTCTTCGACCAGCGGCTGATGCGGAGGGTGGTGGACTGCGTCAACAGCGGACGGCGGTGCTCGTAGCCCCGACGCGACAACCCCTGGTCGCCACAACCCCTAGTGGTGTCCGGCCGAACCGGAAGGCTGCGCGCCGTGCGGCTCGGTGGTCTCGATGCGACCACCGAGCCGTTCGCGTACCCGCTCGACCGTCCCGGCCTCGCCCGACACCGCCCACCTGCGGCCCACCAGGTACGAACCGCCGTAGTCCTTGGACTGGTTGAGCCACTCGCGCAGCCCCCGGTCGGTCGCGAAGGTGGTCAGGACGTACGTCCCGTCGTCCGTCGCGCAGGGCGTCTGGCGCAGCTCCGTCGCGTCCGTCTGGACGTCCGGGGCGCAGCCGGCCCGCTCCGCGATCTCCTCCAGGGTGCCGGCGGCCTCCTCGGGCCGGTCCGCCGGCGCCGACTCGCACGCCGCGAGGGCGAGCAGGATCGCGGCCACCGCTGCCGTTCGTCGCGTACGCCTCAGCCTCAGCATCCGCCCATCCTGCCCGGTCGGTCGAGCCGGGGTGAGCGGAATCCCATCGGTTACGGTTTGGTCGGGTAATACACCTTTAGTACCGCAGGTACCGCTACGGAGGAGTCGACGACTTGCCCCCCATTCCCGCCACCACCGTCGCCAACCTCCGTGACCTGGGCGCCCTTCCCCTCGGCCACGGCCGCAGTGTCCGCTCGGGCCGGATCTTCCGGTCCGCCCAGCTCGACCGGCTCGATCCCGCCGAGCCCGCCGTGGCCGCGCTCGGCATCCGTACGGTCGTCGACTTCCGTACCGCGCACGAGCGCGCGGACCGGCCCGACCACGTGCCGGAGGGCGGGCGGCTGCTCATCGCGGACGTGCTCGCCGACCATCTGGCCACCAGCGGGCTGCCGCCCGCAGCCCAGCTGAAGTCCCTCCTCACCAATCCGGCCCTTGCCCAGCAGGCGCTCGGCGGGGGCCGGGCCCAGGAGACCTTCGCCCGCACCTACCGGGCCTTCGTGTCGACCGACTCCGCCCGCCTCGCGTACCGGGCCTTCCTCACCGAGCTGGGCGATCCGCGCGGCGGTCCACTGCTCTTCCACTGCACGGCGGGCAAGGACCGCACCGGCTGGGCCGCGACGATCGTGCTCTCGCTGCTCGGCGCGGACGAGAAGACGGTCATGGAGGAGTACCTGTCGGTCAATCCGGCGGTACGGCAGGCGTTCGCGCCGATGATCGAGGGGTTCACGGCGCAGGGCGGCGACCCGGAGCTGGCGCTGGCCCTGATCGGGGTCGTACCGGACTATCTGACGGCGGCGCTGGACGAGGTGGCGGTGCGGCACGGCTCGATGGAGGCGTACGTACGGGACGGGCTCGGCGTCCCCGACGCGGTGACGGACGTGATCCGCGAGCGGCTGACAGTGCACGAGGCCTGATCCCTACGGGTCGTCCGTACGGGTCAACCCCTCCGTGGTGACCATCGCACCATTCGCTCGTTCTGCTGAATGTGAGCACCCAGGAACTCGCCCCCTCCCCCCTCGGCCCGGTCGATGTCGAACAGGCCGAGGCGGCGCTCGTCGAGCACTACCAGCGGCTGGTCCGGATCGCGTACCTCGTGCTGCCGCCCTCGCTAGGTCGCAACCGGCGGGTCCTTACGTCGCACGCGCTCGTCCAGGGCGCACTGCCGCGCCGCCGGACGTCCAGTACGGGTGTCCCCGGAGCGCGCCGGGCCGAGGACGCCGTCGACCCCGGGTACGCGTACGTACGGGGCGAGGTGCTGCGGCAGGCGCTGGTCGCGGGGCTGCCGCTGCGGCGCCGGGCGCTCCCCCGGCGGGCGCAGCTCCCGCCGCTGCTGCCGCAGGTCTGGGGGCTGCGGCTGTTCCCGCGCGCGGGCGGCGCCGACGAACTGGCCCTGGACCAGCAGCTCTCCGCCCTCTCAGGGCCGGCCCGCGCCGCGTACGTGCTGCGGGGCCTGGAGCGTCAGGGTGACCCGGAGGTGCTGCGGGTACTCGGGGCGGCGGGGGTGCCCCGCGCGGACGCGGAGGCGGCGCTCACCGACGCCGACGAGGTCACCGCGACGCTCGGGATCGGTACGGCCGCCCTCCTCGAATCGCCCGAGTTCGATCCGTGCTCGCTGCAGGCCCGCCCGCCGGATCTGATGCGCCGCCGTCAGCACGGCCGGGCGGCCCTCGCCGCCGCGGCGGCCGCCCTCGTGTGCGGGGCGCTGCTCGGGCTGCCCGGTGACGGCTGGGGGCGCGGCGGCGCCGCCGCGCCGTCGTACGCGCGCAATCCGGCGGCCGAGGCGGCGCTCGACCCGGGGAAGCTGAGACGCGTCCCGGCCGGGTTCTGGCAGGGCTCGACGCGGACGGACTTCTCGGTGTGGCCGGCCAGGGGCGGCCTGGTGGACGACCGGGCGCTGCTGCGGCGAGCTCTGGCGGTGTGGGCCAGGCCCGGCGCCTCCGTGCGCTCCTCGGCGACGCCGGGGACGCCGGTGGGCCCGCCGATGGGCCCGCCGCAGCTGCTGTACGCGGGCGAGGTCGACGGGTCACGGGTGGTGCTCTTCCACGACGGGCTGCGGGCGGTGCGGTACGCGGAGCCGTTGGCGGGGACCGCCGGTGCGGCGCTCGACTTCGGGCGGACGGACGGGGCGGACGCGGTCGGCTCGGCGGCGCTGGTCCTCTCCCGTACGACGGCCAACGTCCGCTATCTGACGGCGCCTTGGGTGCGGGACACGGCCGTACGGGACCTGCTGGCGCCCGCCAAGGAGCCCTGGCGGCTCGAACGCGACACGCACGGGGTGACCGAGCCGCTGCTCAGCCCGGCGCAGGCGCGCGGGTGCACGGCGTGGAACACGCTCCAGGTGCGGGACGCGACCGGGGTCCGGCTGCTGACCGATCTCGGCGAGCTGGCACCGGCCCGGCTGACCTCGGGGCCGCCGTCGGCGCCGAAGGACGTGACGGCGAAGGCGGCACGGGACCAGTGGGCGCGGGCGGCCTGCGGGCTGACGGCGGTCCGCTCGCACGGGGTCCGGTCGGTGAACGCCTGGGCGTTCGCCGAGCAGCGGCTGCCGGAGGACGGCGGCCGGGCGGCCTGGGTGTGCACGCGGGCGGAGACCTGGCGGGGCACGGGCAGCCGGGTCCTCGCCCAGTTCCAGGTCCCGGCGCCCGGGGTGGCCGCTGCGGTCGTGGCCCGGGCCGAGGAGTCCCCGGCGTGCGGGGTGCACGAGCCGCGGGTCCTCGCCGGTGTGCTGTGGCAGGCGAAGAGCGGTCGGTGGTACGTCCTGGCGGCGGGCAGCGGGGAGTTCGTGTCGCTGCGGACCACGGGCGGGGTGAAGGGCGAGGCGGAGAGCCGGCTGCTGGCGGTACGAGCGAAGGCCGGCGCCCGCGCCGACCTCGACGGCACGCTGAAGAACGGGACGCGGGTGGGGGCGCTGCGCTAAGGGATTCCCCGACCTGGGGGCTCGGGAAATCTCGTGCACGACCCTGTTGCCAACTGCTTACCCCTCAGTACATTGACGGCATGTCTAATACGCAGCCGCATCCTGCACCGGTGGCGTCGGAGCACATCGAACTCAAGGCCCGGAAGGTCTCCTTCGACTGGGAGGAGACCCCGCTCCACTGGGTTCCCGGCGACCCGTTCACCACGCACACCATCAACGTGCTGCACCTGCTGCTCCCGGCCGGCGAGCGCTGGTTCGTGCACGTCTACAAGCAGGTGCTCCCGTTCATCACCGACGACCGGCTGCGTACCGACGTCATCGGTTTCATCGGCCAGGAGGCCGTCCACTCCCAGGCCCACGACGACGTGCTCCCGCACCTCAAGAAGCTGGGCCTGGACCCCACTCCGTACACCGCCCAGGTCGACTGGTTCTTCGAGAAGCTGCTCGGCGACCGGACGCTGCCGCCCGGCAGGCCGCGCCGCTGGTGGCTGATGGAGCGGGTCGCGCTCATCGCCGCGATCGAGCACTACACCGCCTTCCTCGGCAACTGGGTCCTGAACGCGGACGAGTTGGACCGGCGGGGCGCGGACCCGACGATGCTGGACCTGCTGCGCTGGCACGGCGCGGAGGAGGTCGAGCACCGCTCCGTCGCCTTCGAACTGTTCATGCACCTCGACGGGGGCTACCGACGCCGCGCCCGCACCTGGGCCACCGCCTTCACCGCGATGGTCTTCCTCTGGCAGCGCGGCACCCGCTTCTTCATGGAGAACGACCCCACCCTCATCGACGGCAAGGCCTCGGTCGGCCAGTTGGTCCGCAAGGGCCGGGAGGGCGTGCTGCCGTCCACGCCCGACCTGCTGCGGTCCATCCCGCGCTACCTCAGCCGGGACTACCACCCCTCCCAGGAGGGGAACACGGCCCAGGCCGTCGCGTACCTGGCCAACTCCCCCGGCGCCAACGGAGGCCGCTGACCATGCCCCGTCCGCTCACCGTCGTCCTGATCGCCGGGGCCGCGGTCCTCGCCAAGCGGGCCATGCGCCGCCGGATCAACGCCGCCCCGCTCTGGCCGATGCCCGCCCTCGAAGAGCCGGTCTCGGGCCGCGGCCGGCTCGCGACCGTGACCCGGAAGGTCCTGGTCACCGAGCGCACCGAGCCCGCCGAGGGCGTGGTACGGCTCCGCCTCGAAGGCACCGGCCTGCCCGCCTGGCAGCCCGGTGCCCATGTCGACCTGGTGCTGCCGTCGGGGCTCGTACGCCAGTACTCGCTCTGCGGCGACCCGGCCGAAGCCGACGCGTACACCGTGGCCACCCGCCTCATCGATGACGGCCAGGGCGGCCGGGGCGGCTCGCGCGAGGTGCACGAACAGCTCCATGTAGGCACGGAGATCGAGATCCGCGGGCCGCGCAACCGGTTCCCGCTCGTGGACGCCTCCGCGTACGTCTTCGTCGCCGGCGGCATCGGCATCACGCCCGTCCTGCCGATGCTGCGCGCGGCGGAGGCGGCGGGCGCGGACTGGCGGCTGCTGTACTGCGGGCGCAGCCGCGCCACCCTGCCGTACGTCGACGAGATCGAGAAGCTGGGGGCCTCCCGCGTCACGGTGGTCGCGGAGGACGAGTCGGGCCGCCCCGACCTCGGCTTCCTCGCCGGGCTCCCCGAGGAGACCGTGGTCTACTGCTGCGGCCCGGAGGGGCTGATGGACGCGGTGACCGCCGCGCTGCCCGAGGGCCGGACGCCGCACCTGGAGCGCTTCTCCCCCGCCGCCACGGCCGGCGGCGGCCCGTTCGAGGTCGAACTGCGGCGCTCCGGACGTACGTTGACGGTGGCGGCCGACCAGTCGGTCCTGGCCGCCGTACGGGCGGAGGTGCCCGGGATCGCGTACTCCTGCCGGCAGGGCTTCTGCGGAACCTGCCAACAGCGGGTCCTGGAGGGCGAGATCGACCACCGGGACGAGCTGCTCACGGACGCGGAGCGGTCCGGGTCCATGCTCATCTGTGTCTCACGGTGCGCCGGAGAACGGCTGGTTCTCGACCTCTAGGGACGTCCTGTACCTCAGGGAAGGATCAGCCAGTCGAAGGCGAGCGCGGCGGCGAGGCCGCCCGCCAGGAGCCAGGTGCCCAGTCGGGTGCGCCCGTTGCGGGAGAGCTCGATCACGACGCCGCAGAGGATCATCGCCAGGCCGTACACGCCGACGACCAGGACGGACGTACGGCTGGCGAGCCGGATCGCCAGGACCGCCGCCATGGCGACGAGCAGCACGGACGCGGCCGCTATCCGTAGCTGGCGGGCCTGCTTCGGGCTCAATCCGGAGGTGCTCATGTCGTGGGAGCGTAACGGACGCCCGTTAGGCTGTTCGCATGACGACCGGGGTACGCCGCAGGATGGGCGTCGAGGAGCGCAAGCAGCAGCTGATCGGGGTGGCCCTGGAGCTGTTCGGCCACCGCTCTCCCGACGAGGTGTCCATCGACGAGATCGCCGCGGCCGCGGGGATCTCGCGGCCGCTGGTCTACCACTACTTCCCGGGCAAGCAGAGCCTGTACGAGGCGGCGCTGCGGCGGGCGGCCGACGAGCTGGCCGCCCGCTTCCTGGAGCCGCCGCAGGGCCCGTTGGGCGCGCGGCTGCTGCGGGTGATGGGCCGGTTCTTCGACTTCGTCGACGACCACGGCCCGGGTTTCGCGGCGCTGATGCGGGGCGGTCCGGCCGTCGGGTCCTCCACGACGAACGCGATGATCGACGAGGTGCGGCAGGCGGCCTACGAGCAGATCCTGGCGCACCTGAAGGTCGAGACGCCCTCCGCCCGGCTCGAACTGGTCGTCCGCTCCTGGGTGTCGCTGGCCGAGTCGACGGCGCTGATCTGGCTGGACGGGCGCCGGGTGCCGCGCGCGGAGCTGGAGATGCAGCTCGTGCACGACTTCGCGGCGCTCGCGGCGGTGAGCGCGGCGTACGACGAGGAGATGGCGGACATCCTGATCCGCATCCTCGCCGACGAGCCGGCCGACGGCCCGTTCGGCGAGCTGGTCGGCCGCCTCGCGGCCCTGGTGCCGAGGGTGCCGCCGCAGGGCGGTCAGGCCGCGCGGTAGGTCCCCTCGGGCTCGCTCGTCAGGCCTTGCGGTAGGCGGGTTCGAGGTCGCGGACCTCGGCGGAGAGGCGGACGCCCTCCCGCTCCTTGAGGTACGCCGGCAGCAGCGCGAGGACGCCCTCCGCGAGCCGCGCCTTCGTCTCGTCCGTGCGGCCGGGCAGCAGCGCGATCTCGACGTGGACGACGAGGTCGTCGGTCGTGCCGTCCCCGACGACGAACTCCTCGACCTCACGGAAGCGGGTCTTGCAGCTGTCGATCCGGGTGTCCACGGTCTCCACGACGAGCGGGTGCAGGGCGAGCGCGAAGCCGCGGCGGTCGAGCGGTGCGGAGTAGTCCACGGTGATCTGCGGCATGGGGTCGCTCCCGGTCGTACGGATGTATGGCCACACCTTTACGGTGATCACCATGAGCGCACAAGTGACCTTCCGGCAGGCGGACGACCACGATCTCGACCTTCTGGTGGGGTTGTTCGACCGGGCCGCACGGTGGATGGTCCACCACGGGATCGACCAGTGGAAGCCGGGCGGCAAGAGCGCGGAGCACTTCCGGGCGCGGATGGCGGCCGGCGAGGTCTGGCTGATGGAGCTGATGGAGCGTGGTGGCCGGGCCGTCGGGGCGTACGAGCTGTGGTGGGACGACGAGCAGGCGTGGGGCCCGCAGCCCCCGGTCGCGGGGTACGTCCACCGGCTGATGACCGACCGGGAGGCCGCCCCCGCCGGGGCCGGCCGCGCGCTCCTCGCCCACGCGGAGGGGCGGATCGCGGCCGGCGGGCGGGCGGTGGCGCGGTTGGACTGTGTGACGGGCAACCCGCGGCTCCGTACGTACTACGAAGCCGCGGGTTACGGGGTCGTCGGCGAGGAGCCGGGGAAGCTCGCCGCCGACGGCACGCGTTACGGGGTCACACTGTTGGAGAAGGCGCTCACCCGGCCTTGAAGACGGCCACCGTGCGGGCCGGGACCGTGAAGGTGCCCGAAGTCGCCTCGTAGGACGCCGACTTCACCGTGGCGTCCGCGCCCGTCGCCTGGACCGGGTGGAGGGTGTAGGCCGTTCCGGCCAGGTTCGTGATCCGCTGAGTCTGCTTCTCCGGGCCGGCGTTGAAGACCACGACCAGGTCACCGAGGCGCATGGTGATCACGCCCGGGGTCTCGCCGGTGCCGGAGAGCGGGAAGGACAGGGCGTCCTGGACCTGCCCGGCGGTGGCGAGGGAGAAGGCGGGCTCCGTCGTACGGATCTTCTGGAGGTCCCGGTAGGCGGCGGAGGCGCCGTCGATCTGCGCGCAGCCGACGGTCAGGCCCGGTGCGGTGAGCAGCGGCTTCCCGAAGGACCACTTGGGCTTGTTGTCCGCCGCCGGGGGCAGCCCGCGGCCGAAGCCGTTCCCGTCCCGGCAGTCCCAGTTGATCGCGTTGAACCAGTCGCCACTGTCGTACGAGTTGCGGTCGAGCGACTTGGAACGCAGCAGGTCCGAGCCCGCCTGGGAGAGCGCGGGGCCCTGCGAGAGCGTCGCCGTCGCCATGGCGAGGACCTGCGCCCTGGCCCGGTCGGCGGCCGAGGTGGTCGCCGGGAGCTTGAACGCGAGCGCGTCGTACAGGGTCTCGTTGTCGTGCGCGTCGGCGTAGGCGAGGGCGTCGCCGGGGGCCGCCGCGTAGCCCGCGGGCGCGCCGTTGTAGTCGACCTGGCTGCCCTTGACCGTACGGCCGGAGGTGTCGGTGAAGGTGTAGTCGGCGAGGTTGCCGCTCAGTCCGACCTTGATCAGGTCCTGGTAGTGCAGGAGGCGGGCCTTCTGCTGCTCCGGAGTGCCGTTGGCGGGCGAGGAGTTGGGGTCGGTGAAGAGGCCCGAGGCGAAGCCCTGGACGCCCGGGTCCTCGTCGAACGGGCCGCCGCCGCGCACGGCGTCACGGGCCCGGTCGGAGAAGGTCGCGATCCCCGTGCCGGCCATGTTCTTCTGGGTGGCCTGGACGAAGCGGGAGTCGTCGGCGATCTCGCCGAAGTTCCAGCCCTCGCCGTAGAGGACGATCGCCTTGCCGTCCACGCCGTCCTTCGCGACGGTCAGCGCGTCCAGGGCCTTGCGGACGGCGAGGATGTTCTCCTTCGGGTGGTGGCCCATGAGGTCGAAGCGGAAGCCGTCCACCTTGTACTGCTTGGCCCAGGTGACGACCGAGTCCACGACGAGCTTGCCCATCATGGCGTTCTCGGGCGCGGTGTTGGCGCAGCAGGTGGAGGTGGCGACGGAGCCGTCGGCCTGGAGGCGCTGGTAGTAGCCGGGCACGATCCGGTCGAGGACGGACTTGTCGGCCTGGCCGCTCGCCACGGTGTGGTTGTAGACCACGTCCATGACCGTGCGCAGTCCGGCGCCGTTGAGGGACTGGACCATCTGCCGGAACTCGACCGTACGGCGGGTGCCTTCGGGGTCGGTGGCGTAGGAGCCCTCGGGGACGGTGTAGTGCAGCGGGTCGTAGCCCCAGTTGTAGGCGTCCTTGGCCGCGGCGGCGGCCACGCAGGCCTGCTGCTCCTCGGAGTCGGGGGCGTAGACCTTGAGGTCGCAGGCGGGCTCGGTCCGGTCGGACTTCTTCTCGGGGATGGTGCCGATGTCGAAGGCGGGGAGCAGGTGGACGTAGGAGGTGCCGGAGGCGGCGAGCGCCTTCAGGTGCTGTGAGCCCTTGCTGCCGGTGTCGGTGAAGGCGAGGTAGGTGCCTCGTCGGTTCGCCGGGACGGTCCGGTCCGCGATCGAGAAGTCGCGGATGTGGAGCTCCTGGATCTGGGCGTCGCGGAGCGGTACGGCCGCGGGCTTCTTCAGACCGGTCCAGCCCTTGGGGGCGAGGGCCGGGTCGGCGAGGTCGACGACGAGGCTGTGGGTGGAGTCGGTGGTCAGGGCGGTGGCGTAGGGGTCGGTGACCTTGTTGGTGACGAGCTGCTGGACGCTCGGCGCCCAGACCTTGACGGCGTACCGGTACGGCTTACCGGTCCACGCGCGCGTGCCGGCGACCGACCAGACGCCGGAGGCGTCGTCGCGGCGCATGGGCACGGTCCGGCCGTCGAGTTCGAGGGCGACGGACTGGGCGGTGGGGGCCCAGAGGGAAAGGGTGGGCCGGCCGTTACGGAAGACCGGACCGAGGTCGGCGCCGGTCGCCTTCGGCGCGTACAAGGCGTCGAGGACCCCGGCGATCTGGACGGACGTGGCGGTGAGGACGGCGCCGTTGGCCGCGTACTGGGCGGCGACGAGCTGGCCCTTCAGGGCTTCGCGGATACGGTCGCGGTCGCGCGGGTCGACGGTGAAGGCACCGTACGTCTTGAGGTGCGGGTACTTCGCCTTCTGGGCGTCGGTCAGCTGCGTCGGGGTCAGTCGCAGCGCCTGGCGGTTTCCGCTCAGCGCCCCGTCCTTGACGGCGATCGAACCGTCCCGGGAGGCCAGGAGCACGCTGGAGGCGGCGGTGTCGCTGCCGTTCCAGGCGAGGGTGGTGGCGTCGATCCAGACGGCCTGGGCCTTGGTGAGGTCGAGCGCGGCGCCGCTGCCCTTGGGCTGCGGGAGCAGGTACTTCTCCTGGCCGCCGAGCAGCCAGACCTCGTTTCCGTTCGCCTTGAGGTCGAGGGACTGGTCGGTGGGCAGGTCCTTCTCGTCGCCCTTGTGCAGGATGTAGCTGAGGGAGGTGGCGCCGGCCGCGAGCGGGACCTCGTAGACCGCTCCGTAGGCGTCGGTGCGGACCGGCTCCAGCGGGCGGCTCCAGTCGGTGGGGTTCGCGGCGCCGGTCCAGGTGTGCAGGCCCCAGCCGTCGTAGTTCCCGTCGGCCCGCTTGTAGTGCAGAACGGCCTTCGTCGTGTCCTGGGGCGGGTACGCACCCTCGGGCGCGGCGTTCAGAACCGTCGGATTGCCCTGCTCGATCCAGACCTCGCCGGTCTTGGAGAGGTCGACGGTCCGGTCGGCGTCGGTGTCCTTGACGCCGTCCTTGTTCACGGCGATGAAGCCGACCGAGGAGGCGCCGGGCTTGAGCTTGACGTAGGCGAACGCGCCGTACGCGTCACGGCCGGTGAACGGCTTGCCCGCGGGCCAGCTGGTGCCTTCGCCGTCGGCGATGTCGCCCCAGGTGTACAGGCCCCAGTCGGCGTAGTCCCCGGCGGGGCGCTTGTAGTGGACGATCGCGTAGTCGCGCTGGGTGGCGGTCGGCGGCTGCTCGACGGCCGGGGCGCCGCTGGTGGTCGCGGCGGTCGCGCTCGCGGTACGGCCGGCGCTGTCGACCACGACGGCCTTGTAGCGCAGGGCGGTTCCGGCAGGAGCGGTGACCTTCTGGGTGACCTTGTAGGGGGCGTGGTCGGCGGAGCCGAGGACCTGCCACTTTCCGTTGCCGGTCTGGGCGGCGAAGACGACGCGGTTGAGCTGCCCGCCGTCGACGTCGGCCCCGATCTCGACGGTGCCGGTGGCGCCGGCGGCGGGGGCCTTGAGGGTGATCGTGGGCGTGGCGGCGGGCGCGCCGAGCGGCTTCTCGGCCTTGAGGACGAGGGAGGAGAGGGCCGGGACGGTGACGGTGACCTTGCCGTTCTCCGCGTGGACTGCGCCCTGGCCCCCGTACAGGACACGGAAGTCGGCTGCGTCGACGGGCACGGTGACGGTCTTCGGGGTGGCGGCGCTGTTGGCGGCGACGAGGTACTCGACGCGCTGCTTGGCGTCCGTACGGGAGAAGGCGTAGACGGAGCCCTCGGCGTACCGCTGTTCCTGGACGCCGTCGCGCAGCGCGGGGTGCTTCTTGGTCAGCGCGGAGAGGGCGGCGATCTGGCGGTAGAGGGGGTGGGTGGTGTCGTACGCGTCGGTGGCGTGGGTGCGGTCGGTGCCGAGCTGGTCGTCGTCCAGGTAGTCGGCGGTCTTCGACGCGAAGAGGGTCTGGCGGGCGTCCTTGTCCCCGCCGGCGCCTGTGTAGCCCTGTTCGTCGCCGTAGTAGACGACGGGGTTGCCCCGGGTGAAGAACATCAGCTCGTTGGCGAGCCGGTAGCGGGCGAGGAGTTCGGCGTCGTCGGCCTTCGGGTTGTCCTGCTTGAGGAAGGTGCCGAAGCGGCCCATGTCGTGGTTGCCGAGGAAGGGCACCGACTCGTAGGCGTTGGCCTTGTCGGTGGTGTAGCGGTAGTCCTGCCCGAAGAGGTTGGCGAGCTTCTCGGCCGAGCCGCCCTGGGAGGCGAAGGCGCGGGCTGCGTCCTGGAAGGGGAAGTCGAGGGTGGCGTCGAGGCGGCCCTCGGTGACGTACGGGGCGGTGATCGCCGGGTCGGCGGAGTAGACCTCGCCGAACATGAAGAAGTCGTCGCGGCCGCGGCGGGCGGCGTACTCGTCGAGGGCGGTGGCCCACTGGGTCCAGAACGCGGTGTCGACGTGCTTGACGGTGTCGATGCGGAAGCCGTCGATGTCGAAGTCGCGGACCCAGCGCTGGTAGATCTTCTCCATGCCCTCGACGACCTCGGGGCGCTCGGTCCACAGGTCGTCCAGGCCGACGAAGTCGCCGTACTGGGAGGACTCGCCGGCGAAGGTCGAGTCCCCGCGGTTGTGGTACATCGTGGGGTCGTTGAGCCAGGCGGGGACCTTGAGATTCCGCTTGGCGGCGGGGACGACGGGGGTGCGGGGGAAGGAGTCGGTGTCGACGCGCGGGAACGCCGTCCCGTTCCGGTCGCGGTCGTCGAACGGGACGCCGTCCTTGGTCAGGTACGGGAAGGCGCCCTTGGAGAGGTAGTCGTAGGTCTTCTCCTGGTAGTCGACGACGTCGGCGGTGTGGTTGGTGATGACGTCGAAGAAGACCTTCATGCCCTTGGCGTGGGCCTGGTCGATGAGCTTCTCCAGATCGGCGTTGGTGCCGAAGTGGGGGTCGACCTGGGTGAAGTCGGTGATCCAGTAGCCGTGGTAACCGGCGCTGGCGTCCTTGCCGGTGCCCTGGACGGGCTGGTTCTTGAAGATCGGCGCGAGCCATATGGCGGTGGTGCCGAGGCCCTTGATGTAGTCGAGCTTCTTGGTGAGGCCCTTGAGGTCGCCGCCCTGGTAGAAGCCCTTGTCGGTGGGGTCGAACCCGGTGTCGAGGCGGGTGCCGGTGAGGCGGCCGCGGTCGTTGGCGGGGTCGCCGTTGGCGAAGCGGTCGGGGAGGGCGAAGTAGAACTGCTCGCGGGTGAGGTCCTGGCGGGCGGGTTGGGTGGCGAGGGTCCTGTCTGAGGGTGGGGGTGGCGGGGCTGCGGCGGAGGTTGTGGGGAGGGCGGGGCTGAGACCGACCGCGAGGGTCGCGGCGAGGGCGACGCCGAGGGCGCGCGGTCGTCCGGTGCGGAACAAGGGCGTTTCTCCTTAAAGAGTTCGGACACCCCACCCCACCCCTTCCCGAAACCCTGCCGGGGGCTGGTGGGGGCGAAGGTGGTTCGTTCAACGGGGGCTGCGCCCCCGTGCCCCCGGGGGGTGGGGGCGGGGGCGGGCAGACCCTGCCGGGGGGCAGACCCTGCCGGGGGGCAGACCCTGCCGGGGGGCAGACCCTGCCGGGGGGCAGACCCTGCCGGGGGGCGCGGCAGCTTCGCGCCGCGAGGTCGCGGGCGGGGCGCCGCGGGACCGCGACCCCCGTTGTGGGCATACGTTCCGCTGGGCGATGGGGTCCCCCCTGCTCTAGCGAAGCCGAGAGCTTGGGGGAGGGTGGGCACAACCCACGGGGGCGGCGCCCGGAACAAGGCCGTTCGGCCCGGGCCCCGGCTAGAAGGGCGGCAGCTCCCGGCACCCCCGTTGTGGGCAATCGTTCCGCCGGGGCGGAACGGGTGGGCACAACCCACGGGGGCGGCGCCCGAGACAAGACCGTTCAGCCCGGGCCCCGGGCACAGGGGCGGCAACTTCGCGCCGCGCCGGCCCCGCACGGGGCCGTTGAGCCCGGGCCCCGGGCACAGGGGGCGGCAGCTTCGCGCCGCGCCCGCTGCGGGGCGCAACCCCGGGCACAGGCCCCTTAAGCCCCGCCCCCGCGCGTCACGTGCGGAACGTGTCCGCCAACGTGACCTGCCCCGACGACGGCACCGTCGCCACGCGGTTCGCGCCCGATTCCCACGTCACGTTGCCCGACGCGTCCTTGCGGAGGTACTTGTACTCGAACGTCGTGCCCCCCGGCAGGGGGACCGTGACCGTCCACGTCGGGTACGACGTCGGCGTCAGCTTCAGCGCCGACGACGGCGACCAGTTACCCAGCTCCGCGCGGTTGCCCGTCACGTAGACGTCCTGGCCCACCGTCGTCGTCGCCGTGACCCCGAACGACGCTCCCGTCACCGACGACGACCCGCAGGAACGCGCGTTCACGTGCAGCGCCAGCGCCGTGTTCGCGCCCAGCGTCGCCGTGAACTGGCCCGACCCGTTCACCGTCACCGGCGTGCCGGACTGCACGTCGCAGTACGTCCCCGCCGCCAGCCCCGTCTGGAACGTCCGCGTCAGCGAACCGCCCTCGTGGTTCAGGACGACGTACGCCTTGTCGCCCCGCCCGAACGCGATCGCGTTGTTGCCGTTGTCCCACCAGTTGCCGACCGCCGTGCCCCGCGCCGCGTTCCGGAAGCCCACCATCGAGGCGATCTCCCGCCACGCGTGCTGACACTTCCAGCCGTCGGTGTAGCAGGCGTTCACCTGACCACCACCCGGCGCGCCCGCGTCCTTGTCCGACCACTCGTAGCCCGAGTGCACGTCCGGCGAGCCGTACGGCCACGCCAGCATGAAGACCGACGCCAGCGTGTACGTCGCGCCCCACTTGTAGTTCAGGGTGTCGCCGCCCCGCTCGGTGTCGTGGTTGTCCACGAAGACGCCGGACGAGCCCGACGCCATGTAGCCCCACGACTCACCGAAGTTGCTCAGGTACGACAGCTTCTCCGAGCCGAAGACGCGCTTCAGGTCCCGCGCGTAGCGGAACTCCTGCACATCCCCGTTCCCCAGGTACTCGCTCGGCGAGACCGCCTCGCCCGCCCCGAATATCGCCTCCTGCTTCCAGTAGACGCCCGGGTTGCTCAGCCGCGACTTGATGTTCGCGAGGTCCGCCGCCGGCATGTGCTTGGCCGCGTCCACGCGGAAGCCGTCCACGCCCAGCGACAGCAGGTCGTTCATGTACGCGGCGATCCGGCCGCGTACCCAGTCCTCGCCGGTGTCGAGGTCCGGCAGGCCGACCAGCTCGCAGTTCTGGACGTTGGCCCGGTCCTGGTAGTTGGAGATGGTGGCCCGGCAGTCGTCCATGTCGGCGCCCGAGTACAGGCCCGGGTAGTCGTACTTGGAGAACGAGGTCCCGCCCGTCCCCGTGCCCGACGCGTTCGCCATGTGGTTGATGACGGTGTCCGCGACGACCTTCACACCCGCCGCGTGACAGGTGTCGACCATCGACTTGAAGGCGGTGCGGTCGCCGAGCGGGCCGGCGATCTTGTAGCTGACGGGCTGGTACGCGGTCCACCAGGTCGGGCCCTGGATACGCTCCTGGGGCGGCGAGACCTGTACGTAGCCGTAGCCGGCCGGACCGAGCTGGTCCGTACAGGCCTTGGCCACCGACGCGAACTTCCACTCGAACATCACCGCGGTGACGTCCTTGGGCCCGGGTGCCGCCGCCCGTGCCGGGGCGGTCGGCGCCGTGACGGCCACAGCGGCTCCCGCCACCAAGGCGAGTGCAGCGGCCACGGTCTTTCTGGCCATGATTCCTCCTGACGACGTCCCTGTCGCAAGAAGTTGCCGAAATTGACAGCAACTGTTTTCAGCCGTGACCGTACGAGCGCCCCGAGGCCGGGTCAACCCTTTGGAACCCTCAATGGAAGGGATTACGCAAGGAGTTACAGCGAAGGCCCCGCCGGCGGCTGCGCCGTCGACCCACGCACCACCAGCTCAGGCTGGAAGACGAACTCCGTGCGCTGCACGGGGTTCCCCTCCACCTCCTCCAGGAGCGCGCCCACCGCCGCCGTCGCCATCGCCTGCACGGGCTGGCGCACGGTCGTCAACGGCGGGTCGGTGAAGGCGATCAGCGGCGAGTCGTCGAAGCCCACGACCGACACGTCACCGGGCACGTCGAGGCCCCGGGCGCGCACGGCCCGGATCGCGCCGAGCGCCATCAGGTCGGAGCCGCACACGATCGCCGTGCAGCCCTGGTCAAGCAGGATGTCGGCCGCCGCGTGCCCGCCCTCGACGCCGAACAGCGTGGGCCTGATGTACCGTTCGGCCTCCGCCCGCTCCATCCCCAATTGCTGGTGCAGCTCGGCCGTGAACCCCTCCGCCTTGCGGCGCGAGGGGACGTAGCGCGTCGGGCCCGTCGCCAGGCCGATCCGTTCGTGGCCCAGCTCGACCAGGTGCCGTACGGCCATCCGCGCCGCCGCCCGGTCGTCGGGCGAGACGAAGTTGGCGTCCACGCGCTCGTTGTAGCCGTTGATGAGGACGAACGGGACGCCCCGCGCGGCCAGTCGGACGTACCGTTCCGGATCGGCGCTGGCGTCCGCGTGCAGCCCGGAGAGGAAGATGATGCCGGTGACGCCGCGCTCCTCCAGCTGCTCGACCAGCTCGTCCTCGGTGGCCCCGCCGGGCATCTGGGTGCAGAGCACCGGGGTGTAGCCGTGCCCGGCCAGGACCTGTTCGATGACCTGGGCGAAGGCCGGGAAGATCGGGTTGGTCAGCTCGGGCACGACCAGGCCGACCAGGCCCGCGCTGCGCCGTTTCAGCCGTACGGGACGCTCGTAGCCGAGCACGTCGAGCGCGGCCAGGACGCGGTGCCGGGTCCCGCCGGCCACGCCCGCCTTGCCGTTGAGGACGCGGCTGACGGTGGCCTCGCTGACCCCGGACTGGGCCGCGATGTCCGCGAGCCGCGGGGCGCCGTTCCCGGCGCCCCGCGGCAGGGGGATCGTCACACCGCCCACCAGACGGTGGTGTCGGCGGGCAGCTCCACGATGTCGTCCTCGGGCGAGACCGGCTCGTTGGAGAGGAGGAACCGGCCGGGCAGCGGGACGGAGATGGCCCGGCCGGTGGTGTTGGCGGTGCAGCCGAAGCCGTCGCGGCGGAAGGAGAGCACACCCTCGGGCGCCTCCAGCCACTCGACGCCCTCGCCCGCACCGAGTTCGGGTCGCTCGCGGCGGACCGCGAGCGCGCTGCGGTACAGCTCCAGGGTGGAGCCGGGGTCCCCGGCCTGCGCCTCGACGCTGAGCCCGCCCCAGGTCGCGGGCTGCGGCAGCCAGCTGCCGCCGTCGCCGAAGCCGTACGAGGAGCCCTCGACGGTCCACGGGATGGGCACCCGGCAGCCGTCGCGGAAGCCGTCCTGGCCGGTGGCCCGGAAGAACGACGGGTCCTGGCGGACCTCGTCGGGCAGGTCGGTGACGTCCGGCAGGCCGAGCTCCTCGCCCTGGTAGACGTAGGCCGATCCGGGCAGCGCCAGCATCAGCAGCGTCGCCGCGCGGGCCCGGCGCAGGCCCAGCTCACGGTCGCCGGGCTCGCGCAGCTGGGTGCCGAGGCCCGCCGGGTTGGCGAAGCGGGTGGCGTGCCGGGTGACGTCGTGGTTGGAGAGCACCCAGGTGGTGGGCGCGCCGACCGGGCGCATCGCGGCGAGCGAGGCGTCGATGACCCGGCGCAGCTCGGCGGCGTCCCAATGGGTGCCCAGGTACTGGAAGTTGAAGGCCTGGTGCATCTCGTCGGGGCGGACGTAGTGCGCGGTGCGCTCGACGGTCGGGGTCCACGCCTCGGCGACGAGGACGCGCTCCCCGTCGTACTCGGAGAGCACCTGGCGCCAGGAGCGGTATATCTCGTGGACGCCGTCCTGGTCGAAGAACGGCATGACGTCGTTGCCGAGCAGCTTCAGCTGGTCGTGGGCGCCGATGTCGGGCAGCCCCTCGGCCTTCACCAGGCCGTGGGCGACGTCGACGCGGAAGCCGTCGACGCCCATGTCGAGCCAGAAGCGCAGGATGGAGCGGAACTCGTCGCGTACGGCGGGGTGTTCCCAGTTGAAGTCGGGCTGCTCCGGGGCGAAGAGGTGCAGGTACCAGTCGCCGTCCGCGGTCCGCGTCCACGCGGGGCCGCCGAAAATGGACTCCCAGTCGTTGGGCGGGAGTTCGCCGTCGGCACCCTTCCCCTGCCGGAAGTGGTAGCGCTCGCGCAGCGGGGAGCCGGGGCCCTCGCGCAGCGCGCGCTGGAACCACTCGTGCTGGTCGGAGGAGTGGTTGGGCACCAGGTCGACGATGATCCGCAAGCCGAGCTCGTGCGCCTCGCGGATGAGCGCGTCGGCGTCGAGGAGGTTGCCGAACATCGGGTCGATGGCCCGGTAGTCGGCGACGTCGTAGCCGGCGTCGGCCTGCGGGGAGGCGTAGAAGGGGCTGAGCCAGACGGCGTCGACGCCGAGCTCCTTCAGGTACGGCAGCCGGCCGCGGATGCCCTCCAGGTCGCCCATGCCGTCGCCGTTTCCGTCGGCGAAGCTGCGTGGGTACACCTGATAGATCACCGCGTCTCTCCACCAGCCCGTGTGCGTGCCGGTGGTCGGTGCGGCGGCCGGGGCAGCGAGATGCTGGGTCATGTCTTCCTTGATCGGTAAGGAGATTGCGTACGAGTACGAGAGCGGGCCGCTCAGCCCTTGACGGCGCCGGCCGACATGCCGGTCACCAGGTGCCGCTGGACGAAGAGGAACACCAGCGCGGCCGGTACGGCGATGAGGACGGAGGCCGCGGACATCGGCCCCCACTGGGCGCCGTACTGGTTGACGAACTTCTGCAGTCCGCCGGCCAGGGTGAGGTTCTCGTCGCCGACCATGAAGGCGGAGGCGTAGGCGACCTCGCCCCAGGCGGTGATGAAGGAGTAGAACGCCGTCACCGCGATGCCGGGCTTGGCGAGCGGCAGGATCAGCCGCCAGAAGGTGCCGAACGGGGTGAGGCCGTCGACCTGGCCGGACTCGTCGATCTCGCGCGGGATGGTGTCGAAGAAGCCCTTCATCATCCAGGCGCAGAACGGCACGGCGATGGTGAGGTACGTGATGACCAGGCCGGCGGGCTCGTTGAGCAGGCCCATCGACGCCATGATGTTGTAGATCGGCACGATGAGGACGGCGACCGGGAACATCTGGGTGATCAGCAGCGTCCACATCAGTCCGCGCTTGCCGGGGAAGCGGAAGCGGCTGATGGCGTAGCCGGTGGTGGAGGCGATGAAGACGCCGAGGACCGTGGTGAGTCCGGCGACGAGCAGCGAGTTGCCGAACCAGGTGAGGAACGGGGTGTCGTTCAGCAGGTTCGTGTAGTTCTCGAACGTCGTCTCCTTGACGAAGTCCGTCGTGCTCGCGTACTTGGCCGGCTTGATCGAGGTCAGGAAGACCCACAGGACCGGGAAGACGGCGATCACGGAGGCCACGATCAGGGTGGCGTGCAGCCCGACCGAGGCGAGCGGCGAACGGCGGTCGCGCATCGGTACGTTGGAGGCGGTGGTCACCAGACTTCTCCCTGCTTGCGGAGGACGCGCCGGTAGACCGCGGCGAAGACCATCAGGAGGACGAGGATCAGGACGCCCCAGGTGGACGACTGGGCGAAGTCGCGCGGGCTGATCTCGAAGGAGAACTTGTACGCCTGGGTGACGAGGATCTGGGTGGCCTCGCCGGGTCCGCCCCGGGTGAGCAGGAAGATCACCGGGAACATGTTGAACGTCCAGATGGTGCTGAGCAGGATCACGGTCGTGGAGACCGAGCGCAGGCCGGGCATGGTGATGTGCCGGAAGCGCTGCCAGGCGCTCGCGCCGTCCATCTCGGCGGCCTCGTAGAGCTCGCCGGGGATGGACTGCAGTCCGCCGAGGAGGGCGACCATCATGAAGGGGACGCCGAGCCAGACGTTGACGGCGATGACCGAGAACTTGGCCCAGGTGGGGTCGTTGAGCCACGGCAGGGCGTCGAGGCCGCCGCCGGCCAGGATCTGGTTGAGCAGGCCGCGGCGCTCGTCGTAGAGGAAGCGCCAGGCGAAGACCGAGACGAAGCCGGGCACGGCCCACGGCAGGATCAGCAGCATCCGGTAGAACGCGCGGCCCGCGATCTTCCGGTTGAGCATGTTGGCGAGGACCAGGCCGAGGCCGAAGGTGACGGAGACACACGCGACTGTCCACGCCAGCGTCCAGCCGAGGGTGGCGAGGAACTGGTCGCCGGTGAGCGCCTCGACGTAGTTGTCCAGGCCCACGAACTCGTACGTCGCCGGGATCTCGTTGACGCCGATGGACCGCGCGACGTTCCGCTCGTTGGCGTCGGTCAGCGACAGGTAGACGCCGCGGATCAGCGGGTATCCGATGATCACGCCGATCACCAGCACCACCGGGGCGACCATCGCCCAGGCGTACCAGTGGGTGGAGAGGGAGCGCCGCAGCGAGCCCCGGGACGTGCCAGTACCGCGGCTCCGGCCGCGGGCGACGCTGTCGCCCGCGGCCTTCGCCACCGACTGGCTGGGGGTGTCCACAGCCATCAGTCGGCCTGCCTTCCTTCTACTTCCAGTCCTTCAGGAGCTTGCGGTAGGACTCGCCGATGGCCTTGGCGCCGGCCTCCGGGTCGGTCTGACCGGTGAGGACCTTGGCGTACTCGACCTTGACCGGCTCGAAGAGGCTGCCGCCCTCGGGGATCCAGGGGCGCTCGACGGCCTTGTCGACGACCGGCTTGAAGAAGCCGATCATCTCGTTGCTCGCGACGTCCGGCTTGACGTAGACGGACTCACGGGTGGGGAGCAGGCTGAGCTCCTTGGCGATCTGCGTCTGGGTCTCGACCGAGGTCATGTACTCGGTGAAGGCGTACGAGGCGTCCAGGTTCTTGGAGCCCGCGTAGATCGCGAGGTTGTGGCCGCCCTGCGGGGCGCCCTGGCCGGCCGAGCCCGCCGGGACCGGGGCGATGCCCAGGTTCGCCTTGTCGGCGAACTCCTTGCCCGCGAAGGTGTCGGTGACGGCCCACGGGCCGTTGATGATCATCGCGACCTTGCCGTCCTTGAAGGCGGCCTGCATGTTGTCCCAGCCGTTGGTCGCGTCGGTGATCGCGGCCTTGGAGTCGACCAGGTCCTTCACGGTCGCCAGCGCCTTGACGCCGTTGGCGTTGTCGACGGTGACGGTCTTGGTCTCGGCGTTGACCAGGTCGCCGCCCTCGCCGTAGAGGAAGGAGAGGAACCAGTACGGGTCGTCACCGCGCAGGTACATGCCGGTCTTGCCGGTCTTCTGCTTGATGGTGGCGGAGGCCGTCTTCAGTTCGGCGATGGTCTTGGGGACCTCGACGCCGGCGTCCTTGAGGATCTTCTTGTTGTAGAAGATGCCCATGGAGTCGATGACCTGCGGCACGGCGTAGGTCTTGCCGTCGTACTTGGTGGACGCGGCGGCCTGCTTGAGGAAGTCGCCCTCGTCCTTCAGCGCCGGGGTGCCTTCGAGCGGCTGGAGGTAGCCGAGGCTGGCGAAGTCCGGGGTCCAGGCGACCTCGGAGCGGATGACGTCGGGGGCGCCGGAGCCGGACTGCGCGGCGTTCTTGAACTTGTTCTGCGCCTCACCGAACGGCACGTTCACGTACTTGACGGTGACCTTCGGGTGCTTCTTGGTGAAGTCCTCGGCGATCTTCTTGAAGACCTTGTCCTCGGAGCCGACGGTGGAGGTGTCCCACCAGGTCACGGTGCCGGAGAGCTCACCGGAACCCTTCGAGCCGCCGTTCGCCGAACCGTCGTCACTACCGCAGGCCGCCAGGGTCACGCCCAGGGCCGCGACCAGCGCGGTGGCCGCTATGCCACGCCGCATGTGAACTCCTTCAACTGATCCCGGGGTGACGAGGGGCTGGAACCTGCCTCATGCGACCGCTCCCTCGCGGCGCGCCGGGTTGCCAGGAACGTAACAGGGATGAAAACGCGCCGAAAGACGTTGCGAGAACTTTCTGCAAGGAACGGCGATCGTTACATCGGCGTGTCCTGAAGGTTGCCGACGAGTCGCTTGACAGCGGACCTCAGGCCCCCCACAGGCCCTCTTGCGGCTGCCAACCCACCCTGCAAGTCTTTGCATCATCTCTTGCAGGACCGTTTCACGGCCGCTCCGACCTCGTTGTCAGTACGACGCCCTGCCCCCGGAACACGCGAGAGGGACACCGCACATGGCCCACGAGCTCACCTCACCGTCGTTGTCGGACTCCGCAAGCTCTTGCGCAAGCGCCGCCCGCCCCGGCTGGTGGCGGGACGCCGTCATCTACCAGGTGTACGTCCGCTCCTTCGCGGACAGCGACGGCGACGGGGTCGGGGACCTGCGCGGCGTACGGGAGCGGCTGCCGCACATCGCCGGGCTCGGCGCGGACGCGGTCTGGCTGACGCCGTTCTACGCCTCCCCGCAGGCGGACGGCGGCTACGACGTGGCGGACTACCGCGCGGTGGACCCGGTCTTCGGGGATCTGGCCGACGCCGACGCCCTGGTGCGCGCCGCGCACGGGCTCGGCCTGCGGGTCATCGTGGACATCGTCCCCAACCACACCTCCGACCGGCACCCCTGGTTCACCCAGGCGCTCGCGGGCGTGGGCCGGGACCGGTACGTCTTCCGGCCCGGGCGGGGGCCGTGCGGCGCCGAGCCACCCAACGACTGGGAGTCGGTCTTCGGCGGCCCGGCGTGGACCCGGGTCGCGGACGGGACCTGGTACCTCCATCTCTTCGCGCCCGAGCAGCCCGACCTGAACTGGAAGAACGCCGAGGTACGGGGCGAGTTCGACTCCGTCCTCCGGTTCTGGCTGGACCTGGGCGTGGACGGCTTCCGGATCGACGTCGCCCACGGCATGGTCAAGGCGGAGGGCCTGCCCGACATCGGGCACGGGCAGCAGGCGAAGCTGATCGGCACCCAGCGGCTGCCGTTCTTCGACCAGGACGGGGTGCACGAGATCCACCGCGGCTGGCGCCGGCTCCTGGAGTCGTACGGCCCCGACCGGATCGGGGTCGCGGAGGCCTGGGCGCCGACCCCTGAGCGGCTCGCCCTGTACGTACGCCCCGACGAGCTGCACCAGGCCTTCAACTTCCAGTTCCTGAACTGTCCGTGGGACGCGGCGGCGCTGCGGTCGGTCGTCGACGAGTCGCTGCGCGCCACGGCCTCGGTGGGCGCGCCGACGACCTGGGTGCTCTCCAACCACGACGTGGTGCGGCACTCCACGCGGTACGGGAGCCCGGCACGCGCGCGTGCGGCGGCGCTGCTGATGCTGGCGCTGCCGGGTTCGGCCTACGTCTACCAGGGCGAGGAGCTGGGGCTTCCGGAGGTCCTGGACCTCCCGGACGAGCTCCGCCAGGACCCGGCGTTCCTGCGCGGGGACGGGCAGGACGGGCTGCGCGACGGCTGCCGGGTGCCGCTGCCGTGGACGCCGGACGGCGCGTCGTACGGGTTCGGCCCTGGGGGCTCCTGGCTTCCGCAGCCGGCCGAGTGGGCGGCGCTGAGCGTCGAGGCCCAGAGCGCCGACCCGTCCTCCACCCTGGAGCTGTACCGCCGGGCGCTGAGGGTCCGCAGCGACCACCCGGCCCTGGGCGCGGGCGACGGGGTGGAGTGGCTGGACGGCCTCCCGGAGGGGGTGCTCGCCTTTCGCCGCCGGTCGGACGACGGTGACGTCGTGGTCACCCTGAACACGACGGACGGCGAGGTGGATCTTGAGCTGACCGGCTCGGTACTGCTGGGCAGCGCGCCGGCCGGCCCCGTACTCCCCGCCCCCGCGGGGGAGTTCACCGACCGCGCCGCGCACGCCCACAACGTCCGGGTTCCCGCCGACTCCTGCGTTTGGTGGGCAATCTGACGTGCGACCGGTACAGTCCAATCCCATGACCGCGCGGCTCGCCGACATCGCAGCCCAGGCGGGGGTCAGTGAAGCCACAGTCAGCCGCGTGCTCAACGGCAAGCCCGGTGTGGCCTCGGCCACCCGTGAATCCGTGCTTGCCGCACTCGACGTCCTCGGCTACGAGCGTCCGGTACGGCTGCGGCAGCGCAGCGCCGGGCTGGTCGGACTGATAACCCCCGAACTGGACAACCCGATCTTTCCCGCGCTCGCGCAGGTCATCGGGCAGGCCCTGACCCGGCAGGGTTACACCCCCGTGCTCGCCACGCAGACCCCCGGCGGGTCCACCGAGGACGAGCTCACCGACATGCTGGTCGAGCGGGGCGTCTCCGGGATCATCTTCGTCTCCGGGCTGCACGCCGACACCACCGCCGATATGACGCGCTACGACCAGCTGCGCGGCAAGGGCGTCCCGTACGTCCTGATCAACGGCTTCTCCCCCAAGGTGCAGGCCCCGTTCGTCTCGCCGGACGACCGGGCCGCGATGCAGCTGGCGGTGACCCATCTCGCCGCGCTCGGGCACACCCGGATCGGGCTCGCGGTGGGCCCGAAGCGGTTCGTGCCGGTGCTGCGCAAGATCGAGGGGTTCCAGCGCGGGATGCGGGAGCGGCTCGGGCTCTCCACGGAGGAGTCCGAGGAGCTGATCCAGCACTCGCTGTACACGCTCGAAGGCGGACAGGCAGCGGCCGGGGCGCTGATCTCGGCCGGCTGCACGGCGATCGTCTGCGCGAGCGACATGATGGCGCTCGGCGCGATCCGGGCGGCCCGGCAGCAGGGGCTCCAGGTCCCCCGGGACGTCTCCGTGGTCGGTTTCGACGACTCCCCGCTCATAGCGTTCACCGACCCGCCGCTGACCACGATCCGGCAGCCCGTGCAGGCGATGGGGCAGGCGGCGGTGCGGGCGCTCCTGGAGGAGGTCGGGGGCACCCCGGCGCCGCACAGCGAGTTCGTCTTCATGCCTGAGCTGGTCGTTCGCGGTTCAACGGCTTCGGCTCCCAGTCAGGGAAATCCCTGACCGTACCCCTGAAGGTCCCCCCTGGTCCCTCCGACTCAAGGCGGAGCGTGTGCGCCTCGAACCCGTCGGAGGGATGATCGGACGAGGGAATGGATCTGGCAGACTCTCCTCCTATGGGTGAAGCGACCGTGAAGAGTTTGGAAGGCCGGACGGCGGCCAGCCCGTCACCCATGCCGGACGGTGACGGAGCGCGGGCCCGACTCCGCATGCCACGACGACCCAGGATCTGGTTCGAGGTCCTGCTCATCGGCGTCAGTTACTGGACGTACTCGCTCATCCGCAACGCGGTACCGGAGCAGAAGACCCAGGCGCTGAAGAACGCCGACTGGATCTGGGACGTCGAGAAGAGTCTCGGGCTCGCCTTCGAGGAGACCGTCAACCAGGCCGTGAACTCGGTGACATGGCTGATCGTGTCGATGAACTACTACTACGCCACGTTGCACTTCGTCGTGACGATCGGTGTGCTGGTGTGGCTGTACCGATGGCATCCGGGCCGTTACGCGGCGTCCCGCACGGTCATCTTCGCCACCACCGGCGTGGCCCTGCTCGGTTACTACCTGTATCCGCTCGCGCCGCCCCGGCTGATGAACGGCCAGTCCTTCATCGACACCGTGCTCGTCCACCAGACCTGGGGCTCGATGGCCTCGGGCAACCTCAAGCACATGTCGAACCAGTACGCGGCGATGCCGTCGATGCACATCGGCTGGTCGCTCTGGTGCGGTCTGACCATCTTCGCCCTGGCCTCGGCGCCCTGGGCGCGCATCCTGGGCCTGCTCTACCCGGCCGCCACGCTGGTCGTCATCGTGGCCACCGCCAACCACTTCTGGCTGGACGCGGTGGGCGGCATGATCTGCCTCGCGTTCGGCTTCCTCGTCTCCTACTTCTGGTACGGCACCACCCCGAAGGGCCTGCCCAAGCTGGTCGAACCGGCCATGCCGGTGGCCCAGGGCGGCCCACGACGGGCCGCGGCGGACCGCGATGCCGCAGATGCCGAGTCCTCCGAGTCCGCCTCCGAGAAGGAGCACGCGGGCCGGTAAGGCCGCTACCCGGCCACGCGTGGTCACGCCGGCGAGGTCAGATCCGGCGCCACTTCTGGTAGTACGCGCCCGGCGTCAACCCCGGTGGGTGACGCGGCCGCCCGCCACCGTGAGGCGGATCGGTGCCCCTTCCGACTCGTCGGCGGGGGCCGTCGCCGGGTCGAGGGTGAAGGCGGTCAGGTCCGCGCGTAGGCCCGGGGCGATCCGGCCGCCGAGGTGCTCCTCCCCCGCCGCGATCGCCGCGTGCGTGGTCATGCCCTCCAGGGCCATCAGGCCCGTCAGCCCGTGTCGGGCCGAGGCTGCGCCGCGGGGGGCCTGGGCTGTGGCGAGGACCTGGCGGGCGTCGTGGTGGGCGATGGGCCAGTCCGAGCCGAGCGCCAGACGGGCGCCCGCCTCGCGCAGGTCCCGGCAGCGCCAGGCGCGGTCCGCCCGGACGTCCCCGAGGCGCTTCGACCACTCGTCGGTGTGGTCGGCGCGGGTGTACGCGGTGTGCGGGGGCTGCATCGAGGCGACGACACCGAGGGCCGCGAACCGGCCGAGCTGGCCGTCGGGGACCGTCTCGATGTGTTCGATCCGGTGCCGGGGGCCACCCGCGCCCAGGGCCTCCACCGTGTCCAGGACGTGCCTCACCGCCGCGTCGCCGATGGCGTGCGTGGCCGTGCCGACGCCGGCCTCGTGGAGGTGGTGTACGGCGGCCGAGTACGCGGCCGGATCGGGCCAGAAGGCGTCCGTGCCCTGGCCGTGGCAGTCGGCGTGCTCCAGCCAGGCGGTGCCGCCCTCGACCGTGCCGTCCATGAAGAACTTCACGCCGCCGACCCGCCACAGCCGCCCGGACCGCTCCTGGAGCCGTACCAGCTCGTCCAGCTCGTCCGCCGTCGCACCGGGCATGCACCAGGGCGCGAGCCGGAGCCGTAGCGGAAGGTCCCCGTCGGCCTCCACGGCCGCGAGCAGCCCGGGTACGTCGTGGCCGCCGAGGTCCATGACGTGCGCGCCGGTCAGTCCGGTGGCGGCCATGGCGGCGAGCAGGTCGACCAGGCGGTCGCGTCGCTCGGCGTAGGGGCGGCTGGGCAGCAGGGGCGTGAGGAGGTCCATCGCCGCGTGCTCGATCAGATGGCCCGTGGGCCGCCCCGCCCCGTCGCAGACGATCTCGGAGCGCTGGGCGAAGGTACGGGGTCCTGAGATGCCGGCCGCCTTCAGGGCCGCCTCGCTCGCCAGGGCGGAGTGTCCGTCGTAGAGGCGCAGGAAGGCGGGGGCGCCGCCGAGGACGTCCTCGATCTGCTCGCGGTGGATCGGCCGGCCGCCGAAGACGTTGTGGTCGAGGCCGAAGCCCACGATCCAGCCGTCGCGGCGCTCGGCCGTGGCGAGGACCGACCGCAGTTCGTCGAGGTCGCGTACTGCGGAGAGGTTCGTGCCCGTGGCCATCTCCAGGCCCCAGACCGGGTGGCTGTGCGAGTCGGTGAGCCCGGGGGTGAGGGTGGCCCCGCCGAGGTCGACGGTCTCGGTGCCGGCGCCGCGCCAGTCACGCGCCTCGGTGTCGTCGCCGACGGCGGTGATCAGTCCGTCGTGGACGGCGACAGCGGTGTGGCCGGTGAGCTCGGGTGTGCGGACACGGGCGTTGACGAGGACGAGGTCGGGTGCGGGCACTGAGCTACTCCTTCTTCGGGCTCTGCGGCGAAGTTCGCGTAGACCTCGGGGCGCGTGCGGCGGAGCCGGTACGCGAGGAGGAGCCCGAGGACGAAGACGGCGGGGACGAGGGAGATCAGGACGGTGTTGACGGTGGTGGAGGCGCCGGTGAAGAGGTCGACGTGGGTGACGACGAGGCCGATGGCGACGGCGAGCAGCACGAAGGCGGTGACGGGGGCCACCACCGTCCGCAGCCTGCCCTCGTCGTGGCTGATCCGGCGGAAGAAGAGCGGTACGGCGAGCGCCGCGAGCAGTTGCAGGACCATCAGCCCGATCATGCCCGGGGTGTTCACCCAGAGCAGCAGCTGCTGGTACGGGTCGGCTCCGGCGGCCGCGAAGCCCAGGACGACGGCGGCGCCGAGCACGGTCTGGAGGATCCCGGAGACGTACGGGGAGCGGTGGCGCGGGTGGATCCGGCCGAAGGCGGCGGGCAGGACGCCCTCCTCGGCGAGCGCCAGGCCGTAGCGGTTGATCGCGTTGTGGAAGGCGAGGAGCGAGGCGAGGACGCTGGTGACGATGAGGATGTGCATCAGGTCGGCGGCCCAGGCGCCCACGTAGGTGGTGATGGCGGCGAAGAAGAGCCCGCCGGGGTCGTCGGTCGCGGCCTGCACCACCTTGTCCTCGCCGAAGGCCTGGATGACGGTCCAGACGACGAACGCGTAGAAGAGGCCGAGGAAGGAGACGGCGATGTAGGTGGCCCGGGGGATGGTGCGCGCGGGGTCGCGGGCCTCGCGGCGGTAGATGACGGTCGACTCGAAGCCGGTGAAGGCCGCGAAGGCGAAGGCCAGGACGGCGGCGGTGCCGGGCACGAGCACGTTGTCCGGGGCGAAGGACGCGAGCGAGAGCCCGTCCGCGCCGCCGTCGAGGAGCACGCCGCCCGCGAGGAGGACGAGGATGCCGGTCTCGGCGACGAGCAGGACGCCGAGGAGCTTGGCGCCGAAGTCGATGGAGCGGAAGCCGCCGTACCAGACGAGCAGCAGCCCGGCGAGGGAGACGGGGAGCCAGGGGACGTCGATGCCCCAGAGGGCGCCGGTGGTGTCGGCGGTGGCGGTGCCGAGCAGTCCGTAGACGCCGATCTCCATGCCGTTGTAGCCGAGCATGGCGAGCAGGGCGGCGGCGATGCCGACGGGCTTGCCGAGGCCTCGGGTGATGTACGCGTAGAAGGCGCCGCCGTTGCGGACGTGCCGGCTCATGGTGGTGAAGCCGACGGCGAAGACCGCGAGGGTGATGCCGGCCAGCAGATAGCCGGCGGGGGCGCCGATGCCGCCGAGGACGACGGCGACGGGGGCGACGCCGGCCATGACGGTGAGCGGGGCGGCGGCGGAGACGACGAAGAAGGAGACGTCGGCGGTGGAGAGCGTGCCGGTTCTCAGCCCCTTGGGAGCGTCGGGGGTGGGTGAGGACATGGGTGGGGAAGCCCTTCCGCGGCAGGAAACCTAAAGGCTTTCGGTTTCGCGCAATGTAGCCTCACGTCCAGAGATTCGGGAAGACCTGACCAGGGGGAAATCATTCATGGGCCGGCCGCGCAAGCCCCTCCTCGACCGCGAGCGGATCACCACGGTGGCGCTCGAACTCGTCGATGAGCGTGGCGAGTTCAGCGTCCCGCAGATCGCGAAGCGGCTCGGGGTGCAGACCGCCTCGGTGTACCACCACGTGGACGGCCGGGACGGGATCGTGGAGCTGCTGCGCGAGCGGGTCTGCGACGCGATCGACGGCTCGACGCTGGACCTGGAGCCCTGGGACGAGGCGCTGGCCGCCTGGGCGCGCTCCTACCGCGCGGCCTTCGCCGCCCACCCCCGGGCCATCCCGATGCTGATGACCTCACCGGTCCGGGCGCCGAAGGTGCTCGCCCAGTACGAGCGGGCGGTGACCGGCCTGCTCGCCGCCGGCTTCGCCAACGCGGACGTGATGACGGTGATCATCGCCCTGGAGAACCTGGTCCTGGGCTCGGCGCTCGACCTGGCCGCCCCGGACACCATGTGGGAGCTGCCGGACGAGATCACCACCCCGCGCCTCGCCCAGGCCCTCGCGGCGGTCGGCCCGGCGCGCGCGGACGCGGCCTTCGACCTGGCTCTGGAGGCGTACCTGATCCACTGCCGCGCACTCCTTGAGCACGGGTGACCTGAGCCCGTGGGCTACGCCCCGTAGAAGAGCTCCTCCACGACCGCCCGGGCCCGGCGCGTGATGCGCCGGTAGTCGTCGACCATCTCCCCGACATGGCCGGGGCCGTACCCCAAGTACCGTCCGACCGCCGCCAGTTCGCGCCCGTCCGAGGGGAAGGTGTCCCCGGGCCGGCCCCGTACCAGCATCACCGCGTTGCGGACGCGGGTCGCGAGCACCCAGGCCTCGTCCAGGATCTGGGCCTCGTCGGTGGGGATGAGCTCCGCCGCGTGGGCGGCGGCCAGGGCCTCGCGGGTCCTGGTCGTGCGCAGGCCAGGCTCGACCCAGCCGTGCTGCATCTGGAGCAGCTGGACCGTCCATTCGACGTCGCTCAGACCGCCCCGGCCGAGCTTGGTGTGGAGCGTCGGGTCGGCGCCGCGCGGCAGCCGCTCGGTCTCCATCCGGGCCTTCAGTCGCCGGATCTCGCGGACCGCCTCCTCGCCGAGGCCCTCGGCCGGGTAGCGCAGCGGGTCGATCAGCTCGATGAACCGCTCCGCCAACTCCCCGTCGCCCGCCATCGGTTCGGCGCGCAGCAGGGCCTGGCTCTCCCAGACCAGGGACCAGCGGCGGTAGTAGGCCTCGTACGACTTCAGCGTACGGACCATCGGGCCGCTCTTGCCCTCCGGGCGCAGATCCGCGTCGATCAGCAACGGCGGGTCGGCGGTGGGGACTTGGAGGAGCCGGCGGATCTCGGAGACGACCTGGTTCGCCGCCCTGGCCGCCTCCTGCTCGTCCACGCCCTCGCGCGGCTCGTGCACGAACAGGACGTCGGCGTCGGAGCCGTAGCCGAGTTCGTGGCCGCCGAACCGGCCCATGCCGATGACCGCGAACCGGGTCGGCAGCGTGTCGCCCCAGCCCTCCCGGACGGCGGCGCGCACGGCGCCCGCGATGGTCGCCGCGTTGAGGCCGGTGAGTGCCCGGCCGACCCGGTCGACCAGCGCGCCCGGGTCGAGCTCGCGGGGGCTGTCCTCCGTACCGTACGAGCCGATGAGGTCGGCCGCCGCGGTACGGAACAGCTCGCGGCGCCGTACGCCACGGGCCGCCGCGACCGCCTGCTCGGCGCCGTCGGCGCGGCCGACCGCCGCGAGGATCTCCTGCTCCAGGTGGTCACGGCCGCGCGGCTTCAGCCCCTCCGGGTCGCCGAGGATCGCCACCGCCTCCGGGGCGCGGAGCAGCAGGTCGGGGGCGAGCCGCCCGGCCGAGAGGACCCGGGCGAGGTTCTCCGCCGCCGCGCCCTCGTCGCGAAGGAGCCGCAGGTACCAGGGGGTCTTGCCGAGCGCGTCGGAGACCCGGCGGAAGCCGAGGAGTCCGGCGTCCGGGTCGGCGGAGTCGGCGAACCAGCCGAGCAGCACCGGAAGCAGCGTCCGCTGGATCGCGGCCTTGCGGGTGACGCCGGAGGAGAGCGCCTCCAGGTGACGCAGCGCGGCGGCGGGATCGGCGTACCCGAGCGCTTCGAGCCGCTGACCGGCGGCCTTCGGGCTGAGCCGGGTCTCGCCGGGGGTGAGCTGGGCGACGGCGTCCAGCAGCGGCCGGTAGAAGATCTTCTCGTGCAGCCGGCGCACCACCGAGGCGTGCCGCTTCCACTGCTTGTTCAGCTCGGCGACCGGGTCGGTGCGCAGCCCGAGGGAGCGGCCGAGGCGGCGGAGGTCGGACTCGCCCTCGGGGACGAGGTGGGTGCGGCGGAGCCGGTAGAGCTGGATGCGGTGCTCCATGGCGCGCAGGAAGCGGTACGCCTCGTCCAGCTGGGCCGCGTCGGCGCGGCCGACGTAGCCGCCGGCGGCGAGCGCCTTCAGGGCGACCAGGGTGGTGCCGCTGTGCAGGGTCGCGTCGCCCCGGCCGTGCACCAGCTGGAGGAGCTGGACGGCGAACTCGACGTCGCGCAGGCCGCCGGGGCCGAGCTTCAGCTCGCGGTCGACCTGGGCGGCCGGGATGTTGTCGACGACCCGGCGGCGCATCTTCTGCACGTCGGGGACGAAGTTCTCGCGCTCGGCGGCCTGCCACACCAGCGGGGAGACGGCCTCGATGTACTCGGAGCCCAGCTCCGGATCGCCGGCCACCGCCCGGGCCTTGAGGAGGGCCTGGAACTCCCAGGTCTTGGCCCAGCGCTGGTAGTAGGCGAGGTGGGAGGAGAGGGTGCGCACCAGCGGGCCGTTGCGGCCCTCGGGGCGGAGGTTGGCGTCGACGGGCCAGATGGTGCCCTCGACGGTGGTCTCGGAGCAGATCCGCATGAGGTGGGAGGCGAGCCGGGTCGCGGCCTGCATCGCCTTGCCCTCGTCGGCGCCCTCGACGGCCTCGGCCACGAAGATCACGTCGACGTCGGAGACGTAGTTCAGCTCGTGGCCGCCGCACTTGCCCATGGCGATGACGGCGAGCCGGCAGTGGGCCGCGTCGGCGGGGGCGGCGGTCCGGGCGATGGCCAGGGCGGCGCGCAGCGTCGCGGTGGCGAGGTCGGCCAGCTCGGCGGCGGTCTGGGCGACCTCGGTGGTGCCGCAGACGTCGCGGGCGGCGATGGCGAGCAGGCAGCGGCGGTAGGCGATCCGCAGGGTGACCGGGTCGGTGGCCTCGGCGAGACCGTGCTCGAACTCGGCGAGCCCCGGGTTCAGGTCGGCAGCCTCGTACGTGACGAGGGCCTGCCAGTCCCTGGGGTGCCGGGCCAGGTGGTCGGCGAGCGCCTCGGACGCGCCGAGGACGCCGAGGAGCCGGTCCCGGAACGGCTTGGCGGAGAGCAGGGTGGCGGTGAGGGTCTGGCGCTCCTCGTCGGGCTGGGCCTCGACGAGCCGGACCAGGCCGCGCAGGGCGAGGTCGGGGTCGGCGGTCGCGCCGAGCGCGTCGAGCAGGACGGGGTCGTCGCGCAGGGCGGCCAGCTCGGGGAGGTCGAGCAGTCGCTCGGCGCCGGACGGATCGGTGAACCCGTGCCGCAGCAGGCGGCTGAAGGTACTGCTCCTGCGCCCCGACACCGTCATTGAGCCGCTCCCTCCACCGCCGCCGGAGCTCCTGCGAGCCCCGTGATCGAGCCTATCCGGCGGGCGGGGCGGGGTCGCCCCGGGGCGCGTGGCCGTCGGGCCCTCGCGAACAGGGCCTTCGGTTCGTAACAGATCACACGTGACGCCTCGCACATTCTTCACTGTTCGCCCCCGATGAACCGTATTCCTTATAGGTCCGTCTTCCTGGCGCAAGCCCTGATCGCCCCACGTTCGAAAGCACCCGAAAACTCGATGCCCGTCCGCCGCCGCCTCCGCCCCGTCTCCGTGCTGACCACGACCGCCGTCGTCGCCGGTTCCTTCGTGGGACTCCTCCAGTTGACGTCCGGCTCCGTCTTCGGAGCGGAGTCGACCGAGAGCCGGGCGGTGCGGCCCGCGGAGCCGGCCGACCGGGCGGACCGGACGACCGACCGGGTGACCGACCGGGCCGAGCAGGAGGCCGACAAGGGGGCCGCGGCGCGGAAGGCGGCGCGGCCGCCCGTGGTGCCGGTGCGGACCCCCGACGTCTCCGTGGCGCAGATCGTGGCCCACCCGGACGACGACCTGTACTTCATGAACCCGGACACCGCCCAGTCGATCCACTCGGGCCGGTCGCTGACCACGGTGTACCTGACGTCCGGCGAGGCGGACGGCTTCAACGGCCCCCGGGCCGCGGCCGACCGGTCCTCCCCCGACAAGGCGGGCTTCGCCGCCGCCCGGCAGAACGGCATACGCGCCGCGTACGCCGAGATGGCCACCGGCAGCCGCACCAGCCCCTGGGACCGCGTCTCCATACCCACCGTCGGCGGCGGGGCCGCCGAGCTGGACACCCTGCGCGCCGCGCCGCAGGTCAGCCTGGTCTGGCTGCAGCTGAGGGAGGCCGGCGCCATCAGCGCCGACCGGCCGCACAGCCTGAACGGCCTGTGGAACGGCCGGGTCCCGGTCCTCGCCTCCCAGCGCGCCGCCGGCACCCCGGTCGCCACGGACTTCACGTACAGCAAGGAGCAGGTGATCGAGGCCCTCACCGGGCTCCTGGAGCGGCTCCGGCCGACGTTCGTCCGGATGCAGGACCCGACGCCGGGCCTGAACCCGAAGACGGGGAAGTTCACCGACCACCAGGACCACCTGTACGGCGCGCGGTTCGCCCAGGCCGCCCTGGGGCGGTACGCCGCCCGGTCCACCCCCTCCGGGCGCCCGTACTTCGGCGTGCAGAACTACCTGGGCTACCCCACGAGCGCGCTCCCGCACACCCTCGACCCCGCGTCGGCCGAGGCCAAGCTGCGCACCCTGCGGACGTACGCCTGGTCGGACGGGATCAACGACTGCGGCGACCCGGCCGGCTGCGGTGACCTCAAGGTGGCCCGGCGGCCCGCCGGATCCGGCTGGACGCAGACCGTCCGGTACGCCCGGGGCACCTCCACCTCGTGGGTGCAGCGCGACCGGGACGGCGGCCTGCACGCCTTCTCGGTGCTGGACGGGCGCCTCGCGGTGTGGACGAAGCCCGGCGCGAAGCCCGGGGCGAAGCCCACGGGCACGGCCGCCGAGTGGCAGGGGCCGGTCCTGCTGCCGGGCGGGGGCCTGGACAGCGGGGTGACGTCGGTACGGCTCCCGGACGGGCGGATCGCCGTCTTCGGTACGCGGACGACACTCGACGGCACGGCGGGGTCGTACCGCCGTGAGGTGGTGACGACCGAGCAGTCCGCTCCGGGCGGGTCGTTCGGGCCGTGGCGCTCGCTCGGCACGCCCGAGCGCGACGACGCCCGGGGCACCTCGGACATCAGCGCCCCGGCGGTGGCGGTGGACGGCACCGGCCGGGCGACGGTGGTGCTGCGCGACAGCGCCCACCGCCTGACGGCCAGCGAACAGCGGCCGGACGGCGGCTGGGGCGCGTGGCGGTGGCTGGGGGCGGACGCGCGGGGCCGGGCCGACTTCGTCTACGGCGATCCGGTGGCGACGACGGACGCGGCGGGCCGGGTCCATGTCTTCGCGGGTACGGCGAAGACCGTCCTCACCTGGTCGCAGCAGCGCCCCGGCGCCCCGCTGGGCGGGCCCCGGGCGACCGGTCTGCCGGCGACGACGCTGGCGCTGAACGCGAGCCCCGCGCCGGACGGCGACGGCGTACGGCTCTGGTTCCGCAAGCCGGCCTCGGGCGACCTCCGTACGGCCGACCTGCCGGGCACGGGCGGCGGCCTCGCGTCGCCGGTCACCGAGCTGGCGGGCGGGATCGCGGGCTACGGCCCGGTGGGCGGCGGCCCCGGCATGCTCGCGGTCCGCTCCCGTACGGGCGTCCTGGCGACGGCCCCGGAGGCGGCGGACCAGGACGCGGCGGACCGGGCGGGCCGGAACGCGGCGTCCGGAACCGGCCGTACGGGCGTCCAGCCGCTCTGGACGCTGGAGAACTTCCTCTTCTCGGGCGCGCCGGGCGGGGTCGTGGACGGGGTGGCGGCGATCGGTCTGGACGGAAAGCTGCACTGGACGCCCGCGGTGCGATGAACCCGGCGGGCGCCAGGGTCATAGGTACAGAGAGACCCACCGACTCCGGAGAGGGACGAACGATGACCCCGGAACCGACCCTGGACCCCCGTTTCGGCGACCCGAAGGCGCGGCCCGCGGGGTGGTCGGCGGCGGCCGACCGGCTGGCCGGGGCCGAGGTCTTCTGGCTGGCCACGGTCCGCCCGGACGGCCGCCCGCATTCCCCCATGGCCTGACGGGCATGGGGGGACCCCCATCCCCGCTGATCGCGGTCTGGTCGGCGGGCGCGCTGCCCTTCTGTACCGGCCCGGACGAGCGCAAGGCGCGCAATCTGGCGGAGAACCGTGAGGTGGTCCTGACCACCGGGACGCCGTCGCTCGGGGAGGGCTTCGACGTGGTGGTGGAGGGCGAGGCCGTCCGGGTGACGGATGAGGCGCGGCTGCGGGAGCTGGCCGGCGCGTACGTCGAGAAGTACGGCCCGGATTGGCGATTCGAGGTGCGCGACGGGGCGTTCGTGGGCGACGGTGGAACCGCCCTGGTGTTCGCCGTCGCGCCGCGCACGGTCTTCGGCTTCGCCAAGGGCGAGCCGTTCGGACAGACCCGCTGGCGTTTCTGAGGAGAACTCCCATGAACTGGACGCTCGAAGTCGTTCTCGTCCCGGTGACCGACCTGGATCGGGCGAAGGAGTTCTACGGCGACAGGTGCGGCTTCACGATCGACCTGGACACCGAGGTCTCGCCGGGCATCCGGCTCATCCAGGCGACGCCGCCGGGCTCGCGCTGCTCGATCGCGATGGAGAGCGGCATGCCGCCGATGCCGGGCGCGAAGGCGATGACGCCGGGGAGCCTGCAGGGCCTCCAGCTCTGCGTGACGGACATCGAGGCGGCGCGCAAGGAACTGGTCGCGCGGGGCGTGGACGTCAGCCCGGTCCGCCACGTGGGGGCGACGGGCTGGGAGGCCGGCAAGGGCGAGACATGGAACTCGTTCCTCACCTTCACGGACCCGGACGGCAACGGCTGGGTGGTCCAGGAGGCCCCGTCGGAGCTGTCGGAACGCTGAGGGGGCCCGGGGGCGGGGGCCGCCCCCGGGCCCCCTCAGAACTCGACCCGGTAGAACCTGACCCGCTCGTCCTCCCCCACGTACCGCATCCCGGCGGCCTCCATGACGCGATGCGAGGCGAGGTTGTCGAGGTCGGCGTCCCCCTTGGCGCCGGCGACGCCATGGGCGCGGGCCAGTTCGAGGAGGGCGCGCAGGGCCTCGGCGGCGTACCCCTGGCCGCGCACGCCGGGAGCGAGCCCGTATCCCACGGTCACGAACCGCGCCTCGTCGGGCGGCCCGTGGAACCCGATCCCCCCGACGGCGACCTGATCGGCCCGGCGCCGTATCTCGTACGGCCCGAACACGCCGGGATCCCCGTGCTCGACGCGCGCGTTCAGAAACCGCTGCGCCACGGCGACATCCACGTCGGAGGGATACCCCTCGGCCCACCCGTCCGGGGACTCGGGCAGCAGGGTGACGATCCGCGCGGCGTCCCCGACGGTAAGGCGACGCAGCACCAGCCGCTCGCTCAACAACTCATCCATCCGGCCTGGCTATCACCCACCCGACCCGCGGCGCAGCCGATTTTTTCCACCCAGGGTGCGATCGGGGCCACCGGCCCCGAACGCCGATCCCTGGCCGTGCCTACAGCACCGGAAGGTTTTTGCGGAGTTCGAAGGCGGTGACCTCGGAGCGGTACTCCTCCCACTCCTGCTTCTTGTTGCGGAGGAAGAAGTCGAAGACGTGCTCGCCCAGGGTCTCGGCGACCAGTTCGCTCTTCTCCATCAGGGCGATCGCCTCGCCCAGGTTCTGCGGGAGGGGTTCGATGCCCATCGCCCGGCGTTCGGCGTCCGAGAGGGCCCAGACGTCGTCGTCGGCGCCGGCCGGGAGTTCGTAGCCCTCCTCGATGCCCTTGAGGCCCGCCGCGAGGAGGACCGCGTAGGTCAGGTAGGGGTTCGCGCCCGAGTCGATCGAGCGGACCTCGACGCGGGACGAGCCCGTCTTGCCCGGCTTGTACATGGGGACGCGGATCAGGGCCGAGCGGTTGTTGTGGCCCCAGCAGATGTACGAGGGGGCCTCGCCGCCCGCGCCCGCGCTGCGGGCCGAGCCGCCCCAGATGCGCTTGTACGAGTTGACCCACTGGTTCGTGACCGCCGAAATCTCGGCCGCGTGCTTCAGGAGGCCCGCGATGAACGAGCGGCCCACCTTGGACAGCTGGTACTCCGAGCCCGACTCGTAGAACGCGTTCCGGTCGCCCTCGAAGAGGGAGAGGTGGGTGTGCATGCCCGAGCCCGGGTACTCCGAGAACGGCTTCGGCATGAAGGTGGCCTGGACGCCCTGCTCCAGCGCGACCTGCTTCATGACCAGGCGGAACGTCATGATGTTGTCCGCCGTCGAGAGCGCGTCCGCGTAGCGGAGGTCGATCTCCTGCTGGCCGGGGGCGCCCTCGTGGTGGCTGAACTCGACCGAGATGCCCATCGACTCCAGCATGGTGATCGCCTGGCGGCGGAAGTCCATGCCCACGTTCTGCGGGGTGTGGTCGAAGTAGCCCGAGTTGTCGGCCGGGGTCGGCTTCGTGCCGTCCAGCGGCTTGTTCTTCAGCAGGAAGAACTCGATCTCGGGGTGGGTGTAGAAGGTGAAGCCCAGGTCCGACGTCTTGGCCAGGATGCGCTTGAGGACGAAGCGGGGATCCGCGTACGAGGGCGAGCCGTCCGGCATGAGGATGTCGCAGAACATCCGGGCCGTGCCCGGGGCCTCCGCGCGCCACGGCAGGATCTGGAACGTGCTCGGGTCCGGCTTGGCGATCATGTCCGACTCGTATACACGGGCGAAGCCCTCGATGGCGGAGCCGTCGAAGCCGATGCCTTCGTCGAACGCCTGCTCAAGCTCGGCGGGCGCCACCGCGACCGACTTCAGGAAGCCGAGTACGTCGGTGAACCACAGGCGCACGAACCGGATGTCACGCTCTTCCAGCGTCCGGAGCACGAATTCCTGCTGCTTGTCCATTTCCACACCCATCTTTGCTGGTCAGGCCGCCTGTTCCCACCGCCTCGGGCACATCGGGGGGCACCTGAGCATCCCACCACATGGTTTCGCGCACGTTGCACACCCATAGTGCCCGCTCGGGTGTGACTCAGGTAACGGGGGACCGGCCGGTTCCGGGCGTCCGCTCTCCCCACAGATCCCCTCACAGTTCCCCCGGAGTTCCCCCTGATCCCCACGACCGCCCCGTTGGCCACTACGATCTCGGCCCATGGGGGGCCCTCAGGTCGTACGCCTGTCCCGGCGCGCGCGTCCCATGGCACTGGCGAGTGCCGTGGCGACGCTCCTCGCCGCGCTCTTCGTCTGTCTGGGTGTCGGTGACCCGACCCCGACCCCGGCCCCGGCCCCGGTCGACGCTCATCAAGGTTCTCCCCGCGCGCAGCACGCCGTCGCCCCCGCCCACGAGTACGTGTGCCCCTACGGCCGCGGCCGCTGCTCCCTCTTCCCCTCGCTCGGCCCGGCGGTGCTCGCCGCGCCGCCGCTCGGCCCCCCGCACCACGCGGAGGGCCGGCTCCCGGGCCCCGTACCGGCGTACGACACCGGCCGGGTGTCCCGTTCCGGCGCGCAGCCGCGCGCACCGGACCTGCACGTCCTTCAAGTCCTGCGGACGTAGCCGCCGGCAGCATCCAGCCCCGCCCCCGGCTCACGCCCGACGCCTGACGCCACCCCACATCCGAGAAGGACGACACCACCATGGCCGCCAAACGCTCCGCCAACGCCGACCGCCGCGCCCGTATACAGGAGATGCGCCGCGCCGAGCAGGCCCGCGAGCGCCGCAACCGCTTCATCACCATCGGCGTCTCCGCCGTGGTCGTCCTGAGCCTCGTCGGCTTCGGCGGCTACGTGCTCAACCAGCAGTCCGAGAAGAAGGAGAAGCAGGAGGCCGCCGCCAAGGCCCCCATCAAGGACGAGAAGTCCTGGGACGCCAAGAAGCTCGGCCGCAACCACGTGACCACGCCGGTCGCCTACGAGATGAAGCCCGCGGCCGGCGGTGACCACGACCAGGTCTGGCAGAACTGCGACGGCAACGTCTACACGACGAAGATCGCCGAGATGAACGCCGTGCACTCGCTGGAGCACGGCGCGGTCTGGGTCACGTACAACAAGAAGGCCGCCGAGGCCGATGTGAAGAAGCTGGCCGAGAAGGTCGGGAAGACCCCGTACTCGATGATGAGCCCGATCGACGACCAGTCCGGCGCGATCACGCTGAGCGCCTGGGGTAAGCAGGTTTCGGTGGACAGCGCGAGCGACTCGCGGGTCGACGCCTTCCTCACCAGGTACGCGCAGGGCCCGCAGACCCCCGAGCCGGGCGCGACCTGCGCCGGTGGCATCGGGGGCACCCAGTGAAGCTGACGCGTACGCACGGGGCCTCGATCGCCGCCGTCGTGCTCGCACTGCTCTTCGCCGGGGGCGCCCTCACGGTCGCCTCCGCCGAGCGGGAGGAGGCGCCGGCGACCCCCACGTCGGCCTCGGCGGACGCCGGCTTCGCGCGTGACATGTCGGTCCATCACCAGCAGGCCGTCGAGATGTCGTTCATCGTCCGGGACCGCACCGACGACGTGGAGGTGCGCCGGCTCGCGTACGACATCGCCAACACCCAGGCCAACCAGCGCGGCATGATGCTGGGCTGGCTGGACATGTGGGGGCTGCCGAAGGTCGAGTCGGGCACCAAGCCGATGGCCTGGATGGGCATGGGCATGGGCGGGAACGGCGGCACCGGTCCGCTCGAGGCCGCGCTGATGCCGGGCATGGCGACGAAGGCGGAGATGGACCGGCTCCGCAAGGCCAGTGGCAAGGAGGCGGAGATCCTCTACCTCCAGCTGATGACCGACCACCACAAGGGCGGTGTGCACATGGCCCAGGGCTGTGTGGAGAAGTGCTCGGTGGACATCGAGCGGAACCTCGCGCAGGGCATGATCGAGGGGCAGCAATCCGAGATGGGGCTGATGGCCGACCTGCTGAAGGCCCGGGGCGCGAAGCCGCGCTCCTGACCCGGACGGCCCGTACGACGGCCCGTACGACGGCCCCCGTGACCCCAGCGGTCGCGGGGGCCGCCTCGTACGCGGACAATGGTTGACGCTCGGGGACGTACGTACGACGACGTTGCTACGGAGGTACGCACCCCATGACCACGGCGAAGGACATCATGCACTCCGGGGCCCGCTGGATCCCGGAACACGAGACGCTCGACCGCGCGGCCCAGATGATGCGCGACCTCAACGTCGGAGCCCTGCCGATCGCGGACGCGAACGAACGGCTCTGCGGCATCATCACGGACCGCGACATCGTGGTCGGCTGTGTGGCCATGGGCCACGACCCGTCGAAGATCACCTGCGGCGAGATGGCACAGGGCACCCCGCGGTGGATCGACGCGGGCGCGGACGTCGACGCGGTGCTCGACGAGATGGAGAGCCATCAGATCCGCCGGCTCCCCGTCATCGAGAACAAGAGACTGGTCGGCATGATCAGCGAGGCCGACCTCGCCCAGCACATCTCGGACGAGCAGCTCAAGGCGTTCTGCGAGAGCGTCTACGCGGCGTCGCCCGCCTGACCCGGTACCGCCTGACCAGGTACTGCCTGACGCAGCACCGCCTGACCAAGTACCGCCCGTGCCACCGCGTCCGGGCGGTCCAGCATCATCAGGTGGCCCGACGGTTCGACGCCCTCGTAGCGGGCGTCGAGCCGGCGGGCCAGTGCGCGTTGGCGGCGCGCCCAGCGGGCGGAGCCGTCCGGGGCCGCGAGGACGGTGACGGGGACGCCGGGCGGCAGCGGGTGGCGCTCGCGCAGGGCGAGGAGTTCGGCGGCGACGGCGCGGTAGTGGGTGTTCTCCAGGAGCGTGCCGTGCAGCACGCGCGAGGTGGTGTAGCAGCGGCGTACGAGGTCGGCGGGGGCCGGGTCGCCGCCGCCGGCGCGGGAGAGCCGTACGGTGGCGCGGCGGACCGCCGGTCCGAGGGCGGCCGGGGCTCCGGCGGCGGACAGCAGGGTGCCGAGGCCGCGGGCGGCGGCGGTGCGCAGCGCGGGGGCGGCGGGGGTACGGGCGTGCTCCTCGACGGACGCGTCGACGAGGACGAGCCCGGCGGTACGGGCCGGGTGCAGCCGGGCGAAGGCCTCCGCGTGGAACCCGGCGATGGAGTGCGCGACGACGGTGACAGGGCCGGGCGGGACAAGCCGGGCCAACGCGTCCAGGAGGCCGGCGATCCGGTGGGCCTCGCCCGTCGCGGACGGCGCGACGGCGGCCGGGGCGGACAGGCCGTGGCCGGGGCGGTCGAAGCGGACGACGGTGCGGTGGGGGGCGAGCAGCGGGACGACCGGGTCCCAGTCGAACCAGCTCATCCCGAGGCCGGCGCTGAGCACGCAGACGGGCCCGGTGCCTTCGACGACGACGTGGTGGGCGACGCCCCCGACCCGTACGAACACGGTCACGCTCTCTCCCTGGCCACGGACACGGCGAGTACCGCGAGCCAGACTGCCACGAGCAGGACCTGCAGCCGCTGCCCGGCCCCCAGGGACCAGGTGTCCCCGCCCGCCTCGAACGCGGCGACGGCGGCCAGGGTCCAGAGGGTGGCGACCAGTTGCAGGACGAGGAGGGCGGGGCCGGTACGGGCCAGGGGCCGCCACAGGCCGTAGCGGCGGGCGGCGACGGTCAGGGCGAGCATGGCGCAGAGCGCCCCCGTCATGGCGAGGCCGGAGCTGACGGCATGGGCCGTGTGGGTGGCCGGGACGAGCCCGGCGGTCTCACGGGCGGCGCACTCCGGGTCGGCGGTGGGCGTGCAGCTGAGCGGCAGCCGCGAGTCGAGGGCGGTGGCGGCGCCGAAGAGCGCGAGGGCGACCCAGCCGACGAGGACGAGGCGCCCGGGGTTGCGGCCTTTTGGGCCACCTGGGCTTCGGCCGGGGGCTTCTGAGGAGCTGTCGGTCCCGGCCCGGCGGCGGCCCCGGCCGGTCAGGAGCGCCGTCGCGGCCGCCGCGAGGACGAGGAGGCCGGCGGTGAGGTCGGTCGCGCGGAAGAGGCCGCCGAGGGGCTGGTCGGTGGCGGCGAGTTCGGAGACGTACGTCCGGACCGGGTCGAGGCCGGTCCGCACGACGACTTCGAGGACCCAGGCGGTGTACGCGAGCGCGCCGAGGGCGAGCAGGACGGCGGTGGCTCGCGCGGGGCCGGGCCAGGAAAGGGACATAGTGGCATCTGATGCTATGCGGGCGGCGCGAGGTCCCCTTGGTCGGGGTGGCGGACCCGGCCGGGTTCGGCGACACCGGTCGATCACAGAACCACCGGCTCCTCCATAATCAGCTGGCCCGACGTCAGGCTCACAGCTCAGCCATCCCGGAGGACCCCGCATGACCACGCCCGCCGACACCCCGGACAAGAACCCCTGGGGTCCTCCGCCCTCGACGCCGCCCGGCACGCCCCCGACCGGGATGCCCTCGATGGGGATGTCCCCGACCGGGATGTCCCCGATGGGCATACCTGGGATGCCGGGCATACCTGGCATGCCGGGGATGCCGCCCCCGTTCCAGCCGCCCCGCAACGGGCTCGGCGTCGCCGCGCTCGTCCTGGGCATCGTGGGTCTGCTCTTCGGGCTCTTCCCCCTCACCTTCTGGCTCGGCGCGATCCTGGGCGTACTGGCCCTGATCTTCGGCGCCATCGGCCACTCCCGGGGCCGTAAGGGCGAGGCCACGAACAAGGGCGTGGCCCTCTCCGGCCTGATCCTCGGCGCGCTCACGATCGTCGCCTCGATCGCCTGGCTGATCATCCTGGCCGTGGCCGTGGACGAGTTCAGGAAGGACATCGACGAGGGGATCCGCGAGCGGGAGCGGGTCTCCACGGCCCCCACCGCCCCCGGCGCGCCCGGCGCCACGAGCGACACCGAGCCCGAGGCCGAGCCCACCGAGGCCGCCCCGGCGGCGCTGAAGTTCGGCGAGACCTTCACGTACCCGGACGGCGTCAAGGTGACGGTCTCCAAGCCGCGCGCCTACAAGCCCGACCAGTTCGCCGCGGGGTACGAGAAGGGCGACAGCGCGTTCCAGGTCACGATCACGATCGTCAACGGCAGCAAGGCGACCCTCGACGTCTCCACCGCCCTGCCGGACGCGAGCGACGCGGACGGCTCGCCCGCCTCCGCGATCTTCGACGGCAGCGACGCGACCGAGATGTTCCGGGGCAAGGTGCTCCCCGGCAAGCAGGCCAAGAGCGACTTCGCGTTCTCCCTCTCCGCCGACGCGGACGGGGAGATGCAGATCGAGGTGGGCCCGAAGGTCGTCGAGTACGAGAACGCGATCTGGATCGGCCCGACGAAGTAGCCCCCGATGTCCGGCGTCCCGATGTCCTGTTCGCCAGGACATAGCGTCGGTCTGACGATTACACTGGGCGGGTGCCTCAACTACGCCTCGCTCTGAATCAGATCGACTCGACCGTCGGCGATCTCGCCGCCAACGCCGAGGCGATCGTCCACTGGACCCGGCACTCCGCCGAGCAGGGCGCGCATCTGGTCGCGTTCCCGGAGATGGTGCTGACCGGCTACCCCGTCGAGGACCTCGCGCTGCGCGCGTCCTTCGTCGAGGCGTCCCGGACCGCCCTGCGGGCGCTCGCCCGGACCCTCGACGCCGAGGGCTTCGGGGAGTTGCCGGTGGTCGTCGGCTATCTGGACCGTTCGGAACGCGCCGAGCCCCGGCTCGGCCGGCCCGCCGGCTCCCCGGAGAACGCCGCCGCGGTCCTGCACCGGGGCGAGGTGGTGCTGCGGTTCGCCAAGCACCACCTGCCCAACTACGGGGTGTTCGACGAGTTCCGCTACTTCGTCCAGGGCGACACCATGCCGGTCGTCCGGGTCCACGGCGTCGACGTGGCCCTCGCGATCTGCGAGGACCTGTGGCAGGAGGGCGGCAGGGTGCCGGCCGCCCGCAGCGCAGGCGCCGGACTGCTGCTCTCCATCAACGCCTCGCCGTACGAGCAGAACAAGGACGACACCCGGCTCGAACTGGTCCGCAAGCGCGCCCAGGAGGCCGGCTGCACGACCGCGTACCTCGCGATGATCGGCGGCCAGGACGAGCTGGTCTTCGACGGCGACTCGATCGTGGTCGACGCGAACGGCGAGGTCGTGGCGCGCGCCCCGCAGTTCTCCGAGGGCACGGTGATCGTGGACCTCGACCTGCCGGCCGCCGCCCCCGACGCGCCGAGCGCCCGCGACGCGGTCGCTGATGGACAACGTGTGGACGACGGGCTGCGGATCGACCGGGTGATCCTCTCCGAGGACCCGCTGCCCGCCTACGAGCGGGAGTTGACGGGCGGATACGCGGACCGGCTCGACGACGACGAGGAGGTGTACTCGGCGCTGGTCGTGGGCCTGCGCGCGTACATCGCGAAGAACGGCTTCCGTTCGGTGCTCATCGGGCTCTCGGGCGGCATCGACTCGGCGCTCGTCGCCTCGATCGCCTGCGACGCGGTCGGCGCGCGGAACGTGTACGGCGTCTCGATGCCGTCGAAGTACTCCTCGGACCACTCGCGCGGCGACGCGGCGGACCTTGCCCGGCGCACCGGGCTCAACTTCCGTACGGTGTCGATCGAGCCGATGTTCGACGCGTACATGGGGGCGCTCGGTCTCACCGGTCTCGCGGAGGAGAACCTGCAGTCCCGGCTGCGCGGCACGATGCTGATGGCGATCTCCAACGAGGAGGGTCACCTCGTGCTCGCGCCGGGCAACAAGTCCGAGCTGGCGGTGGGGTACTCGACGCTGTACGGCGACTCGGTGGGCGCGTACGGGCCGATCAAGGATGTCTACAAGTCGACCGTGTTCCGGCTCGCGCGCTGGCGCAACCGGGCGGCCGAGGAGCGCGGGATGACCCCGCCGATCCCGGAGAGCTCGATCACCAAGCCGCCGAGCGCCGAGCTGCGCCCGGACCAGGTCGACACCGACTCCCTGCCGGACTACGACGTCCTGGACCGGATCCTCGCGATGTACGTCGACCGCGACCAGGGCCGGGACGCGATCGTCGCGGCCGGTTTCGAGGAGGAGCTGGTGACGCGGACGCTGCGGATGGTGGACACGGCGGAGTACAAGCGGCGCCAGTACCCGCCGGGCACCAAAATCTCGGCGAAGGGCTTCGGCAAGGACCGCCGCCTCCCGATCACGAACCGCTGGCGCGAGTCCCCGAGCCAGTAGGCGATTGCCCGCAGGGGTCAGAGGGTGACGCGGGCCGCGATCGGCAGGTGGTCGCTCTTCGTCGCCGGGAGGGTCCACGAGGAGACCGGTTCCACGCCCTTCACCAGGATCTGGTCGATCCGTGCCATCGGGAACGACGTCGGCCAGCTGAAGCCGAAGCCGTCGCCGGACGCGCCCTGGGTGGAGCGCATCTGCGCGGTGACGGCGTTGAGCGCGCGGTCGTTCATCGTCCCGTTGAGGTCGCCGAGCAGGACGATCCGCTCCTGCGGCTCGCCGGCGATCGCCTCGCCCAGCAGGTTCGCGCTGTTGTCGCGCTGGTTGGCCGTGAAGCCCGCGTTCATCTTGACCCGTACCGACGGCAGGTGGGCGACGTAGACCGCCACCTCGGCCTTCGGCGTGGCGACGGTGGCGCGCATCGCCCGGGTCCAGCCCATCCCGATGTCGACCGGCCCCGCACCGCGCAGCGGGTACTTGCTCCACAGGCCGACCGTGCCCTGCACGGAGTGGTACTTGTACGTGTCGGCCAGGCCCTTCTCGTAGACCGGGACGACCTCGCCCTTCAGCTCCTCCAGGGCCACCACGTCCGCGCCGGACTCGGCGATCTGCCGGGCGGTGCCCTCGGGGTCGGGGTTGTCGGCGTTCACGTTGTGGGTGGCGAAGGTGACGTCGCCGCCCGCCTCCGACTTGTCGGTGATCAGGCCCCCGAAGAGGTTCACCCAGACCACGGCCGGCACGAGCAGGGCGATCAGCGCGGTCGCCGAGCGCCGCAGCACGGCCAGGACCAGCAGGACCGGCACGAGAACGCCCAGCCAGGGCAGGAAGGTCTCGGTGAGGCTGCCCAGGTTGCCGATCCGGTTGGGGATGTCGGCGTGGAAGACCATCAGCAGGGTGAGCAGCACCGCGCAGACGGCCAGGACGATGCCGCGGCGCCAGATGCCCCGGTCACCGCGCAGGCGGTCGAACGCCGATCGGAACCGGGATCCGGAGCGCTCGTCCCCGGCGCCGCCGTTCTCGGTCTCCGCCATGTCCACCCGCGCCATCACTCAGTCCTCACTGCCTTGCCGCTGCCTTGCCGCTGCCTTGCCGTCCTGCTGACGTGCCCCGTGACCCGGAATCGACACTAGGTGATGCCGGGCCCGTCGTACTGCCACGAGGGACGACAAGGCGGCGCGGCGGGTTCCGGTTCCGGCCGCCGGACCGGATGGCTGTGACAGAACGCGCACATTCGTAACTACGCCCCGAATTCTTCCGTCGCGGCGGTGTGAACAGCGCCACTTCGCCCCACTTCCCCGGTCGCTCGGGGAAGTGCCACCATGGATGTGGTCCGGGGACGCCGTCAGGGCGCCTCGAGATGACGAAGGAGCCGTTCACCATGACGCTTCAGTCTGCCCAGAAGCAGTCCCCCGACAGCAGCAAGGCGCTGTACGGAGGCAAGGGCACGCGCCGTATCACGGTCCACGACATCGCCGCCGCGAAGACCCGTGGCGAGAAGTGGCCCATGCTCACCGCCTACGACGCGATGACCGCGTCCGTCTTCGACGAGGCCGGCATCCCGGTCGTGCTCGTCGGCGACTCCATGGGCAACTGCCATCTCGGGTACGAGAGCACCGTGCCCGTCACGATGGACGAGATGACCCTCCTGTCCGCCGCCGTCGTACGGGGCACCAAGCGCGCCCTCGTCGTCGGCGACCTCCCCTTCGGTTCGTACCAGGAAGGGCCCGTCCAGGCCCTGCGCAACGCGACCCGGCTCGTCAAGGACGCGGGCGTCGGCGCGGTCAAGCTGGAGGGCGGCGAAAGGTCTCTGCCGCAGACCGAGCTGCTCGTCCAGGCCGGCATCCCGGTCATGTCCCACCTGGGCCTGACCCCGCAGTCCGTGAACACCATGGGCTACCGGGTGCAGGGCCGCAGCGACGAGGCCGCGCACCGGCTGCTCAGCGACGCCAAGGCGGCCCAGGACGCGGGCGCCTTCGCCGTCGTCCTCGAACTCGTCCCGGCCGAACTGGCCGCCGAGGTCACCCGCTCCCTGCACATCCCGACCATCGGCATCGGCGCGGGACCCGACACCGACGCCCAGGTCCTCGTCTGGACCGACATGGCCGGGCTCACCGGCGGCAAGGTGCCGCGCTTCACCAAGCAGTACGCGAACCTTCGCGCGACCCTCGGCGACGCCGCCAAGGCCTTCGCGGAGGACGTCACCGGCGGGGCGTTCCCCGCCGAGGAGCACACCTTCCACTAGCCACAGTGGCACGGACCACAGCCCGCCGACCCTCCCCCATCGGCGGGCTGTCGGTCGTCCGCTCCCGGGATGTCGACCCCCTGTAGGTCTTCTGTCGGTGCGTTGTCGGTGGTGCCTGGTGTAGTGGGGCCCATGACGCGATCCACGCACAACGCCGTCGAGGTACGAGGCCTCGTGAAGCACTACGGCGAGACGAAGGCCCTCGACGGGGTCGACCTCGACGTCCGGGAGGGCACGGTCCTCGGCGTGCTCGGTCCGAACGGCGCCGGCAAGACCACCCTCGTCCGCTGCCTGTCCACCCTGATCGTCCCGGACTCCGGGACCGCCACCGTCGCCGGCTACGACGTGGTGAAGCAGCCCAGGCAGCTCCGCCGCACCATAGGCCTGACCGGGCAGTACGCCTCGGTCGACGAGAAGCTGTCCGGCTGGGAGAACCTGTACATGATCGGGCGGCTGCTCGATCTCTCCCGCGCGGACGCCCGCCGCCGCGCCGACGAGCTCCTGGAGCGGTTCTCGCTCACCGAGGCCGCCAAGCGGCCCGCGATGCAGTACTCCGGCGGTATGCGCCGCCGGCTGGACCTCGCCGCGTCGATGATCGGCCGCCCGGCCGTCCTCTACCTGGACGAGCCCACCACCGGCCTCGACCCGCGCACCCGCAACGAGGTCTGGGACGAGGTGCAGAGCATGGTCGCCGACGGGGTGACCGTCCTGCTCACCACGCAGTACATGGAGGAGGCCGAGCAGCTCGCGAGCGAGCTGACGGTCATCGACCGGGGCAAGGTCATCGCCAACGGCAAGGTGGACGAGCTCAAGGCCCGGGTCGGCGGCCGCACGCTGAAGGTCCGCCCCGTGGACCCGGCCGACCTGCCGGCCATGTCCGCGGCCCTGCGCGAGTCCGGTCTCGACGGGATCGCCGGTTCGACGGTCGTCCCCGACGAGGGCGCGCTGTACGTGCCGATCCTCAGCGACGAGCAGCTGACCGCCGTCGTGGGCCTGCTGGGCGCGCGCGGCTTCGGCATCGCGCACATCGGCACCCATCTGCCCAGCCTGGACGAGGTGTTCCTCGCCATCACGGGCGAGAAGTCGTCCGCTTCCGACACGATCACCGAGGAGGTCGCCGCATGAGCACCACGACCACGATCACCAAGGCTCTCGACGACGGCCCCGCCCCGGTGAAGCGGGCGCCCGTCGACGAGGGGCGGATCGGCCTGCGGGCCAACCTCCGCCACATCGGCGCCCTGGCGCGGCGCAACGCGCTGCAGATCAAGCAGGACCCGGAGTCGATGTTCGACGTCGTCCTGATGCCGATCATCTTCGTCCTGCTCTTCGTGTACGTCTTCGGCGGCGCGATCTCCGGCAAGGGCAACAACGACGCGTACGTGAACTACGTGGTCCCCGGCCTGATGGCGATGATGGGCATGAACATCGCCATGGCCGTGGGCACGGGCATCAACGACGACTTCAAGAAGGGGGTCATGGACCGGTTCCGTACGATGCCGATCGCCCGGTCCTCCGTCCTCATAGCGAAGATCGTCGTCGAGATCGGCCGGATGATGATCGCCACCGCGATCCTGCTCGGCATGGGCTTCCTGCTGGGCCTGGAGATCAAGGGCTCGATCCTGGACCTCTTCGGCGCGATCGGTCTGTCCATGGTCTTCGGCGCGTCGCTGATGTGGATCTTCATCCTGCTGGGTCTCGCGTTGAAGACGGCCCAGGCCGTCCAGGGGATGGCCATGATCGTTCTGATGCCGCTGCAGTTCGGCTCCTCGATCTTCGCCCCGCCGACCTCGATGCCCGGCTGGCTGGAGACCTTCACCGACTACAACCCGCTGTCGAACCTCGCCGACGCCGCCCGGGCCATGATCAACGGCACCCCCGTGGGCGACTCGGTGTGGATGACGCTCGGCTGGGCCGTGGTGATCACGGCCGTGACCGCGCCGCTCGCGGTGGCCAAGTTCCGCAAGAAGACCTGAGCCGTACGGGGGTTCAGGACACGGGGTTCAGTACTCGGCGCGCCCCTGGATCGCGTCGGCGCGCACGAGCAGGGCGGCGGCCTCCTCCAAGGAGAGGCCGCCGCCCTCGGCGTACGCGGCCTCGAACGCCCCGTCGCCGAGGACGGAGCGGGCCAGCTCCTCGGCGCGCTCCACGTTGTCGCGCTCGGTCGGCAGGAGCAGGTGCCCCTCCGGCAACAGGCCCGTGTGCGCTCCGAGGAGCCGGGCGCCGAGCTCCGCGTCGCGGCCGCCGAGACCGGCGAGGGCCCAGGCGGCGATGATCAGATGGATCGCCGGCATCTGGGGGGCGACCATCATCGACAGGGAGCCGAGGGATCGCTCCAGGGCCTCCCGGGCGAGGTCGAGCGCCGAAGCGTACTGCCCGTCGAGGTTGTCCAGCCAGGCCAGGCCGCCGAGGGTGAACCCGCCGAAGATCGACAGGGTCTCGGAGCTGAAGTCGTCCATGAGCGCCTTCAGTTGCGCGCGGGCCTCGGCGGTGCGGCCGGTCCGGCCGAGCAGCATCGCCAGGAAGAGCCGGGCGGCCAGTACCGGTTCGTGCCCGCGGTTCTCACCGGCCGCCAGGACCTCGCGCAGGATCTGCTCCGCCTCCTCGGCGTGACCGGTCAGGGACAGCATGTCGGCGTACCGGGCGCGCAGCAGCGCCATCTGGGACTGCGCGCCGATCCGCTCGGCGTAGCCGATGGCGGCGGCGTAGTCCTCGGCCGCGCCCTCGAAGCTGAGCTGCCGCTCGCGGGCCTCGCCCCGTGAGGAGAGGGCCTCGGCCGCGCCCCAGGAGTCGTCGAGGCGGATGAAGATCTCCAGGCTCTCGTCGGCGTCGGCCGCCGCGTCGCCGGCCCAGTCGGCGCGGTTGGCCAGCATGTTGGCGCGGAGCTGGAGGGCGTTGGCGAGATCCCAGTCGTGGCCGAGGCGGCGGCAGGACTCCACGGTGGCGTCGAGCAGTTCACGCATCCGGCCCGCCTCGCCCACGAGGATGACGGCGAAGACGACGAAGGAGCCGGGCAGCCGGCAGAGCTGCGGGAGCCCGGGCCGGTAGGCGGTGGTGATCCGCTTCAGCCGCGCGACGCCCTCGGGGGAGGTCCAGTCGCCCATCATGTGGTCCATGTTGAGCAGCCCGATCAGCCGCACCCCGCGCCGGGCCTCCCACAGCTGCTCCTCGCTCAGCGGCGGGGGCGCGGCCGTACAGGGCTCGTGGAGCGGTACGACGGGGGCGGCCGGCGTGGCGAAGGGGTCGGGCCCGAGGCCGGCGACGACCTCGGCCCAGTGCCGGGCGTCGGCCCGGAGGTCGCGCATCTGCCAGTACCAGAGGAGGCAGTGGACGAGCAGGAGCGCCTCGTGTTCGTCCCCGGCGGCGACGGCGCGGCGCAGGGCGGTGCGCAGGTTCTCGTACTCGGTCCGGAACCAGGCCATCGCCCGGACCTGGCCGCCGCCGCGGAGTGCGGGGTCGGCGTGGCGGGCGAGTTCGCGGTAGTGCACGAGGTGGAGCCGCTCGGCCTCCGCCCGGT